>CAXTXB010000124.1:0-1431 GCA_964247965.1 uncultured Dictyobacter sp. | reverse complement strand
ATCCCAGGGATAATTCGTCTGCTGCTGCAGGGTGACTGGCTGGCCATCCGGCAGGGTTGTTGTGGCGGTACTGGCGATATAGAGATGCGTCCAGAGACCTGCGTCAGATGTCGAGTAGAGATAGCCGGGCAGGGACGCGAAGAGGCGGGCGATATTTGGAGGGCAGCAGGCCGTCGTGAACCACGGCTGGCGGCGGTGGTGACCACTGTCCGCCAGCGGATTCTGGTAGAAGAAGACCTCGCCATCGAGAGAGACGCCCGAGAGCACGCTATTGTAGAGCGTAGTCTCTATCATATCCGCGAAGCGCGCCTCACCCTTCAGCAAGAGCAGACGCCAGTTCCACATCACAGAAGCGATCGCCGCACACGTCTCGGCATAAGCGCGGTCGTTAGGCAGCTCGTAGTTCTCGCCGAACGCCTCGCCCTCATAGCGTGCACCCGCGCCGCCCGTGATATACACCTTGCGCGACGTGAAATTATCCCACAGCGTCTGCATAGCCTGCTCCAACGCCTGCTCGCCGGTCTCCGCAGAGACATCCGTCACGCCCGAGTAGAGATAGAGCGCGCGCACCGCGTGGCCCACCACCTCGTGCTGCTCTCGTATCGGTGCGTGATCCTGGTCGTATGCCCGCCCATCCATCGAAGGCAGATGGTGGCCGCGCTGCTCAATAAAGAACTGCGCCTCCTCCAAATAGCGCTTATCGCCCGTATCGCGTGCCAGTTCGACCAGGGCCATCTCCACCTCAGGATGTCCACAGGCACCCGAGTGCGCTGTAGGGCCGAAGGTAGCAACAATATGATCGGCCAGGCGCGTCGCCACCTTGAGCAGAGAGTCAGAGCCCGTCGCACGATGATGGGCGACTGCGGCCTGTATTAAGTGGCCGGCACAGTAGAGCTCGTGCAGCACTGGTAGATTCGTCCAACGCTCGGGAACCCGCTCGAATGTAAAATAGGTATCCAGGTAGCCATCCTTGTCCTGCGCGGCCGCGATCAGCTCGATGGTCTTGTTGACCTGAGATTCTAGCTCCGGATCAGGATGGGTCGCCAGGGACCAGGAGGCGGCTTCCAACCACTTGTAGACATCCGAATCATTAAAGTACCTGCCCTGAAATGGCCCATCGTAGAGTCCAATGACGCGCCGGAAGTTATCCAGGCGGCCCGTGGACTCGCACTGCTCATACTCGAACGGAATTGTGGCCGTACGATTAATCTCAAGGCGCGGCGTCCAAAACGCATCGTTGATATGCACATCAGCGAGACCAAGCGGACGCAAACGCGCAAAAGGACTTTGCGAAGTATCAACAACCACGATTCGCTTTGACGTTCCTACCTGGGGTTGACTGGGTGATGACATGATATCCCTCTCCAAATAAATTTTAGAAACAATTTAGACGTAAAATGACCCATCTCGAATTTTTGAAAAAAGATGAAC
>CAXTXB010000123.1:0-12180 GCA_964247965.1 uncultured Dictyobacter sp. | reverse complement strand
TAGCGTTCGCCGCCGTTGATCTCCAGGAGGCCGGAATCGCTGAGGGCGTCCAGGTCTTCGATTGTGCAGGCGGCGACGACGAGGGCGGCTTCTTCGGAGAAGGTGTTTGGCTTGGGGGGGAAGACGGCGAGGGCGTAGAGTGCGGCGCGCGCGCCTTTGTCCAGCCGTTGGTCGGTGACGGCGATGACGGATTGTAGCGAGAGTGGGATGTCGACGCTGAGGCTGGGGTGAGTTTCGGCGGGCACGTGTGGCTCTTCGATCTGCAGGCGTGTCTCGACGTTGCTCAGGCGTTCGAGGGCGGCGCTGATGCGGCGTGCGGGTCCGCTGGATGCTTGCTTGCGAAGATAATTGCCCATGAGTGTCAGTGCTAACGGCAGACCGCCGACGGCCTGGACGAGATCGTGGACCTTCTGGGCCTCGCGATCGACGGCCAGCGGAGCGAGCTGGCGCAGCAAGCGGATGCTCTCTTCCTCGCCCAGTTCCTTGATGATCGTTGCCCCGCCGATGGTCATGTGCGCGGCGATATTGGGGAAGCGGGTGGTGACCAGGTGCGAGCAGTTTGGGCCTCCCACGCGCACCATCAACGCCTCCTCCAGTTCCCAGGCGTCGTCGAGCACCAGGAGCATCCTTCTGGTGCCGATGGCGTTTCTTATAGCCTTTGCCCAGGCTTCGTTGTTGCTCAGGCTGGTCATCTGGTTGGCGGAGATGCCGAGGAGGGTGCCCCAGCGGCTGAGGAGGCCGGGCATGTTGGGTTTGAGGCCGAGGCCGGCCCAGAGGATGCCGTCTTTGAAGTGTTGGCGGATCTCGGGGTCGTGGGCGAGGGTGATTGAGAGGGCGGTCTTGCCGACGCCTGGCAGGCCGTTGAGGGCGGTGAGCGCTACGCTGCCGCCTTCCTGCAGCCGCTCTTTGATCTTTTTGAGCTCTTCTTCGCGCCCGATGAGCGGATTCTGCAGGCCCAGCGGAATGGCGGGATCATAGATGGGGGGCAGGTCGGTGTTGACGGGCAAGGACTCTGCGGCTACACTCTTTCCCGCATTTCCCCGGCTCGCTGACTCTCCTGTACCATTCTCTTCATCTGCAGCAGGAGTTGCCATCGGGGCAGCTGGAATCAGATCCAACTCTTCCTCGGACATGCCAAACAGCCTGCTCAGCTTGCGTCGGAAATAGGGACTCGGCTTCGTGATGCCGCGTTCCCATCTACTCACATTGACGTGTGTTGTCTGAATACTTTCCGCCACATCCTGCTGTGAAAGACTGCGGTTCAAACGAGCCTCAGTCAAACGTAATCGTGGTTGAGGGGGTGTCTCCTGGCTTTGCATCTTCTCACCATTCCCTATATGTAGCGCGAACACAACAACTGCGAGTCACGGTAATATGTTACCACTTTTATATCTGTGCGGCGAGAAAACCGCGAAGTCTTCAGCTTCGTGGATGAATCGCCGCTTTTCACCCTTGACTCTCAATATATTGTCTGATTGTTTCCTCACTCGCATTGTCAATAGTACAACAAAAGTATCCGTCACTCCAGAATGTCTTTTCCTTCCAAAAGTGTTTTCTCAATTCACGTTCATGCACCCGCCAAAGCTGTATTGTCGATTCTTGTTTCAATCTGCGTACAATTGCCAGTGAGGAAATCTTCGGTTCGCTCTTCACGAGGCAGTGGATATGATCCTGATCCACTTCCATCGTCTCAAAGGAAAAATCTGATCGTGTAGCAATGTCCTTGAATATCCTTTTTGTCTCCTCTCCATAGCGTATGAAAACGCTTTTCCGATACTTGCATACAAAAATCATATGGGAGAGGATAAGGAATTTGGCATGGTTCTTTGTGTCATAATCCATGAGGAACGTGCGCTCACTCTTCTCATCTTCTCAAACTTCGGGATGGGTTTTAAATCGACTTTGTTACCAGAAAGGTCGCTGAGAATGGCATACCCGCTACTCATGCGGCCTTTGATGAAATACTCCCTCCCTTCGTAGCGAATTTTGTCGAACTTGCGGAAGCCTTGTATCTTCCCTGTGGGAAGGCGTTGTTCGCTCCTGATGCCTTTGGTCTGTTGGTAATCGCCATCTGGCACGCATTTCTTCGCAAGCATGGTCGTCGTGCAGAATAGGGGCTTGATGCCTCGTGTGGCGATCATGGTTGCATCAAAGCAATGCTCTTTTGGCAACCCTGCCAGGAGGCGATGTTCTTTCGTCACAAAACCCCACGTTTCCTCTGCCTCAACCTGACGTAGCAACTGAAGACGAATGCTGTTCATCTGCGTAGCGTGCAACAGACTTCCCTTTTTCTTGCCCATCTTCTTGAGGATAATCTCACCTCGATGCAACCCATCATGGCAGGTTTTACAGAGAGTGAGAAGATTGCTTTCCTCATCGCTTCCGTTCTGGCTGCGGAAGACAACATGATGCACTTCGAGCCGCTGATCCTTTGCTTTCCCTTTACACTGCTGGCAAGAGTAGCCGTCACGAGCGAGTACGCAGGCTTTGGTGTTGGCAAAGCCATAGGTGATGCCTTTCTGATAGAGCCATTTCTTGTGAAGGACGTCAGGATTCTGGAGTGCATGAGGGTCAAAGGTGCCCGTCTCCAAGATCGTAGACGTGATGGGTAGGAGGGATCGTACAAAGCGAATTTCTCGCAGATGAGCCTCAATTTTGCTTCTCATCGTCGGGGAGAAGCGTCCGGTTTTGATCGAGTTCTTGCGATTGAGCCAGCGTGCCGGTCGGTATCTCGTCTTTCTGTTCCGACGAGTGCGACGTGCTTTCGCCCGTTCCTTCATGGTTTTTGCAATATCATTGCGGATTTCAACTTCTGAGAGATAGACAATGCTCCCCTTCTCATCAGCCACAGCCGTACCGATCATAGAACTTCCGGTATCCACACCATGTGTCAAAGGTTGCGTGTACATATGCTCTGGCTGTACAAGAAGCTGAATCGTAAAGGGTGTTCGGTGCCTCACTTTTGCCTTTCCCTGCTTGAGTAACAAACGGGCGATGGCAGGCGGACAAGGCATGAGTGGTGTTCTCTCTGGCGAGAGGACATACACGGTGTTCATAGAAAACTCCTTTCGGAAAATGCTCCGCGTCTGCGGGTAATGCGTATCCCTGCGCTATGACCACGAAGAGAATCCGACTTCATCTCGACAAAGTTCAAGAGGCTTTTTGCGCTGAAAGCACCGGCCCTTTCCTCAAGCCTACTTAACTTCCAGCAACAGAGCAGCGGTCTGATGCGTCAACCGCAGGTGTATTGACCTCTCAAACGGTATTCCCATTTCTGGAAACGAGTCTGGTGAACGCAAGCTTCCGAAGAAGCTACTAGACGAAAGACTCCGTGACTTCCGAAGAAGCCGCTGAGTCTTTAGCTCAGTGGTCATTCACTATTTAACGTCAGGAAATGACGTAGTGCGAGCATAATAACTGCTAGTACTGCTCTATCAAGGTTCATTGCGTCTCTGCGAAGCAGAAGGCCACAATGTAACTTGACAATGCAGTAGAATTGCTTCCTGATTCCCCGCCCCAAAGCAAAATGATAAATATGATAAGGCTTATGATAACCTTTCCTCTTAAAATTATACCCTATTTTTAGGCATAATTAGCATAGAAATAGTTCGTAAAGAGAAATTGGATAGAGCGGAACTATTAATTGGTAATTTACTCTGCGGACAGACGAGCGAGCAGGAAAAATAGGCGAGAAGATGAAACAAGAGACGACAAACGACATCACTATCATTGGAGTAGAACCCGGCGATGAGCGCGCACAAATTCTGGCCTCGTTAGCACAACGAGTTGGTCAGCGCATCATTGTCGTCTTGCCCGATGACGCGGTCTTCCATCGTCCTGGGGACCTGCGCGAACTCAAGCAGGCTGCATCTTCTGTCGGTGTGGATCTTACCCTGGTCATCGCGAGCAATGAACGTCTGCGTCTCTGGGCGCGCGCGCAGGGCTTTGCAGTCTTCTCTTCTTTAGAGACCTGCGCCAGATTCCAGTCGTCAACCCACGCGCTGTCCACTTTGCCTAAGACCTCTGGCCAGTTTAAGGTTCCGGGAGTACCCATAGCGCGACAAACTGCCCGTATCACCGAACCTTTATATGCACGGTCCGGGCGCGACGGCGAGCTTGTGCAGAGTAACATCCCATTTGGATCAACGTATGCAAACGTACAACCGCAATCTCAAGCTGTTGATGTTCAGTTTGTCGATGTTCAGCTTACAGATACTCCAGTGGATATTCAGCTTATAGACGTACAAAAAGCTCTAGACAAACAAATAGCGGAAGAAAAGGCGCAAGATTGCCTCGCGCAACCGTTATCTTTACTATCCAATGCATCTGTTTCACTGACGGAAACGCAGCCTGCGCCAGTTCTTCTGACGCGCACCATCTGGCATGACCGACTCTTATTCATCCTGGTTGCCCTGTTAGCGCTGGGTATCGTGGGAGGTCTCGGCTTTGGCTATCTCCTCTCATTGGCACACACCATTACGCTTCTACCGGCATCCGTTGTCTATCAGGTGGTGCAGTAATGACCTTATATGTTTATCGTAGTCAAAATAGCAATCGTTTAAATCGTCCTATAAAAACGCGCTTACTTATCTCTGTACGCTTCGTCCCGACAGTGACGGAAAGCCTGGGTCAGCAGCAGACGGATATTGTGTCCGGTGTGTTGCTGAATGCTGGCAGCCAGCGTGTCCAGGCGGATGCGGAGACGGACCTGGTTTCGCCCACCGACCCCGGTGACTTATCCCGGGTATCCAGGGCCAGTCTACGTATGTCCATGCGCTTGCGGTTGGTAGCCCCCGACGCATCTACCCAAAAGGAGTATCACCATGCAGAAAGTCTACTTGCGTAAACCTAAAATGACGGCGGACTCTCCCAGCCAGCAAAATGAGAAAATATTGCACTTCTCTCTGCAGGACTCGTTGCCGCAGGGCCATACCATGGCTTTAAACACAAGCTTCGGCACGCTCTCTTACCTGGTTTGCGAGGATAACAGCATTCCGCGCCTGGTGCGCCAGGAGCAGTTTACGAACACGGAGATGAGCGTCCTGATGCCCTTGCTCGAACTCTTCCCTTATTACTGCCCCTACGAAGTGCTCTATGCGAGCTTCTACGGCGGTGGCAAGACCGACGAAGAGAGCATCGCAAAGGCGCGTCAGCACCTTGAAGATGCCATGACCGAAGGCGTCTGGGACCAGGAGATGCGCCCCGTTCGCTGCGCGCTCTCCCGCACGCGCCTGAAGATGCGCACTTTTCACGTGGACATCTCATCGATCCTCTCGACCGGCTACATCCTCATGGTTGCCAACCAGCCTGATGAAGATGATGTCTATGAAGAGAGCCGTAAACAACTGGTTGCGCACCGGTAAAATTCTCAGCAAAAATTGAATAAAGTACGCAATGCATGGTGGAGAACAGACTACTTCCCTCTGTGAGTACTCGCTCACTGGTGTCTTCTGGCTGTGCACAACGCCCGACCATAGTGGAAACTGTGGCCGGGCGTTGTCGCGTTCACTTTCTAGTAAAGACGCATCCCTCTGACCTACATACGCCTGGTTCACTTGTAGATAGAGATCGTTCAGCAACGTATGTGCCGCCGGCTGTCCTAATTGGGTATCACTCATCGCCACAAGCTTCTTCGCATCATCCCGCGCGCTTGCCAGCTCTTTCTCGATCATCTGCGTCTCCTGTGAGAGTTGATTCGCCAGCTTTGTCTGCCCATCCGTGACCCCCGGTGCCTCCGCCAATCCTGCTAAATGCTTCCCAACATGCGCCAGGAGCCCTGGCAATGGCTGCTCCTCATTAAATGTGAGTAGCCCGACCTGCCCTGCTAGCGGATCGATCAAAAACGGTGTTCCGGCCGGTACGTCTGCCTTGCTGTAAACCTCCCCATCCAGATAGTCCAGGCTGCGAACAATCTGCCGGTGCAGAAGTGGCATATTTGTTTCGTCACGCGCGTCTGAGGCCGCTTCCAGCAATTTCTCTGTGTTGCGTCCAAGCCAGAGATTGAGCCCTCCATGCAGCCCAATGGCATTCATTATAGGGTCATCTGACGTGAGATGTCGCATGTGGTCCAGCAAGCTGTAGTGGCTGATGGTATCGCTAGGGATCGGGATATTTGGAATCTCCCCATAGTAGCGCCAACCGCTCTTCGGCCCGGGTTGTGTAGGCGTCGCGCTATCCATCGTCAAGGCAAAGCGGCTATAGAGGGCAAGAAGATTAGAATGCTTCTGGTCTCCGTTAAATACCAGTTGACCCTTGCCATTGTTCACCGCCAACTTTCCCAGCAATAAGCTCTGCTGATGCTGGTTCCTGGCATCACTCAGAAGCCACGCGTAGTATGCCTTCCCCGCATCTGGTGCAGATAACGTCGTGAAGTCAACCTGCACTTCGTCGGTTATGCCTGCACTCCCATCCTGGTTGTACTGACCCGAGTTGAAAAAATTGAGTACACCAGCGTCAGCAGGCACTGGAGCCGTGGGACGTGTGGGACGCAGCAACACAAGAAATGTTCCACCTGCCAGCGCCGCAATGAGTAGGCAAGCCAGCCCTATCAGTAGTGGTCTTATCTTCCGTCTCTTCTGTACCACTTTAGGTGCCGTAATGACTGTAGGCTCGTCTCCCGTTGCGACCGGTGTCTCTCCTGCTGCAATAGAGGGAGGCGGCACCTGGGGATGCGCCTCACTTCGGCGCTGCTGACTGACCTGTTTGGATGCGGCATAGGAGGGAGGAGTCTGTGCATGCACCTGAGGTATGAGATATGTGGGTGCGTCAGCCGCGTCAACAGCTATGTTTGTGGCATAGCTGTCGTCTTCTGGTATACCTTCTGGTTTTTTCAATGCATCTTTCAGCGCCTCCAGCAATGCGGAGGCCGTGGTAAAGCGTTGAGTTGGGTCTTTCTCCAGGCCCTGCATAATAACACGTGCTAGCGCGGGGCTGATATTTGGATTAATCAAGCTTGGGGATGTTGGTGTGCCATTTACGTGTTGCATGGCTAGCGCCACGGGACCGTCCGCGTGAAAAGGAAGTGTCCCGGTGCATGTCTCGTAGAGTATAATTGCCAGGGCATAGATATCGCTCTGTGCTGTAGTTCGCTCTCCCTGCACCTGCTCTGGCGCAATGTATGCAGGGGTACCCAACCAGAAACCGTGCTGCGTTTGCGTCTGATCGTTGAGCATCTTAGAGATTCCAAAGTCGGAGATAATAGGCTCGCCAGCCGGATTATTCTCCTTATTTCGCTCGTCCAACAAAATATTCGCAGGCTTAAGATCTCGATGGACCATTCCTCTCTTGTGCGCGTAGTCGACTCCGTGGCAGATGGGACTGAAGAGCTGCAGCAGCTCGTCTTCGGAGAGAAACTTTCCCTGTTGTACTGTCGCATGCAGATATTGGGCGAGCGTCGGTCCTTCTACATAATTCATAATCATATATGCTGCAGGCTCATCACTATCTCTATCTATACTTTGTGAGCTCTGTGGGCCATCTGCAAGCTCTCCGCTGCTTTTATGATCTGCATCACTCTTACTCGTCACTTGAAAATCATAAATCTGCACAATATTTGGATGATGAAGTGCGGCGATCAGCTGTGCTTCTCGCTCAAAACGTGCTGTAAAGTTAGGATCGGTCCGCAGGTTAGGATGGAGCACCTTGATTGCCACGTGGCGCTGCAACTGTGTGTCAAGTGCCTTCCATACCTCGGCCATCCCCCCTCGCCCCAGCCGCTCCTGAAGTTCATACCTGCCAAGACGGCGTGGTTCTGTCCCTGTACTCATCATTGACCCCTGCTCAAAAAATTCAAAAGTAAAATCATCTTCCCTATTTTTCTCTCTTTAATTATACATGATTGTCGATGTTAAATACAGAAGACGCTTTTCTACTTCATTTCATCTTAATAATTTATGCATCGATTGCCAGTATTGTGCCTACAGGAATATAACTCTGTAAGATCTCTTGTATCATAATTTTACCCTTCACTCGTGTAAAATCTAACATAGACACACTTGTATTTCCTTTATACAGAAAGCTCATCTATGTAGGGATGAAAGGAGCTTCTGTCAACTAAGAAAGTATAGTTAGTACACGACAGAGGGAGAAGAATTAGCCTATGAACATCTTGCGCACGAAAACGGTGGAGCAGACCCTTCAGGAGGCCGATGAAGGCGAGCATAGCAATGAGCCGCGACCATCTGCTACCTCCCCGGTTCGCCAAAACTCATCCCAGATTCCAAACACCCTATCGAATTAACATTCATGTATTATTAATATAACAGCAGTTCAAATTGAAACAAATTTTTAACACAATTTTAATCTGTTTAAGGAGATAATTCGCTATACTTACCTCATCTTCTCTTTCATTCAGTAACATGATAATTATGTAAGGAAATATGTGCATACGACCAGGGATCTCGCGAATCTCTTGCAGTTAATGCAGACTTCTAGACAAAGTGGCGATCTTATGATTGAACCTTCTGTGCAAAATGGAACGCCCTGGCGGGGCCAAATGCGTTTTGTTGACGGAAAAGTAGTATCCTGTCAGGTGCAAAACAAGATAGATGGGCACGCCTTGTTCCATGATAATGAAGCTATGCGCTGGTTAGTCAGTACCGATCGTGGAAAACTGCAATGGTCCTTAGAGGAGCCTGCTCCTCTGCCTGGCACCTTCTTGCCACCACCTCCCGCAAATGAGGATTCAGGAAGGGATGAGCATAGTAGTATGGGTAGAACGAACCCTTACCCAACTGCACAGAGTCCGAGTATATATAATACATATCCCGAGTCACAGGACAACAGGAGTCTGTCTAAGCCCTATTCCAGTGGACAGAGTATACAGTCTGGAACGATTCTTAGACGAACTGAATCAGGTAATAAAGCGCCCGTGCTCTCTTCGCGCGAGCTGCGCCAGGTCTTTTCTCTCGTTGATGGACATAGAACTGTAGAAGAGATAGTAAATCTATTGCACAAATCACCTGATTTAGTTGTGCGTCTTCTTAATGATCTTAAATCAGCAAGACTTGTGGAATAATGGCTTCTGCTTATAAAAAGTTATGGAAGGGATGGTTGCTACTTTGTAGAAAGGGTGCCACCCAGGTAAAGATGATTAACTTCTGGATTTGTTAGAAGATCCTGAGGAGGACCATCTAAACGGACGAGCCCATTCTCTAAAACAATGCCATGTGTCGCAATAGCAAAACCCGCACAAACGAGCTTAAGCAGGCAACACATGCTGTTCCTCATTTTTCAAAAATTCGGGATGAGCTATTATAAGATAGGAGTTTTGGTCGGCGGCTTCTCTTTACTATTCCTTTTACGGTACAATTTATAGTATACTTCTGCTAAGATTTTAGATAAGTCCTCTAATCCACCCATATATTTCTTCCCAACCTAAATTAGATAAACGAGGGGACGTGATAATGAGGCAACCTCGGATGAAGAAAGGTCTGGGCCCACCATGTTCAAATTCTTGCGAAACATACCAATATTTCGTCGTCTTTTAATGGTACTGATCTCTGTGGCAGTTATACCTGTTATCGTTATTGTCCTATTGGGGGTCTTCTATCTGCAGTCCTTTGAAGTGCGTAGCCAGGCAGTACAAACAAGCTTTGAGGCACAGAATACAGCGACACAAGAGCAAATAAACCTGCAGCGTATGAATGCCCTGCTTCAGGCTCGTTTTGCCCAGGTCTTCGCCCAAAATAGTGCTGCGGTGGGCGGTGACCCGTCTTTGGCCGCCTCCGGAGGATTGATAGGAGCCGATATAACAAATCTTGAACTCGAATTTAATAATAATTTAGCGTCATATCAGCAAAATTATGGAATCGCCACCTCTGATAATATGAAGAGCATAAGAGATATTTTAAGGAGTGATGCGCCAAGTTCTACCGTAGCAAATATTCAGCAGATAGCTCTTAATGCAGTGAAAAGTTCAGACTGGATTACGTATCAGCGTGCACAGGATACTGCACTGGCGGACTTGGATGAGAACAAAGGTTATAAAACGTCTTACGCAGACTTCTATCAGGCCAACCTTGACTTTTTAGTTCTGAAAAATCATTGGCAACAGGTAGTAGATAGTGCGACAGAAATGGGAACGACAGTAACGCGTGTGGGTCCTTCACTTACCAATCCCCTGATTTTCTACACTGCTGGTGCAATACTTTTCACACTTTTAGTAATTATTTTTGTTGGCTTGCTGTTAAGTTCCACAATTGTCGTTCCTCTGAACCGCCTGGTCGGTTTGACCAGGCGCATTTCTCAAGGTGACATGAAGGCACGTGCTGAAACTGAGGGTAACGACGAAATTAATCAGGTTGCGGTCTCAATGAACGGTATGCTAGATGTCACGAACCAGCTAATGCAAGAAGTTCAGCATCGTCATAGGGATCTCCAAGGGCAAATAGAGAGCTTGATCCATGAGGTAAGCGGCATAGGAGAAGGGGATCTACGTATACAGGCCAATGTCTCGGAAAACGAGTTGGGCGCATTAGCCAATTCATTCAATTTGACAGCTGGACAACTAAGTAACCTGGTGGTCAACGTGAAAACGCTGGCACGCGGCGTGCAAAATGTAACACTACAGACATTTGGCTATATGGAGCAACTGGTGGACAATGCTGACATCCAGATTCAGCAGATTGCAGAAGCGACGACAGAAACAGATAATATGTCAAGATCCAGCCGGCAGGTAGCCGAGCGTACCCGCGTCTTGTACAATGTGGCTAACGAGGCCCGTGAGGTTGCAGAGAGGGGACGCAGCGCCGTGCAGCAGACGGTTGAAGGCATGGCCCTTATCAACAATAACATCCACTTCACAACTGAAAAAGTACTGCTGCTGGGAGAACGCTCGCGTGAGATCGGTGATATTATTGAAGTCATGTCTAATATTGCTCAGCAGACGAATCGCCTGGCATTAGACGCAGCGATACAGGCGGCGATGGCAGGTGATCAGGGCACTGGTTTCGGCACCATCGCTGTCGGCATCCGCCGCCTGGCTGAGCGCTCCAAAGAACAAACAGGAATGATCGTAAAAATTGTGAGTAGTGTCCTTGATGACATTAACACAGCCGCATCCTCTATACAAGAAACCGAGCATAGGGTTGTGTCGGGAGCCGCGTATGCTAAAGAAGTTGGCTATGCCTTTGAGTCAATCTTTTCTGTGGTTGAGAGCCAGGCAGATGAAATAGAGGTAACAAATCGCGCCGCCATCCAGCAACTGCAATCTTCCAGGAAGGTTGAGCAGATTATGAAGCAGGTCGCCGAAGCGACCCAGCAAAGTAGCAATAGCACCAATCAGGCAACACAGCAAATGAAGACACTGGCGCAAATTGCTGGTCAACTGCTCACATCGGTCGAGGTCTTCAAGCTCAGAGAAGACCGTAGACAGCCCTATGTTCCATTTTCTGAGGGGGATCTCGTTTCTGTACAAACGAGACAAGGATTTGGCGTGCCAGCACGCCCGCGTTCTAGCTTGCTCACACCTCGAACCAATCAATAGGCTTTGTCAGTGCGAAAGAAAGTGTGTTATAGTTTCTTCATACTGACGTTTCCTATGCAGCTTTTCATTTCTCCATGAAGAAGTTCATATAAGAACTTCGCGAGGTACTTTACGTGAGTCTAGTAGACAAAGACAAGCAACAGCCTGGCAAAGATTTGCCAGGTGTTGCCCCGGTTTCACCTCTTCCTGCAGTCAACCACGATCCTTATAGCGCGTTACGCTTTCGCAATTTTCGCCTGGTATTCTTCGGAACATTCATTTCGTCCATTGGTACACGGATGCTTGAAGTTGCGTTAGGTTGGGAGCTTTACGAGCGAACAAAATCAGCACTGGTGCTGGGCGGCGTAGGCCTGGTCCTGGTAACTCCCGTGATACTACTTTCATTGCCAGCCGGGCACATCGTCGATAGAATGAATCGAAAGCAGATCGTATTCATCGCCCAGATTCTCCTGGTCGTTAGCTCGCTCGGTTTAACACTATTATCGTATGAGCGCGGACCCTTGCCCCTCATCTACGCCTGCCTTCTCGTGATGGGGGCGGCAAACGCATTTAGTCAGCCCGCACAATCGGCCTTAAACTCGCAATTAGTGCCGGACAGCGTATTTGAGAGTGCCGCAACCTGGAATAGTAGCTCATGGCAACTTGCCTCGGTTATTGGCCCTGGACTGGGCGGAATGGCCATCGCGCTCTTCCAC
>CAXTXB010000122.1:8358-12205 GCA_964247965.1 uncultured Dictyobacter sp. | reverse complement strand
AATATAGAGCTCTGTCAAGAATCGATATTGCTCTGTCAAACTGCATAGCGGCCCTGAGTCACAACACAGGCAGCGGCTTCGCCACTACTTGTCTCGCTTCCCTCGTTTTCGGGTTACAACACAGCTTGAAAGAGCGGCGTTGATGTGCTGAAGTGACAAAGAAAGACATGGCGTTGTATATTCATATTAGTAAATGTTAAGTAGAGTTTCTCTGAGGACACGATGTCTAGAAGAATACTAATTGGTACGCTAGCAGTTGCTCTTGTGCTTGGAGGCGCATTGCTGGTTGTGGGTAGATCGCAATCAGGGATAGTGCAACAGACAGTGAAGACAGCAGGAAAGAATGGAAAGGCGACAATGATCCTTGTTTTTTCGAAGACAGCAGGCTATCGTCATGCATCTATCAAAGATGGCATAGAGGCTATCCGCAAGTTGGCAAATGAACATACGATCCATGTTGATTTTACAGAAGACGCGTCAGCCTTTAGCGATGAAAACCTGGCGCGCTACAAAGCCGTTGTATTTTTATCTACTTCCGGCAACAATATCCTGGATGCCGATCAAAAAGCAGCCTTTGAGCGCTATATTCATGCTGGCGGGGGCTACGCGGGTATTCATTCAGCTACAGACACCGAGTACGACTGGGCCTGGTATGGAAGGTTGGTCGGCGCATTTTTCAAAAACCATCCTCACATTGCCCGTGCAACCATCAATGTAGAAGACCCGCAGCATAGCTCAACCTCGATGCTACCAAAGAAGTGGGAGTGGACCGATGAATGGTACAACTTCAGAACGAATCCAAGCAATAGCGTACACGTGCTACTGACAGTTGATGAATCATCATATCAGGGCGGCGAAATGGGCAAGGATCATCCCATCGCCTGGTATCACGAATTCGAGGGTGGTCGAGCCTGGTATACTGCTCTGGGTCATACATCGGAAGGCTTCAGTGACTCACTATTTCTGGCCCATCTGTGGGGAGGAATCTCTTATGCTGCTGGATTAGGCAACAAGCAATAACAAGAGATAAGAATTTACTCAAACGTTCTACATCCATAAGGAAGGATATATAGGTCATCCCGACTTTATAATAATAACATCATATGCTGCACGTTCTTTTTACTGCTGAAGGCAGTAAAAAGAACGTGCAGCATATGATGTTATTATTATAAAGTCGGGATGACCTATATATCCTTCCTTATGTTAGTGAAAAGAGAATGGAGTAAGTTAACCAGCGGCTCGCTTCTGTGTGTTTGGTGGAAATCCCCCCGCTTTGATGCACAACTCTGACCACGCGTCGAGTTGTGTCACGAGTGCATCAAGATCGTCGCCAATTGCCTCAACGAGAGGCTGCTCCATTGCATCGGTCTGCTTTTCAATCTCCTCCCGTAGATGAAGGCCAGCGGGAGTCAAAGTATCTTCAGCGATCAGCTCTTTTTTCTGTAGCTGCTCAATAGTGGCGGAGATGACTTCTGGACTCCAACCGCGCGTAGCAACAAAAGAGCCCAGGGGCATACCAACATAAAGTTCAGTCAATATGTTCATCGCGACGGGACTGAGACAGGCGGTGATGTAAGCAGCAATATGGCTATCGCCCCTATGCTCCCGTAACATGTTACAGGCACGCCATAATTGACCAATGGGACTGGCAGGCCAGGGACGCGATTGAAGACCTGAGAATAAAGCCCGCCCGGTGCCATCAACGGCAGCAAGCCCGCGACGCAATACCTGCACGGCCCCGGTCACGTCCGCATCACCCAAAATGGCTTGCATGCTCTCAATGGTCGCTGAGTCACGGATGGCAAGCATCTCCTCGCGGCCCATATGGCTGCGCGCTTCTTCATAAGTTGCTGTAATCATACCCGGCTCAAAGGCTGCGAAGGCTGATACCACCAGCGTCGCTGGAACGTCTCCCATGCATGCGGCCCGGCCCCAGACGTAGGCTGTAAGGAAGTTGAGGCCGCGGGCGGCGAGGCGCTCGTTCGTGAGACGACTCCATGCTGCGTGAATTGCCAGAGGCTCGCATGCGTCACGCAAACGTCTCGCCGGACTAGCATGGGTGACGGGACGTGGTGTCGGTGTGCCCTCTGGAACGGGTTGGAAAAATACCTGGACAGCTGTTTCGTAATCCATTGCTTTCCACTTTCTCTTCAATACGAGGGAAATATGTTCCCTACTGCTATGCGTGCTCACTTTCGTCGGATAGAACACCACGGGCATGCAGGATAGCCAGAGCCTGCTGGATATGTCCCAGCAAATGACCGATGAGAGGGTCCATCCACTGTGAGATGGTCATTTTGCCGAGCGTGGTCACTTCAAGTTGCTTGTCCGCAATTGTCGGATCAACGGCAGGCAGGCAGACTTCCAGGGCGTGGCGAAGGCTTGCGATGCGGTTGGCAGCTTCTGCTGCTGATGGGGGTGGGGCACCAACCGCGTCATGGCCCAGTTCCTCGCGGAATATGAACAGTTCCGAATCGTGGCGCATACGCTCAAGGTCAGCGATCCACAGGAGCCCACAGATATGGATGTGCGAGACGATCTGCGCAACAGTCCAGCCGCCTTCGGTATCGGCAAGATGAAGTTGGGCATCACTGATGCTGTGCAGGAGCTGCTCGAAAGCAAGCAGTCCATCGTGGGCCGATGCGGCGGCGGTAGCGAGCATTTCTGTCGCACTGGTTGAATTGGTGTTCATCATGATCCTTTCTATAAAAAAGCCAGCGAATCTGAAGAGAGAAACTCATATCAAACAAGCTGCTGATTAGACAGGCATCCGCAAGATGGGCTTGATCGCTGTACCATTACCCGTATCCTCCGCCGCCTGGTTGATTTGATTCAGAGAATAGAACTTGATCAGACGATCGAAGGGAAAGTGCCCTTGCATGTAGAGGTCTATTAACTGGGGAATGAAGCTATCAGAGATGCTTTCGCCCTGTCTGATGCCACGCACCGCCCTGCCAAAGAGCAGCGCTGTCATGTTCAGATTTACCTCGGTGCCAGATGCTGGGACGCCGATCACGCCGCAAACACCGCTTACTTGTAGCGCATCGACGGCCTGACGTAACACATGCGGCGATGCGGTCATCTCAAGTGTGTAGTGCGCGCCGCCACCCGTGATCTGCTTGATCGCCTCGACCGCATCAGTCTCAGCGCCATTGATAGTATGTGTCGCACCCAATTCTTGCGCTATGTCGAGGCGGCTGGACTTGACATCAATGGCGATAATCGTTGTACAGCCCACCACGCGCGCAGCCATAATAGCGCTCAGACCAACGCTGCCAGCGCCGAAGATCGCAATGCTCGTTCCAACATGTGGGCGCAAGCCATTCATTACTGCACCTGCACCTGTCTGAATCCCGCATCCCAGTGGCCCGAGTATCTCAAGCGGCACGTCCTGACGTACTTTTACTACGTTGTGCTCGCTGGCTATTCCATAAGTAGCGAACGACGACTGTGCGAAGAAATGGCTGTGAACGGCCTGTCCATCTTGATGGAGGGCTGTAGAGCCGTCTGTGCGCCCTCCACCGTAGCTTCGTTCGTATGCATGCAGACAGTAGTATGGTTTTCCTTCCAGGCAGTTCACGCACTGCCCGCAGCGACCATACGTGAGTACTACGTAGTCGCCCGGTTGGACTTTGGTGACGCCTGCTCCTACCCGTTCAACGATGCCTGCTCCCTCATGCCCCAGAACTATGGGAAGCGGCACAGGGAGCCACTGATCGCGTACGACCAGATCTGTGTGGCAGAGTCCGGTCGCAACAATCTTCACCAGAATTTCGCCTGGACGGGGTTCCTCGATCTCCAATTCCTCAATGACAAAGGGATGCTCCTTCGCACGTGTCACTGCGGC
>CAXTXB010000122.1:0-8348 GCA_964247965.1 uncultured Dictyobacter sp. | reverse complement strand
GGCTGAAATCTTCATAGCGTATTTCCTTATAGCTTGATAGAGAACGGATCGCCAGCAACAGGCTCTGTTTCGATCCACACGCTTTTGACCTGCGTGAACTCTCGCATGGCGTCGATACCATTCTCGCGGCCCAGCCCGCTCGCCTTATAGCCACCGAATGGCATGCTAGGGGAAAGGGCGCGATAGGTATTGATCCAGACTGTTCCTGCCTGGAGACGACGAGCCACCTGGTGGGCGCGACCCAGATCGTTCGTCCACACTCCGGCGGCCAGGCCGAACTCGGTATCATTGGCGATAGAGATGGCCTCGTCTACGGTATCGAATGGGATAAGAGAGAGTACGGGACCGAACACCTCTTCACGTGCGATGCGCATATCATTGCGGACATCGGCCAGGATGGTTGGTTCGACGTAGAGGCCAGCCTGCAGGTCCTCGTGCGTTGATTTGCTGGCACCTGTAACCACACGTGCCCCATCCGCCTTCGCCACATCGAAGTAGGAGAGGACCTTGCGATACTGCGGCTCGTTGGCGATGGGACCCATCTCCGTCTCATCTTCCAGTGGATTGCCGAGGCGAATCTTGCGCACACGCTCCTCCAGGCGTGCCAACACCTGGTCATAGATAGGGCGTTGAACCAGGGCACGTGAGCCCGCAATACAGGTCTGGCCGGATGCTGCGAAGATGCCTGAGAGGAGTCCCGACACAGCTGCGTCCAGGGGTGCATCTTCGAAAAGGATATTGGGCGACTTGCCCCCCAATTCGAGCACGACCTCAGCGTAGTGGCCGACTGCCGCAGCAGCCACGCTGGCACCAGCCGGGCCGCTCCCGGTGAAGCCAACCACATCAACGCCCTTGTGGCGCGCCAGCGTATCGCCAGCCGGGAGGCCCAACCCCGTCACGACATTGAAGACACCATCAGGGAAACCAGCTTCCTCAAAGCAGCGTGCCAATTCCAGCGTGGACACAGATGCGTGCTCACTGGGCTTGACGACGATGACGTTGCCAGCCGCCAGGGCAGGGGCAAATGTAAATGATCCGAGCAGCAGCGGCGAGTTCCAGGGGGTAATGCAGCCAACGACGCCATAGGGTTCGCGCGTCGTGTAATTGAAGAGGCTGCGCTTTTCCTGTGGAATCGTCTCGCCCTGTATCTTGTCGGCCAGGCCTGCGAAATAGCGGTACCAGCCGGGGATAGCCTTGAGCTGAGCGTACATCTCGCGTAGTAGTTTCCCGTTGTCTCGTACCTCGATCTCAGCCAGTTCGCGGGCATGGGCTTCGATCACGTCCGCTAGTTTGTTGAGAAGTCGTCCGCGTGCTGCTGGGCCGACCCTGGACCACGTGGCATCAAAGGCCGTTCGCGCTACCTTTACCGCCTCGTCTACATCTTGCGCACGCGCATTAACGATGGTAGCCCACTCTTCACCGCTGGCCGGATTAGTTACTGGAAGGCGTGGTGCTCCTTCGGGTTGAACATACTTGCCGCCGATATACAATCCATAATCCTGTGTCTTTGACAGTACCTGTGACATAAGTCAGAACCTCCTTGTCCGGCAATCCTGGAAATTACCGGATCAGACTAAATGTTGCGAAGCATTCAATAAGCAAGGAAAATGTATTTGATGTAACGCCAGCGTGAAGATGATTTTGGAGAGCGAAGGGTGTAAGCCCTGGATTGTCAGTAGTCACGTGGAATCCTTATCCTTCTCTCCACCGTCTTTGGCGGGGTGAACATGACGCAGCTATTTATAATTAGGAGAGGTATCGCATGTAGCCTCTATACTGCTCCTGCAAAATGCGCTCTCAGAGGCTGAGTCGATCTATTGTTTTGAATAGCATGATGAAAGTGTACCCAATTTTTAGTTAGTTATCAACGGTTAGCCATCGCTTTGGGTAAGGCAAGGCCACCGAACAGTTCGGGATGAACCTTACTTTCACAAATGCTTTTAGTAACAAATGAATATGCTTATAAGTTGCTTTACTTATAATACATTTAGCATTCGCTATGCCCGCAACTATAGCACTTGCGACAGCCCTCCTCGTAGACCATTGTGTTGCCACATTCGGGGCAGAGGTTGCCGGTGACTTTTAGACCACTAAAATCGGCGTTGATCGGTGTTGCTGTGTGTGCTCCATTGCCGCTACCATTACTCTTCTGCGTGAGAAGGGCAGGCGGCGTTGTGGGAGCAGATGGATCCTCCGTTTGAGCTGTCTGCAACGTTTCCATATGGATTTCCAGTGCGCGTGCGACTGCGTCTGGCAGAGAGCGTACTTGCTGGACGCCGAAGCCCACGGTACGGCTACCACCAATGCCTCTTAGTTGATTGGTGATCTCCTGCGCGCGGTCCGTTTGTGAGAGCGGGCTGAGCAATTGCAGGTTGAGCGAGATCAGGCGGCCCAGCGCCTCTGATAGGGCTGCGATGTCGCTACCGGCTCGACCGACGTTGACAAAGACCTCAAAGGGTCCCTGCCCATCGCTGTTGATGGTAACATTAACTTTGCCCTCAGGCGCGACAACCTGGCGGGTATAGCCCTGCACCACCGCTGGACGTTGCTTAATGCCGTCGTGGATCGAGGTGATCGGCTCAAACATCGGCTCTGGAGCTACCTGTACCGCCTCGGGAGCGGCTTTCTTCTCGTCGGCAACACGGGTCAAGACAGCATCACGCGAGCCATCGCGATAGTAGGTAACACCCTTACAACCCGTCTCATACGCCATTCGATAGAGCGTCTGTACCTGCTCAACGGTGTGATCATTGGGTGCGTTCACCGTCTTACTGATGCTAGAGTCAGTGTAGCGCTGGATCATAGCCTGGACGCGCACATGCTCTTCGGGCGATAAGTCCTTCGACGAGACAAAGTAGTCCGGAGTTGTATTATTGGGATGCGTATCGCGCCACTCTTGCAGCAGTGGATGGTACATAATATGCTCGCCTGTGCGGTCGCGGCGGATCATCGCAAAGTCGAAGACAGGCTCGATGCCAGAACTGACGCCAGAGAGCAAACTCGTCGTGCCAGTCGGTGCTTGAGTCAGCAAGACCGCATTGCGAATACCCTGCTGCTTGATCTTCTCCTGTATCTGCTCTGGAAGCCGCTGGATGAAGCGGCCCTGCATATACTTATCGCGGTCAAAATGAGGGAAAGCTCCCTTCTCGGCCGCGTAGTCGGATGAAGCATCATAAGATGCATCGCGAATGGTGGCATAGATACGCTCAATCACCGGCAACGACTCCTCGCTGCCGTAGGCCACGCCCATCTTAATCAGCGCATCCGCCAGTCCCATCGTCCCCAGACCAGTACGCCGCGTCCCCAACTGAGCTTCCTTGTTCTCCTCAATGAAGTACTCGTTCGCATCCACCACATTATCCAGGAAGCGCATCGCCACCTTGCTAATCTTCGCCAGGTGCTCATAATCCATCTTGCCATTTTCTACAAAAGCCGAAAGATTAATCGCCCCCAGGTTGCATACGCCGAAAGGCGGCAAACCTTGCTCGCCGCAATTGTGAACTATTAAACCATTTGCAACAAATAAATGTGCTTCAGGTTCTGTTAGATCATAGACCATTTCTTCGCTATCAAAGGTAAGATTCTCAAATGTTGCCTCGAAATTCCTTTGATAAGGTCCGTAAGAGTAATCCGCAAGTAAGCTTTCTAATTTACCCTGTTTCTCTATTGTCAGGAAGCCAATCTGTCTGCAGAAAGTTGTCAGATTGCCTTTTGAGATGACGAGATCATGGTAGGCCTGACAGTTATAAGATGCTAAACCACCCTTACCGTCTGGTAAATCGCGCATGCTAGCCGCACGACGATTTTTATAGATCTGTGAGTAGATGCCAAAGTTAAGAAGAAGCTGTTGAACACCCTCAAGGAGTTGTTGGCTGACTGACGTAAGGCGTACTGATAAGCCTTTTGCAACATTACCCTGTACCGAACCATCGGCTGTAAAGAGTGCAGTGAGGAAGCCTTTTTGCATCTCGCGTGAACCACGGAATACTGTTGGTGGAACTTGCAATTTGTTCTGAAGAAGTTCAGGGTCCATCATGCATAGCAGTCGTGTTGATTCGACACGAGTTTCTTCTCTACCAACGATTTTTTGTGTTCCGATCTGGTACTCTCGTTTTCCTGCTGTAGCTGCCACAAGACTATTTGCTGCTTCTGCAAATTGTGGAGCAATAACTTGCTCACTACCAAAGAAAGAAAGCGTCACGCTACCTTCACGCCGTGTATTGATGTAGCCATCTCCAACCAGCCATCCCATCACCTTGCCTAAATTCTCGTTACCACTCTCTCCAAAGGCACCCTCACCGTTGAGCAGCATAATCTTTTCCCCTGGATTGAGATCCCCAGCCTCTTTCCATCCTCCTACCGTAAGCACTTTATGATCTTTGGTGAGACGTAGTGTGTAGCCTTCCGTCGTCTGTAGCCGATAAACTGATTTGACACCAGTGGGAAAGACATGGCTTGCCTGGCGCATTGCTACGCCATTCTGATCCGGAGATACGACCGTGATCGGCGTCCCAGACTCTGCTAGTTCGCTGGCGGGAAACAGTCCCTTATCCGTGTAGATGAGTGTATCGCCAGTAACACATGGATTGACACAACGTATCGTTTCATAATACCAGGTGTTTGACTCTGTGTTGTAGCGGTCCATAAACACCAGGCCGGGCTCCGCAGACTCCCAGGCCGAGGTACAGATGAGATCCCACAACTGCTTGGCGCGAATCGTCTTCTTGACTTCGCCCTGCCATGTTAAGTTCCAATCAGCATCATCTTTGACCGCCTGCATAAACGCGTCAGAAACGCAGACGGAGAGATTGGCGTGCTCAATCTTACCTGCAGTCCTTTTAACTGTAATGAACTCTTCTATGTCTGGATGCATGTCGTCCAGCATAACCATTAATGCACCTCTGCGTGAACCTCCTTGCTGTATTACATCTCCTGTCGCTACTGAGTACAATTGAGCCCAGGAACAGGGGCCAGAGGCTGTGCCATTAACAGTCTTGATGTATGAGCCACGAGGGCGCAGTGTGGAAAGGTTGATGCCGACGCCGCCGCCGCGGGCCATAATTTCGGTCATCAACTTAAGGTTATCGAGAATGCCTTGACGGCTATCTTCGGGGCTTGGTATGACGAAACAGTTTGAGACAACGACGCCAGCTGAAATGAAGGAATGATCTTCCTCAACCTCAATATCTAGCACAATGCCAGAATAATCTTCAACAGCAATTTCATCGACCCGCACCCATTTGAGATTGTCATATTCAAAGTAGTATTTCAAATCGATGTTATGTTCAGGTGCTTGAACACCGAAGAAGCGCTCAAAGAGGGGTCCACACTCATTTGCAGTGGCCTGAAGCCGGTAAGCCGGTACACGACCTAAGCGATGTGTATTCTCGCGAATCGAGAACATGTATCCCATTCGTAGTAGCAACTGGTGAATTTGAGTGGTGAGTGTTCGATTTGCTAACACTATACCAAGTTTATTATCGGATAAGTAACCATCGGCGCTGAACAACCCATGCAATAATTCTAACGTAAGTTCAGCAGGTAGGTGCATCAGTTGATCAGGAATCTGCTTACTATGGCTGTAGCAGCCGAGAAATGCTTTAAAGAATTCTCCTACAGGCATGGAATTCACCCATAAGTCGTACCAGCGTTCTGTGCTACTCAGCTTGATAGATGGTTCAATACCAAACTTGGCTTCGATAATTTGAGCAATCTCTACAGCTTCTTTTTGCTCATCTAGAGAAAAAACAATTTTGATTCCGGATGGAATATCTGTACCACTTCGGTGAGTTACACAACCGTCACCAAGCCAACGTCCGAATAGGTAGCACAGGTTGTTATCGAGCACTAGATGATCTTGAATTTTGTAGTGTGTTCCCCATTCTGATACATACCCGTGATCACCACGTGTTGTGGATTTAAAGAGCTTGCCGTTCTCCGTTTCATAGCCCGAAACGTAATCATGGAGGTCGATTGTATTAGGAGAAGTTTCTTCACCATTATATGCAGCGGCAACGTAATCACCAGGCTTAATTTCTTTGGCGGGAACCCAATCTGGCTCATGTTGCAGATGCAGCCCATCACGAGACCTATGTTTGTTAACCCACTCTGAACGGATAACGTACACTTTATGGTCGCCTGTCACGCGCAAATCATCGTAGCCAATTTTCTTGGGGCAGATGATGTAGAGGGCCTCCTCAGTCTCGCGCTCAAACTTATGCAGCACTGGACGTAGACGATTGCGATGGGTTACCACGAGGTCGCCAATCGCGATTTCTGAAATCGGTCGATAACCGTCTGCGGTAAGCACTTCCTGGTCGGGCGGCATACAGTTATAATATGTAACCTGGTGGCCCGTGCCGGCACCGGCCAGGATACGACCGCCGGGCACGAACTTAAAGTCGGCGAGCGCCTCGTAGAATAGTTTCTCCCACTCGACGCGCGTCTCATCCGTCTGCTCCACCGCCGCGATGCCGCGGGCCACACGGGCCCAGAGTTGTTCGGGATAGAACTCCAGCGGATTTCCCTTCGGATCTTTCAGCGAATAGCGATCCATGAAAACCTTCTGGCGAATTCCATCCAGCTGGGTCATATTTTCAGAGGGAGTATTGCTACTACCTGCCTTTGAACTATCTGCTTGCTCTAACATCCTGGGTTGCACTCCTGTTTTCTAAATCATAAAGACAGCTACATTTTAATTGCCTATACGCTGGGCACCGTTTTCAAATATCTCTTGTTTCTGTCTCTCGTCACCAGTATACTCGTAAAAAACGCCGAATACAACCCTTTTGGCACAACATATTGATTTTTAATCTGGCCTTAACACAACATGTTGATGTAGAACGTGATATGATATTATAAGACTACAGCAGATGGTTAGCAAGGGTTGTTCGCCATGTACTACCTCAAAAGGGAAAAACCTATTTCGGCAGGAGAATGACTGATGAAAGCAGAGATACTTTCGTGTGGCACTGAGCTATTACTTGGGCACATCACAGATACAAACGCAACCTATTTAGCGCAGAGCCTCGCTGCGCAGGGCATCGATCTGTATTATGTCTCACAGGTTGGGGACAACCAGGGACGCGTTGTGGAGCTATTACAACGCGCCTGGCAGCGTTCTGAGTTAATTATTATGACGGGAGGCCTGGGACCGACAGAGGATGATCTGACGCGCGAAGCCATCAGTGCTTTACTGGGAGAGACGATGCAAGTTGATCCAGCCCTGGAAGCTGACCTGCGGGCACGTTTTGCCCGTGCAACCACTGCAATGCCTCAACGCAATGTGAAGCAGGCAACGCTGATTCCTTCAGCCCAGAGCATCCTTAATCCGGTTGGGACAGCGCCTGGCTGGTGGGTCGAGAAAGATGGTCGTATCATCGTCGCCATGCCAGGCGTACCACGCGAAATGTATCGCATGTGGGAGGAAGAGGTCTCGCCCAGATTGAGCAAATATACCGGTGGCTTGATCTTCACACGGCTTTTGCGAGTCTATGGCCTTGGCGAATCTGCCGTAGAAGAGGTTATACAGCCATTGCTGCATAATACAAATCCAACAATTGCTACCTACGCGAAAAATGATGCAATCGACGTACGCATCACAGCGAAAGCGGAGACGAAGGATGCCGCCGTTCAACTGGTTGCCGAGATGGAAGAGAAAGCGCGAGAGCTGCTAGGAGACCACGTCTTTGGCATCGAGGGCGACACACTAGCCAGTGTAATAGGCACACTGCTGCAAGAGCGTCAACAGAATCTGGGCGTGATGGAATCGCTAACCGGTGGATTACTGGCAAGTATAATTACTGATTTCCAGAGTAGCTCGAAGCATTTTATCGGTGGTATTGTGAGTTATAGCACTCCATTGAAAGTGCAGATGGGCGTGCCACAGGAAATTATAGACCGCCATGGGGTTGTAAGTGAAGAGACAGCCAGGGCAATGGCGCACGCGGTACGCAGGCAGCTCAAAACAGACTTTGGCATCGGTGTAACAG
Organism: uncultured Dictyobacter sp.; assembly: GCA_964247965.1. Taxonomy (GTDB): domain Bacteria; phylum Chloroflexota; class Ktedonobacteria; order Ktedonobacterales; family Ktedonobacteraceae; genus Dictyobacter. Next base: position 357 of record CAXTXB010000122.1, on the reverse strand, counting down.
GTGTTGCTGGTCCTGATAAGCAGGAGGATAAGCCGGTTGGCACAGTATACATTGCCGTTGAGGGTCCTGAAGGCGTAGTGACCACTATGGGCCCCGGCTGGCATGGAAGCCGTTCTGACAATAGGCGTCGCGCCGCACTTAGCGCCTTGGACCTGCTGCGCCGCTACCTGACAGGCACAGTTATTCCTGCATAAGTAAATATATTCTACAGGTAATCTGAAAAATTATAAATTATCAGCAAGACCGCGCAATGTAGTGATGTGCGGTCTCGTTTTTGTCCTCCATTATAGAATAACATCCTTAAAGATTTTCTCAGAAAATAATCTTATTATAATATTGAACATTATTGTATAGGAT
>CAXTXB010000121.1:0-12208 GCA_964247965.1 uncultured Dictyobacter sp. | reverse complement strand
ATTATATTTAGATCACAGCGAAGCCGCGACACATTATAAAAGATTGTCGGCGGCGACATAAGGAGCATAGTAACCACGAAGCGATCTAGGGATGCGACCGCGAATGAGAGTACCACCGGCCTCGTGTAGTTCTCGTTGTACGCGCCCACGACGGTGGAACAGCTCGACCAGATCACCCTTGTTAAAGGGAAGCAGAACCCTTACCTCATCCATCGAGTCTGCAAGCACCTGAGCAATCTTCGTGGACAGGGCATCCAGGCCGATATGTTTAAGTGCGGACACAGGAACGGCATTGGGATAAAGAGTTGCGTCAACCTCATCTTCAGCATCATCCAGTAGATCAACCTTATTTAGAGCGCTCACACGCGGCTTATCCAGCGCTTTCAAGTCGCCAAGGATATCGTTCACCGTCTCACTCTGCTCAATAGCATTCTCATGACTAATATCGACAACCTCCAACAGCAGATCGGCCTCGACCACCTCTTCAAGAGTTGCGCGGAAAGCAGCCACCAGGTCAGTCGGCAGCTTCTGAATAAAGCCTACAGTGTCAGTGAAGAGCACCTCCTGATTACCAGGAAGGATAACATGGCGCGTCACCGGGTCAAGGGTTGCGAACAACTTATTCTCTGCCAGCACGTTCGACTCAGTCAGCACATTGAAGAGCGTAGATTTCCCTGCATTTGTATAGCCCACGACCGCAATAACGGGCATGGCTTGCGCGGCACGCTGCTGACGATAGATCGCACGCTGCTTGCGCACATCCTCGATATCCTCTTTCAACTGTGAGATACGACCACGGATGCGCCGGCGCTCAATTTCACCCTTAGTCTCACCCGGGCCGCGCACGCCGATAGCGCCGCCCGCTCCGCCCGTCGCGCCACGCGAACCACCAGCCTGACGCGTAAAATCAGTATCCTGCCCGCTTAAACGGGGGAGACGATACTCCAGTTGGGCTAATTCTACCTGCAATTGACCCTCACGGGTGCGTGCATGCTGCGCAAAAATGTCGAGAATAAGGGCTGTGCGATCCACGATGCGCGCATTCAGCAATTTCTCCAGATGGCGCTGCTGCGTTGGGGTTAACTCATCGTCAAAAATGACAAGATCAAAGCCAAGTTGTTTCTCCAGATCGCTTAACTCTTGCGCACGCCCTTTCCCCACATAGGTGGATGAATCGGGGTTAGGAAGTCGCTGGACCATAGTACCAACGACCTCAGCACCAGCGGTGCGGGCCAGGGCACCAAGTTCGCTGATCGAATCCTCAACGCTCCATATATCGTCTCGTCGTGAAGAATCGACGGCAACAAGATAGGCACGCTCCGGGCCATGATTGACGCCAGTGTCGATGAGATGAACAGATTTCGTCGTAGGGCTACCTCCAGTTTTCTACTACAATAGATATGTGCCACAGATCATATACCTATTGTATGAAGAAGACTTCAAGAACGCAAGCTTTTCATCCCTATCCTTAGTGAGCACGCATACGCCGGGCATACTCCCGAGGGGTGCAACCGATCTGACGTTTAAACAGACGTGAGAAATAGCTACGACTATATCCAAGTACTACTCCCACTTCTTTAATAGGCATGCGTGTGTGTGCGAGATACTGCTTGGCTCGCTCCAGGCGTAGTTCAATAAGGTAGTCGCAGGGAGAGCGCCCTACCTGTTCGCTGAAAAGTACTGAGAAATAGGCAGGCGTCAGCGCTACTGCCTGCGAGACCTCGGTAACTCCTATCGGGTTCTCTAGATTCTCGTGCATAAAAGAGATGCCTGGCGTGTAATCTCTTTCCAATATTTGTGCTGTGGACGGGTGTGTTGGTGATTAGCAGTCTCTAGATTAAGCGACGCTGTGTGTACTGGTAGATTCGCCAGTGCCTGTGCCACCGCTCCAAGGAGCTGAGCGACACCATCAAGTTGGTCCATAGTTAAACCGGGGGTGCGCTCGATAGCCGTCCGATACGAAGACCAGGAGAGAGCATAGCGTTGTGCATAACAACGGTGTACCTGCCAGTCGAAGGTATCTTTCACAATGGCAAACTCGCTGACAACCTCGCCGAGAACTTGATCTTCTCGTACGATTGGGGCTACGGCACACGCTAGCAAGCCATGATAAGCGAGACGAACAAATGGTTCGCCCGGCCCATGGGAACGCGTCGTAATCATCTCCAGGCATCGCCAATCCTGATGACCCAGGGCGTTGCCGAGGAAAGACCAGAGATTAGAGCTTTCCTCACAGGGCCTATCCTGCTGGAAGAGTACCACGCTCTCTTCATCAAGGTTACTTTCCAGCAAAGGCAATGTTACCAATACTCCTGCGACCTTCGTCACGGCACGTAACATATCTTGGATCATTTCTGGCGTCACAACATTGGGACGATAAAGCATTTTGCAGATTCCTTCCTTCATCATTGCAGGCAATTACAAAATGTACTTTTCTTATTGAATAAGGTTTGCGAGCAGTTCAGGAAACGTCCTGATACGCGACTATTTCTGCGACTGAAGGGAAGAGATCACCCGTGAGTTCCTGGCCTGTCTGTAGCTCCAGTGGATCAGTAATGACGTGCTTCTTCCCAGTATAGATGGTACTGGCGTCTATATAGATGACCACATGAGCAATGCGCGGATCGTCAGTGAAGTTTGGCGTCGCCATATGGGCTGTACGCGCATGGTGAAATGTGCAGTCCCCTGCTCTCAGGGGGATTGTGATGCGCTGCATCCATATCAGATCAGGACACATCCTCATCAAGTCGTGAGCATCTGAGAGATCCTGGCTGGTAAGTTCTGTCTTTGTCTGTGAGCCAGGAATAAAGGTCATACAACCTCGTTCGACCGGCACATCAACCAGTGCGATCCATGCACTCAGCGCGTGAGTTGAGTTCGCATGCGGCCAGTAGGGCTGATCCTGATGAAACTCTGTGGGCGCATTGTTGTGTGGCTGCTTAATGAGTATCTGGTCATGCCAGATACGCAGGGGAACACCAGCCAGTTTTTGTGCGACTGCAGCTACGTTGGGATGGAGAGTGAGTTGACTCATTGTTGTATCTTCACGCCAGACATTAACCAGTTGTGTAAAGATGCTATTATGCCGTGAGTAGTTCGCGATTTTTTTTTGCGCATCTAGCGCAGCCTCGCGGAATTGCGCTACTTCCTCGGGCGAAATAATGCCACGGATAGAAACAAAGCCCTGCCTTTGATATGTCTCAATAGTTTCTGCAGAAAGGCTTTCCGCAGTCGTTGTATAGACAGATGTTGTCATGTGAAAACTCCTTTGCCCCTGATAACTGGCCTTTTTAGCCTTTTTTAAAGAAGGCAGTGCAATAAATCCTGACTGCGATAATGCTGCACTACGCGCCAATCAATTAAGTCTTTTCATATGCCCCACAGTCTGAAGTATACTGACTCATGATGAGAAAGTGTTAGTCAAAAAGCGTCTATTCCTTCACTATTATTGACATTCTGCGTCAGCATCGACTATATTCCTACTACAACACCCTTATACGATAAAGAGGTATTGCGTATTACTAAGTGCCTTAAAGATCAAAGGAGAGCGGCACGATGAGTAATCAAAGAAGGCCCAGAGCATTGCTCTGGCAACGCCTCTACGGCGGTGATGCGGTGCCTATCGTGGCGCAGCGTGTTTCCTCAATGAATGGGGACTTTGAGCCTCACTCACATGATTTTATAGAGGTTGTCCTGGTTCTCTCGGGGCAGGGTAACCATGTATCACTCAATGGAGAGCATCTACTTACTCCAAACGATGTAATCACACTGCGTCCCGGTGCCTGGCATGTCTATCGTGACTGCCAACAACTCGAAGTCTATAATTGCTGCTTTAGTTACGAATTGCTGCAAAGTGAGCTAGCCTGGGCAAGCGAAGAGGAGCAGTTCCAACAATTCTTTGGGACAGATGTGACTGATATTGAGCAACAAAATATCCGTTTTTTTCATCTCGTCCAGCCAGCATCCACGGTATGCTTGAGTTATCTAGACGCAATTCACGCTGTAAAACAGACAAAGAGCGTTTTACAGAAGGCAGTTGCGCTTGGACATCTCCTTCTCTTCCTCGCTCAGCTTGCTCAATGTATGGGCGAGCACGATAGAGCCAATGAATCTTCCCCTGAGTGGAAACGAGCGCTCCCGATGGCTGTTTTTTCTGCTAAGAAGATGCTTGATGAGCAGCTTGCCTATCCCTGGAGCCTGGAAACGTTGTCCGAACATCTTGGTATTGATCGCTCCTACCTCGTACGATTGTTTACAGCACATATGGGCATATCCCCCATGGCCTATCTCGCGCGCCACCGCGCTGAGCAGGCAGCACATTTATTAATCTCTACAGACCTTTCCATTGCCAGCATCGGCACAGTGGTAGGCTGGCCTGAACCACGACATTTTGCACGTTGCTTCAAAGCACAGACAGGCGTCAGCGCATCAGCATATCGGACGCGCTTCTTCGCGCCCATGATACAGCCTGATCAAACGCACCTGATCCCATTTGATGAAAGCAAGAGTTTATAAAATATTCCTCAATAGCATAAATAAGGGCAACAATGACCTAAAAAAAGGGCACATTTTGCCATCAAGCGGAGGGTATACTTACTTTACGAAAGGCAACGCAACCCATTGCTCTGAATCGAAATAAAACAGGAGGGGAAATATGGCTCTTAGTTCACTGAATGAACGCCTCAACTTTCTCACCCGTCGCCAGGCCATTAAGACGATAGGCCTGGGAGCCACCGCCTTTGCACTCGCTGGTTGTGATGTTACAGTAGGTTCACCCCCTGGGGGTCTTTCTTCTCTAGGAAAAGACCCGGCCCCTGGACGCAAGACCGTCATTGAGATTTACAGTGTCTTTGGTTCTACTGGCGCAGTTGGTTGGAACAAGCTCGCGACACGATACGAGCAATCTCAGCCAGATATAGGTGTGAGGATTACCTATGCACCTGCTGCAGGAGGTGGAGGTGACGACAACCCGAAGCTCTTTACCGCCATCGCAGGAAACACTCCTCCAGATCTCGCCAACCTGACCCCTTTCAGTACGCCGCAGTGGGCTGAACTGGGCATCATGACTGATCTCACGCCCTATTTACAGCGCGATGGCATAGGTGCCGACGCCTTCTTCCCCATAGCCTGGCACGATATGAATTATAAAGGACGCGTCTGGCAGGTGCAGTGGGATGCCGACCCCAATTTTCCCTTGTTCTGGAACAAAGATCTGTTCCAGAAGGCTGGACTTGATCCTAATCGTCCCCCACAGACCATGGATGAGGTAGACGCGTACTCGCAAAAGATTAACAAGAGTAAGGGAGGAAATGTCACCCAGATCGGCATGATTCCATGGGCCGCCTATGGCTTCAGCAACTCGATCTTCACCTGGGGCTGGGCCTTTGGCGGCGAATTTGTTGATTCTGCTGGAGAAGCGGTCACTCCCGACAACGAGTATGTAGTCAAAGCCCTGGAATGGATGGTCAAGTATGCAAAGTCAGTAGGTGGAGCAGACAAGGTAAACGTCAGTCCACCGAATTTGCAATTACCACCCTTTGGGACTGGTAACGTGGGCATGGCTCCGCTGGTCGCGCCCAATGCGCGTGATGTCAAGGCGTCTGCCCCCAATCTGCATATGGGCGCGGCTTTGCTGCCATATCAAGGGCCAGGTGCAGCCGGGCCGGGAGCTGGAGCGTGGTTTGGTGGCTGGGGACTCTTCATTCCAAAGGGGGCAAAATACCCTGACGAAGCGTGGGAATTTCTCAAATGGGTCGCGACCAGTCCCGAGGGTACACTGGCACAATGGGAAACGGTTGGCTATCCTCCTGCCTGTAAAGTTACTCCCGTGTTCGATCTTATGAAGAAAGATCCTGTGATGGGTCCATACTACAATGTGCTGGTCACAGCACAGCATTCCCGACCTGCCATCCCAGTCGGCGCTTTTTACGCTTCACAATTTGAGCAAGTAATCTCAGACGCTATCTATGGTAAGTTAACACCTCTGGAGGCACTTAGAACAGTTAAAGAGAGTACGACCAAGGAATGGGACCGCTTCAAGCGTGAAGTGAGCTCGTAATCCCTTGCGTTGTATCTCTGGCATTCCAGGAAAATCGTTCTCATCTTCGAGATCTTATCCAATGAAGGAGATTTCTGATGACTGTAGCAATCCACAAGCAGTCCAATGCACGTGTTCAAAGGCGGGACACACAGGCGCGGCGGAACTTTCTTTGGGGGTTATTCTTTACCTCGCCAGCCATTATTGGCCTGCTCTGGTTCACTGCCTATCCATTGCTCGCGTCCCTCTACTATAGTTTTACTTCATACTCGATGTTTGGTGCTATTAAATGGATTGGACTGGTCAACTTCACTGACTTGTTCAACGATAGCAACTGGTGGCTGTCGCTCTACAACACTTTCTACCTGCTTATCTTTTCCGTCCCTCTCGGTATCCTCATTGCTCTTGGGCTGGCGCTTCTCCTCAATACTAAGATACGCGGCATAACCATTTATCGGACAATTTTCTATCTGCCGAGCATCATACCCATTGTTGCCGCAGCGGTTGTCTGGCAGTATGTGCTCAATCCGCAGTTTGGAGTCTTGAATAACCTGTTGGGTGCTGTTGGAATAAATGGTCCAGGATGGCTGAACAGCCCTGATTGGGCCAAGCCTGCCCTGATTCTTATCAGTCTATGGGGCGTGGGCAACCTTATGATCATTATGTTAGCTGGCCTGCAAGATGTTCCGCAGGACCTCTACGATGCCTCCAGGGTTGATGGCGCAGGCACCTGGACTCGCTTCCGCAATGTAACGTTGCCTTTTCTGAGTCCACACTTACTCTTCGCGCTCGTAACCGGCCTCATTGCCGCCTTCCAATACTTCGCGCCCGCCTACGTCTTGACTAATGGCGAGGGTACTCCCGCCGGCTCTACACTTATTTCCAGCCTTTACCTCTATCAGAACGCGTTCCGCTTCTTTAAGGTTGGCTATGCCAGCGCTATGGCCTGGGTCCTGTTTATCATTGTTGTTGTGTGTACAGTGCTGGTCTTCCGTTTCGTCGGCAGACGTATTTATTATGGAGGCGCATAATTATGGCACAGAGCGTTTCTCTTCCGGAGCGAAGTAAACAAAAGGCAGCTGCGAGGGTACGTCAAGACGCTGGCGAGCAAAAACTTAGCAGGAGCCAGCGGGTAACAACGCATATTGTGCTCATTATCTTGAGCTTAATCTTTATCCTGCCGTTTTTCTGGATGTTCACTGGCTCCATCAAGACTGACGTGGATTTAAATGCGCTGCCTATCGTCTGGTGGCCACAGACCATTAATCTAGGAAACTACGTCTACGGCTTGCAGGCATTGCCATTTGCCCTCTACATCTTTAACACTTTAGTCATCTGTTTCTTCTCAATGATTGGTGCTGCCCTTTCCAGTTCGTTTGTGGCTTATGGTGTTTCGCGCATCGACTGGCCGCTTCGCACACCGCTGTTCGTGATTATTCTGGGCACGACGATGGTTCCCTTTTACGTTACAGTGATCCCCCTGTTTACGCTGTTTCGCAGTATGGGCTGGGTGAACACGTATCTACCATTGATCGTACCTACGTTTTTTGGAGTCCCTTTCTATGTCTTCCTGCTCAGGCAGTTCTTCTTGACTATTCCCAGAGATCTCTCAGACGCTGCAAAGATTGATGGGGCGAATGAGCTGTCGATCTTCTTCCGGGTCATCTTACCCCTGGCTAAGCCAGCTCTGGCGGCAGTAGCGCTCTTCCAGTTCCTGACCTCCTGGAGCGACTTCCTCGGTCCGTTGATCTACCTCAGTAACCAGAGCAGGTACACTGTATCGCTTGGACTATCCTTCTTTCAAGGTCAATATAGTACGGAATATGGTCCTATGATGGCGGTGAGCGTAGTACTCGTGATACCTGTCATAATTTTGTTCTTCTTTGCCCAGCGTACCTTTATTCAGGGTATTACGCTCACAGGCGTGAAGGGCTAGAAGTATAGATGAGGCATAATGGGTCGTATACGTCTTCCTAGCATGCCTCTTGTTGCAAAGAATGTTTCGATTAGCTAGCAAGGATGAGCAGATGAGACTTGGCTGCAACACTGTTCTGTTTACAACACAGCATTTGCAAGGAGCCCTGGAGCGAGTCGCATGGTGTGGCTTCAAGGAAGTTGAACTGGCGGCGATACCAGGAATGTGTGAGCATATTGTGCCTGAGCGAGACGATGCACAGGAGATAAAGCGACAACTGGAAGAGGCAGGACTACGGGCCGTTGCTATAGAGGCGGCGATGAATCTCACCGTTTCAGAGAACATTCCCCGCTTCCTCTCCGTGCTGCGTTTTGCCGCACTACTGGGTGTCGAGGTCGTCAACACAGGCAATGGTGGAAAGAGTGATGATCTTGAATCTGAACGCGCGGTATATAAAGCTATACGTGAACTCGCTCCCCGTGCCCATGAGCTAGGAGTAAAGATCGGTATCAAAGCTCACGTCAATCAGGCGATCTATAATACGGCGAGCGCGCTGCGTGCCCTGGATGCCATTCCTGTGGAAGGCTGGGGGATCAACTACGACGCCAGCCATCTCTATCGTGTGGGTGATGATGTCGTGCAAGCTGCACAGCGGTTGGGTCAGAGGATTGTTTCCGTGCATATCCGCGATACTCTTGAGCGTATTATTCCTATTGGGCCACCACAGACGCAGATTCCAGGGCGGGGGAGTATTGATTTACAGGCCGTTCTGCGAGCGTTTCAAGCTTTAGAGTACAAAGGGCCTATCAACCTGGAGGTCATTGGTGGCGCGAAGCTGCAAGATTGGCAGGCGGTTGCTATCGCTGCTGAGGGTCGCGGCTATCTCCATCGCGTTCTGCAGACAGTAGAGGAGGCAGCATGCTAAAAGTTGCGGTAATCGGGCTGGGCCATATTGGTCAGACACATACGCGCTACTATAGTCAGAATAAAGATGTTGAGCTTGTTGCCCTGTGCGATATTCTGCCCGAACGTGTTGATCCCGTGGCGCGGCAGTACGGCGTCAAAGCATATCACGATCTCGACGAGATGCTTGCCTCCGAGACGCTCGACGCTGTCAGTGTGGCTACAGCAGGCCCCGAGAATGGTGGCCACCATTATGAACCCACCATGAAGTGTCTCGTCGCCCATAAGCATGTGCTCGTGGAAAAGCCTATCTCCAACAATATTGAACACGCGCGCGAGATGGTGCGCTTTGCCAAAGAGCAGGGCGTGCTACTAGGTGTAGATCTAAATCATCGCTTTACGCCGGCAGCAGACCGGGCAAAACAGCTAGTCGCCGAAGGAGCAATGGGCGAGGTGCTGTTTGTCAATATGGCATTGTGGATCAACAATCCCAATGAAAGCTCGCCCTGGTTTCATATGCGCGCACTGCATCCACATTCCATCGATGTTATGCGTACTTTCGGCGGACCCATCAGGCGGGTGCAGGCTTTCATGCAGAAGGGTCCAGGACGCAGCATCTGGTCTAACGCGTCTATAAATATGCAGTTTGCCAGTGGAGCCATCGGGCATCTCACTGGCAGCTATGATGCCAGTCGGTTTCATCCCATTGAGCGCTGCGAAGTGGGTGGTAGTAAAGGCCGCTTTGTCATTGAAAATGTCTATCAGAGCCTGGAGTTCTTTCCGCGTAACAGTCCTGATAAGCTCGTCGTGGAGAATCCGATTATGGGTGGAATGGGTACATTTGATGATACCTTCCGCAATCGCATTACGGCATTTGTCGAGCAAGTGCAGGCTGGAGGACCACTCGATGCCTCAGGTGACGACGGGCTGGCGGCACAGGAGGTAATCGAGGCGGCTATCCACTCATGGGAGCGTGGCACGATCGAAGAGGTAGAAGGTTGAGTAAAATGCATAAGCCGAACATTGTCCTTATTGCCCTGGATACTCAACGGGCGGATCACCTGGGATGCTATGGCTATCCCAGGGTGACCAGCCCCTTTATAGATAGTATCGCGCGACGTGGAGTGCTATTTGAACACTGTTATGCACCTAATATTCCTACCCATCCCAGTTTCACAACAATGCTCAGCAGCAAGGAGGCAATTACTCATAATATTGTGAACATCGGTGGAGAGGTCCCTATTGCCGAGGGGGTACGCCTGCTGCCTGAGATCCTCAAAGAACAGGGCTATACAACCGTTGCAGTAGATAGCATGGGTCGCCATTTCAGTCGCGGCTTTGATGAGTATATGACCTATGCATGGGACCGCTCCAATCCCACAGTTTTACGCAAGGCGGAGACGGTGAATGCGAAGGCGCTGCCGGCTATCCAGCATCTGAACGAGCAGGAAGAACCTTTTTTTCTCTTCCTCCACTACTGGGACCCGCATACTCCCTACTTGCCGCCTCCGCCCTACAGACGCAAATTCTATCCTAAAGACAGTGATCCATACGATCCGGACAATCATAGCATGGACGAAGCCTGGACATGGGAGCCATTCAAATGGTATTTCCATGATTGGATACCTGGTGTGACCGATGCCGAGTACGTAATCAACCTTTATGATGGCGAGACGGCTTATATGGATCATCATTTGCGTGCCATCTTTGCCGCGCTCGCACCACTACAACAGAACACGTTGGTAATCATCACCGCTGACCATGGTGAAATCCTCAACGAGCAACTGGGCTACTTCGACCATCACGGACTCTACGAGGGCAATGTCCGTGTACCCCTTATTCTCTACTGGCCGGGAGCACTGCCCAGAGGCAAACGCGTGCCAGGCTTTGTGCAGAATCTCGACCTGGCACCTACTATCCTTGATCTAGCCGGTATCCCTGATCAGGACAGAATGGAGGGTCTCAGCCTGCTTCCTCCCATTTTCGGACTACGCGACGGCAACTACGATGAGGTCTATCTCTCGGAAGCAACGTGGGAGCTGAAACGCGGCTTGCGCACGCAACAGTGGAAGTTTATTAACTCGCTAGAGCAGGATCGTCACGGACGCCCCATGCAGGAATTGTTCGATCTTGAAAAAGATCCGCAAGAACAACACAATGTTGTGACACAGTATAGCGATACGGCACAGGAGCTAGCAACACGCCTTGATACGTGGGTCGCGCGCCGCCTCGCTCAGACGGGACGCAGCATCGATCCTCTACGTACCCAGGGCATCTGCGGCACCAAGATCGGGACGCCCAAGCCTGACGAGACCATCGGAGCCGGAGCCACACCGCTTTACAAGCGAAAACAGGCACAGGCAGCGAACATCCCAGCACCCGAAGAGCTGAAGGTACACAACGAGGTAATCGACGAGGCGAGAGGAGTTAAGCTCCATGGCTACGTCAAGCAATGATAATTCTTGCGCCTACAAGTTAGAAGGATAGATGACTCATGCCCAGTCCTATGCCTGATATTGTGATCGTCGCCATCGATACGCTGCGCCCAGACCATCTAGGATGCTACGGCTATGGGCGAGCAACCTCACCAGCGATTGATGCACTGGCTGCTGAGAGCATTATCTTCGACAATGCCTTTGCAGCGGGCATACCAACCATGCCCTCTTTTACCACGCTTTTTACTGGCCTGCATCCCTATCGACACGGCATTGTCGCCCACATAAGTAAACGCCGCTTAGCCGAGCACATCTTGCTTCTGCCACAACTGCTGAAACAACATGGCTATATGACAGCCGCGTATGACAATCTGGTCGTACAGGGCAATGGACGCGGTAGCTGGTTCGCGCGGGGCTACGACTATTACTCAGGATTCGTTTACAAGCCCTTTACCGACCAGGGAAGGCAACTCACTGACCGTGCGTTGAACTTCATCCAAGAGGATACTGGACACCCACGATTTCTCTTTATACATTATTGGGACCCGCATACACCTTATGGACCACTCCCGCCCTATGATATGTTGCACTATGAGCCAGGCTCCGGCCCGGTTGAGCTAGCTGAAGTCAGGAGCCTTTACCCCGCATACTATGACGCGCTGCTGGGCAGTATGAAGCTGCGTTATCCCGATGACTACGCCTATGTTGTCGCACAGTACGACGGCGAGATAAGCCAGGTGGATGCCGAGGTGGGCCGCCTTATACAGGGACTCAAAATGCGAGGAAACTGGGATAACACCATTTTTCTGCTGCTCTCCGACCACGGAGAATGCTTTGGAGAAGGGGGATTCTACTTCGACCACCACGGCTTATACGACGCAGTAACACATGTCGCGCTTTTGCTGCGTCTCCCAGGTC
>CAXTXB010000120.1:2456-12253 GCA_964247965.1 uncultured Dictyobacter sp. | reverse complement strand
ATGCTCAGAAAGGAAACACGGCTTTGATGAAGGCTGTGGTTGCGGCGCTTGTGCTTATTGTGGGGGCGGCAGTTGTGCTATGGTACGGAAATACCCTCAATTCATGGGTGCTGGGTGGATTAATAGGAGGGCTGGCTGCCTTACTTCTTAGCATTCCGATCTCTTTAACTATCTTTTCGTTTCTTTCTCGGCATCATGACCAAAGATTAAGGGCTGACGAGGAAGAGTATGAGCCAGCATACGAGTATTCAGTAGTGCCAGAGCAGGTGGCTCGTAGCGTTTCTGTAGTAGAAGAAGACCGTCCGCATGCTCGCAATGAAATATGGGGTGATGAAGAGGAGTGGTATGAGGAAGAAGAGGAAAGTGAGGAGGAGTTCTATGACCGCACCCGGGGAGCCCGCCGATTGCCGCCTGCCCAGGCCCAACCTCGTCTTCCTGCTCCAAGCCAGCAGAAGTCAGTGAAGTCAGTGAAGTCAGTACCGAAACTACCTTCCCCACAACGTGGTACGCTAAACTCCAGGCCTACAACCTCCCGGCAACTTCCCGAGCACAGCGCTTTGAACACCAGACAATTGCCAGAACGGAGTGCTCCGAATACGAGACAATTGCCACCACGTGAGAGAGAGATTACAAGCCGCCGACCTACACAGCAACGCATGAATTATCCAGGGTATCAAGGCTATCAGGCGGAGGGGCAGCAGAGCCAGTTTCGTTCGCAGGCACTACATACTGCCCGTCTAGAAGCAGCGCGACAGCGTGAGGAAGATGAAATAGAAGAATTGCCTTCATACCGCCCCAAACGTTCACCCGTGATACGCCCAGGCAAAGTAGTGTCTCAGCAGCAGAATGATGAACAGGAAATGGCACCGCGAACCCAACAAGGTGCTAAGCAGTATCCGCGTCGCCCGAGGCGAATAGTAGATGCCTCTCCAACACAAAAAGGTGAACTGCGTTCTTTACCTCAGTCTAGCGAAAGTACTATGCGACAACCTTTGCAACGACAGCAAATCGAGCCAGAAGCGGACGATCTTGACCCCTCCACAACAAATGGCAACTTAAAGCGTTCTCTCGTACGTAGAGCACCATATATGTATGAGGATGATCCCCTACGTAAACAGCTATCACAGCAGGTAGATGGTCCAATCACGCGGCGCTCATCACGAAATTTATCTTCACCGCAAGATGAAGAATAGATAGAGCTAAGTACAGAAATATAACGGAAACTCTCCTTGTGATCCTTTGTATAAAAAGTACTTGTGGTTGTAGTGTAGGGGATAATATGCTAGTATGGGGCAAAAGTGTAGGTTTGCTAAGGAGGCTTTGTGCTGTCAAATATTACAGACATATTAACGACAATAATAACGAATCTGTATGTCTCAACTGGTTTACTTGGTATAGCATTAGCGATGGCGGTTGAAAGCTGCTGTATACCACTTCCAAGTGAAATTGTTATGCCGGTGGCTGGTCTATTGTTATCACAACATCGACTTCTCCCGGGTATAAATCCCATTCTTGGTATCGTACTCGTTGGTCTGGCTGGTTCTATTGGCTGCCTGGTTGGTTCATCTGTGGCTTATTGGATCGGTTACAAGGGTGGACGACCTCTTATGCTAAAGTATGGGCGTTATGTACTCATCTCGCAGCACGACGCAGATAAGGCCGATCATTTCTTTCAGAAGTATGGAAGTGCGACGGCGTTCTTCTCGCGCTTGCTTCCTGTCGTGCGTACCTATATATCGCTCCCGGCTGGTATTTCAAAGATGCCGTTTGTGAAATTCTGCATCTACTCATTCGCGGGATCATTGCCCTGGTGTATACTGCTGACCTATCTGGGCACTGTTCTTGGTGCCAATATGGCGAAGATAGGACCAATCTTTAAGGGTGCGGATGCTGTCATCGCGGTGCTAATCGTCGTGCTCGTCGTACTTTATGTCTGGCGTCATGTGCGCAATGACCGCAAGGCGCGCGCGGAGCACGCGGCTACGGATACCAATGGATTACAAAATCAATCGTGGAGCCAGTCAGCTCCCGCGCAATCCTGGCACCAATCAGGGCAATCGGCGCAGCCAGGACAACAAGCGTGGTCGCAGCCACAGCAACCTGGGCAACAAGGTTGGTCGCAACAATTCCAACAGCCACAGCAACCGGTGCCGCAGCAATCAGTCCAGCAGCAATCATGGTCTCAACAAGGACAGCCCGGCCAATGGCCTCAGCAGCCCGCCGTCCCACAATCTCCGTGGGCAGGACAGCCAGTACAACAAGTATGGCCGCAACCGCAGTCTTCCCAGCAACCTGCACAACAGCAATCATGGCCCCAACAAGGACAACCTGGTCAACAGGGTTGGCCTCAGCAACCTTTACCACCATCCCCCCGTCGTTAGATAGACAATAGAACCTTCCATTAAGAGAAAAAGGAAGTATACGTCTTGCTAAAACGTATGCTTCCTTTTTTATGCAGTCTTTGTAGCAGCGCTAGCTGTTTTAGCCCGAGTTCATATTTTTACAAAAACGACTTTTTCAGGACTTTTTCTCTAATATTTTTAGCGTATTGGTTGAGAAATCACAACCTCAATTAGTACTTTCTATTGAATACAGCCACTACTGCACGATTGCCCTGATAGAAACCATGCTACTATTGTTCATAGATATAACTCACGTGATCTAAGAATGCATCAACGTATATCTAGCGCATAGTCATTGTGCAGCCGTCACCTGCGCACGTGATCAGTTCTGGTTTCTTAACCTGATACCTTGATCATAATCAAGCGAATGGGAGAAATAATTATACATGTCTATTTATAGTTCTACGTATTCTCCAACGACTGATACTTATAGACAACCAGGTGACCAGAAACGTAATTTGCATAAGATGTTCTTTGTGTTTACATGTACAAAAAAGCTTGCTTGAACAACAGGGAAGTGAGAGGCAGCGAGCAAGGAGTATTTGATGAAGGAAAGGATAGGCAAAAGTCGATGCAGCTATTGAAGCAAAAAGCAAGACGAAAAAAGATCCTGATGACTAGAAAAAAGGTAGTCCTAACAACCGTTTCAATTGGTATACTATGCCTGGCATTATTGATTCCTGCAGTAATCTTTTTTGTCACCTCGCGCGATACAGGAGCTAATGCAGAGCAGGTATACAACAATAATGGTATTAGTGACGACAAAAATCCAGGAATGGCCAACTATGATAACGCCGGTTTCAGTTATTCAGCCCAGGCGCTAAGTGCTAAAGGAATTATACCGGGGGCGAAGATTAATTTCAGGGGAAGTAGTTTTATCTGGCCGAATGTACAGCCTGGACAGAATAATAATTATGGGGCTGATGGACAACCTCTGAGCGTCTCGTTGGCAAAAGGGAACAAGACGCTGGGTTTTCTAGGTTCATCGACGTTTGGACCTGTGCAAGGCACTGTGACGATTACCTATACTGATGGAACGAAGCAAACTTCTCCATTGCATTTTGATGACTGGACGCTCAACGGAGGAGGCCGCAGACTCTCACAAGGCGATTTTGTGGTTGCAGTCATGAACTATCGTAATAACCATGGCCGTCAAAACATCAAAACGTATCTCTTTTATACTTCGGTGAACGTACAGGCAAATAAAACAGTAGCAAGTGTCATGCTGCCGAATAAGTCCAATCGAGGGCAGATCCACGTCTTTGCGATGAATGCTATGATGGGGGCAAAGACCACTCCAGCTAGCACTGCGATCATGCAGCCTACGACAGCAATAACTCAGGTTGCTCAGCCTACTGTTCAGTCTACACAAACATCAGTGGGCAATAACGGGAGCGCGAATACAGGAAACAAAATCGCCTGGAATGCTTTTGATGGCGGTGGTCAGCGCAGTGGCGTCAATACAAATGAGACGACCATCACAAAAGCCAATGTAGGTCAACTGAAACAACTCTGGCAGCAGACTCTGCCGGCGACTGTTGATGGTGCACCTGTCGAACTGCCAAATGTCATGACAGCGGCGGGCACAAAAGATCTTGTATTCGTCACGACCAAAGCTGGAAGCCTGCTCGCTATTGATGCCGCGACAGGAAATCAGATCTGGCGCAAAGACACAACCGGGCCAAACTTCACGACAAGCTCACCAGCCATTGATCCATCGGGCCAGTTTGTCTATGGCTATGGGTTGGATGGCAAGGTACACAAGTACGCCGTAAGCAACGGCGACGAGACCGTGAATGGTACCTGGCCTGTATTGATCACCAATATGCCAAACGTCGAAAAGGGTTCTTCCCCACTCAACATCGTAAATGGCATGCTCTATATGCCAATTGCAGGATACCCTGGTGACGGTGGACACTACGAAGGCCACGTTGTCGGCGTCAATCTTACAACGGGTGCACAGACAGACTTTAATGCCTTGTGCTCAAACATTCAGCACGTGCTAGGACCAAACGATTGCGCTGATGTACAATCAGCAATCTGGGCACGTGGCGCGGCTGAGGTTGATCCACTAACAGGCAACGTAATCGTAGCAACAGGCAATGGAGCATACAGGGCCGACGGTAAATCCTACGGAGATAGCGTAATTGTCCTGAGCGCTGATCTCACTAAAGTTATCGATTCTTACACGCCAGTGAACTTTGCAGAGCTGCAAGCTACCGACCAGGATCTTGGAAGCGCCGTGCCTGCAATCCTGCCCAAGCAGGCGAATAGCTCGACGCCATACATGATGGTACAAGCTGGTAAGGACAACACTCTGCGCCTGCTCAATCGACAAAATCTCTCGGGCCAGGGTGGTCCTAACCATACAGGGGGCGAACTGCAGGCGATACCATTGCCTCAGAAGGGAGATGTTGATACCCAACCAGCGGTTTGGACCGATGGTAATGGCACAACATGGGTTTTCGTAGTCAATTTCAATGGTCAATCGGCCTTTAAAGTTGTAACCGACAACCAGGGTCATACCACACTACAAATGGCTTATCAGAATGCCAATGCAGGTAGCTCGCCATTTATCGCCAATAACATCCTCTACGTACAGGGTAACAATGTCATCTGGGCTACTGATCCCACTACGGGAACTGTGTTGTGGAGCAGCGGTCAGCAATCGGCCGGCGGCTCCATCGGTGGCCTGCACTGGCAGAGTCCAATCGTCGTCAACGGCACCATCTTCGCCGCCGACAACAACGGCAAGCTGTACGCCTACGGTTTGAAGTAAGTAGCAAGCGAAACCTTAATCGTCGTTCTTAAATAAGGCCGATCGGATACGTCCGATCAATTAGGGCCGAAAATGTCCACTTTGTGTGCTACATTGGAGGAAAGAGGCCAAGAGAAAAGAGGAGAATAGAGAAGGAGAGACTTTATGGCGACGCAGCTACAGATAGTAATTGACTGCTCCGATCCGGCACAATTAGCGGTGTTTTGGGCCAATGCGTTGGATTATAAAGTACAGGAGCCGCCCACTGGATATACATCGTGGGAAGCTTTTTTGGAGGCGCAGGGCATGCCTCAGGAGGAGTGGAATGATTTTTCGGCCGTTGTTGATCCTGACGGGAAGGGCTCGCGTATCTTCTTTCAGCGCGTGCCAGAGGCCAAAGTAGTAAAGAATCGTGTACACCTGGATTTGAATGCAAGCCGCAGCGTTTCTCATGGATCATCAACGGAACGAATGCAGCGAGTTGATGCTGAGGTAGAACGGCTAAAAGGGCTGGGAGCACGCGAACTATATCGAAAAGAGCAGCGCGGCGACTACTGGGTCACGATGGCTGATCCTGAGGGGAACGAGTTCTGCGTGCAGTAGGACGGTACAAAGAAAAGCTAGAAGTTGGTTTGCACCTTACTTCTAGCCTTTTTGCTGGTGGAGATGGGGGAGAGTTGAACTCCCCGTCCAAGAAAACATATCGAGGAATGTACTACAGGCTTAGTCGATGTTTTGCATTACACCTCGGGCTCCCATCGACGGGATACCGATGTGCTGGCCTTCTTTGTCTTTTATGACGACCAGGAGGCGGTCATCGTCATAGCAGCCCGTATTTATGGCGCCTGTGCCCCGACCCTACGGGCGAAGGTCGGGCAGACGCTCGATCACTACTTTTTAGGCAGCGAAGGCGAGTTGGGGTGTTGCTTGTTTTTCGGCAACTAATTTTTTGTCGGTTGTTTAACGAGAGTGCGTACCGACACC
The DNA here is from genome assembly GCA_964247965.1 of uncultured Dictyobacter sp. Lineage (GTDB taxonomy): Bacteria > Chloroflexota > Ktedonobacteria > Ktedonobacterales > Ktedonobacteraceae > Dictyobacter. Next base: position 6,109 of record CAXTXB010000120.1, on the reverse strand, counting down.
TCGGCCTGCAATTCTTCAATCGGTTCCCCTGTCGAAACCCGACATCCCCAAATGAAGAACAAATGCTTCAAAACGAGTACTGTGCTGCCACAACTTTGCTTTGAGGCGATCCCTATTATAACACGAGGCTTGACAAATAGCAAGAATTTCCTCGCTCCCATTGTATTATGGCTGGTCACCTCGTCCTATGGAGAGCGAGAAGTGGTCCATTTTGTTGCTCTTTCACATCCTATACGTATTCTATGTTAAATAACAACGCCGTGATTATTTCCAGATAAATGAGCACCACATGGGCTTACGGGGTCGTATTGCAATGCTCATGACGGCTTTGTATAATAATCGGCATTATTGGTGTTACATGATAGAGATGGGGAGAGTTGAACTCCCCGTTCAATAAAAAGGCTAGCTCTATTTTCTTTGAGAGGTGAAGCAGGATGGCGAATCGGGTTCAGCGTATTGCTCATCGTGGGGGGTCGTTGCTAGCGCCGGAGAATACGATGGCGGCGTTTCGGAATGCTTTGACGATGCCGGTGGATGCTATTGAGTTGGATGTGCAGATGAGCCGGGATGGGCAGATGATAGTTTTTCATGATGCGACTGTCGATCGTGTTACCGATGGCGAGGGGAATATTCTAGATCTGGATTTTGCTTATCTACGCTCACTCAATGCCGCCGCCCACTTTCCAGGTGGTTGGCCGCAGACTGAACAGATACCGACACTACGTGAGGTACTGACACTGGCGAAAGGACGCGTGCATGTCTCGATTGAGATTAAGCTTGCCGAACGGGACAACGCTTATTGGCGCTATCCTAAGATCGTAGAGGCGGTGGTGGGCGAGGTGCGCGCAACCAGAATGATAGATAAAGTACTTATTATCTCTTTTGACTGGCAGACGCTGAGCACCATTAGAAAGCTGGAGCCCGCTTTAGTGACGGGCGCAAATGTCTCCCGTGAGCTCTGGTCACCGGATGAAAGCAACGCGGTAGAAAACCTGTGCAGGAGGGTTACGGCAATTGGTTGTAACTGGATTAATATGGATCGGAAGCTTTTTGCGATAGATATGTTGCCTGTGATTCGGGCAAATAGATTGAAGCTGGGGCTATGGACTGTCAATTCCCAGGATGAATTGCGCCTCCTGGCTGCAAATGGTGTAGATTCCCTCACTACTGACCGACCCGATTTCTTTGAAAATTTACAGGACTAGCCAGGCTGGATTATTTAGTAATAGTGCTTGCGCCAAATGTGTCTCTCTCCGGTATGTATCCGTTATATTAACATGGTAGTATAAAAAGCAATGGTACCATGCTATATAGAACGCCTGAAGATGTATGTTATAATGTTCCCCGAATACAGGCCGGCGTATCTACCAGGTTGCGAGTGGAGATCAAGGTATGCAAAACACTGAATTTGCGTTAGAAACAAATAGAGCCAAAATGGAAGCTGCAGAGCCAATGCAGAGAGTAGTGATCTCTATAGTGGTGCCTGCAATGAATGAACAAGAGAATATTCCACTGCTCTACGAGCAATTAGTAAACCAGCTTAATCAACTTGAAAAAACATATGAAATAATTTTTATTGATGACGGTAGCACTGACAACACTTTTTCTGTAATGAAGAGCCTGTATGAGAAGCATCCTGATATTGTACGTGTTGTGCGCTTCCGCAAAAATTTTGGGAAGACACCTGCCCTGGTTGCTGGTTTTGAACTTGCGCATGGTGATGTTGTGTTTACGATGGATGGTGATCTACAGGATGATCCCCAGGAGATTCCCAGGTATCTCCAAAAGTTGGATGAGGGGTATGACCTGGTTACAGGATGGAAATACCCTCGTCTCGACCCTGTTTCGAAAACATTTCCGTCACGCGTTTTTAATGGCCTGGTAAATAAAGTGACGGGTGTCCATCTCCATGATATCAATTGTGGATTTAAGGCATACAGACGAGAAGTGATTGAGGACAGGAATTTAAAACTATATGGAGATTTCCATCGCTTTATACCTGTAATTGCGGCCGCGCGCGGGTTCCGGGTTGCAGAGATTAAAGTACGGCATCATCCACGGAAATTTGGAGTATCCAAGTTTGGGGCAAAACGTTTTGCGCAGGGGCTTATCGATCTGATAAACATTTTGTTTTTGGTCACATTTTTGCGGCGACCTCTACGCCTGTTTGCTCCACTAGGCTTCTGGACGTTTCTGATCGGGTTTTTAGTTGATGCATATGTCGTGTTTCGTAGCTTTGTCATTACACACGAACCGATACACCAGCAGCCGCTTCTATTTGGTGGAATTCTACTCATGATCTTTGGAATTCAGTTCTTTTTAGCAGGACTACAAAGTGAAATGGTACGCTACTATTCTTTTAAACGTGGTGAAGAGTATAGCATCAGACAGGTGCTTGATTAATGCAACGGCAATGGAAGAATGAAATCTGGCGCAAGCGTCTCGCGCTGCTCTATAGTAGGCGTAGCCTCTATCCAGCGCCAGAGCCTATGCCGGCGACCCGCGCGTTCTGGATTGCCACAGGGGCTGTAACGGTAGCGGTTATCTGTTTTAGTGCCTATTTTATAACGTTTCTCTTTGCGAAGCAGGACGCCTTTCAGACCAATGCTGAAGATTTCGGTATCATGGATCAGGCGATCTGGAGCACTATACACGGACATCCATTGCATCAAACGATTTGCAACATCGTTTTTGATACCAATTGCGCCTCTCCTAATGGTATCATGCGCTTTGCAATTCATTTTGAACCTATTCTTTTTCCTATTTCGTTGTTGTATTTCATCTGGTCCAATCCCAAGATCCTGTTTGTTATTCAAACACTTGTTGTGGCAAGTGGGGCGTATCCCGCGTTCTGGTTAGCGCGCCTGCGCCTACGTAGCAACTGGATAGGTGTGGCCATAGCGTGCCTATATCTGCTCTATCCAGTGCAGCAGCAGGCCACCGTTGCCGACTTTCACGCCGTCACTTTAACTGCCGGGCTGTTACTGTTTACACTCTACTTCATGTATACACGTCGTACAGTGTGGTTTTTTGTATTTGCTGTAGTGGCGATGGCATGTAAAGAAGAGGTGCCACTTCTTGTTCTCATGATAGGCCTCTGGTCTGTGGTCTTCCAGCGCCGCTGGCTCAGTGGAGGTGGACTTGCGCTGCTTGCATGCTGCTGGTTCTTGTTGGGTTATTACGTCATCATGCCACATTTCAGCCCAACTGGACATCCACTGCTCATTTCACGCTACAACGATGTTGGTGAGAGTCCTATTGGGCTTGTGAAGAATATCCTATATCATCCACGTGTATTTTTAAATACATATGTATGGGAGAAGGATCATTTCGCGTATATTCATGTCTTATTGGGACCTGCCGGCTACCTGCCTAAGCCGAACGGCGATCCCGTTTTCTATCTACCCCTGCTTGCTCCCTGGATAATGATCCTGGCTCTACCTGCTATCCTTCTAAATCTGGTAAGCGCGAATCCGCAGATGTATAGTGGACTGTTTCATTACAGCGCAGAGATAGTGCCGGTTATTATCTTTGCGGTAATCGAAGCGCTTGTATTGATTGTCTGGTTTGTGCGCCTGTGTACTATCATCTTAGCGCGGTTGACCGAACGGGGTGTGCAATCGGTCAGCAACTCCTCTTTGCGCGTACAAAAG
>CAXTXB010000120.1:1215-2446 GCA_964247965.1 uncultured Dictyobacter sp. | reverse complement strand
ACAAAAGTGGGGTCATGTCGTATCCATAGGTTTACTGGTATTATTGCCTTTTGGTATGCTAGCTAGCGCAATTCGATCGGATTATTATTTTCATGGACAATTACCCTTTTCACAGGGATTTAGCTGGCCGCAATCATCAGCACATCTGGCCCTGGCACAACGCTTTATCGACCTGGTTCCGCAGGATGCCTCGGTTTCAGCCCAGACAAAGCTTGTTCCGCATATGAGTCACCGGCAATTTATCTATATGTTTCCCTATCAGGACACAGCGGTAGACTATGTGCTTCTGGATGTGACTAGCGATATTTATCCGTATGGGGGCTCAGCGGACTATGCAAGCGAGGTAAAACGTGTGCTTCTGTCAGGTCATTATGGAATAGTCGCGAGCCAGGATGGCTATTTGCTTCTCAAACGAGGATTACCTGCACCGGGAATCTCATCGTTGTCGCCAGTACGCCCCAATGAGGAGGGAGACCCAGCATTGGTGGCATTTAACTTGCCGGAAAGCTTTTGCTCAAACCTCTATGTCGAGCCGAGCGAGATAGTCCATCCGCTCAATGTCTCCTTTACCGGACAAAACAGTGGAAAGATGAGCCTGGTGGGCTACGATTATAGTGGCACTAGCTCATTGAGTAAGGAAACGGGATACGTCAACGTGACCACGTACTGGCGCGTGGAAAGCCCTATTACTACACCGTTACAGATTATAATCTTTATGCAGCGCGATAACGACAAGGACTACTTAGTGAGCAACGACGTTCCAGAGCTCTTATGGTGTCAAACAAATACCTGGAAGTCTGGTCAAATTATTCGTGTCACCAGCAGAGATTTTAACCTCCAGATGGGTGACATTCCGGATGGACTAGCACATTTGTCCATAGCCCTTTTACCTTTAGTACAATCATCGAGTACAATAATGGATGTACAAGCTCGGCTGCCTTTACAGATTTTGAATGCCTCTCAAACGGTAACGACCAGACGAGGTACGGATGCATTGCAGTTGATGCCATTGACAATTGTAAAGTAAAGTAGAGAAGGCATCATTAATTTCCTATGGCAAGCTAGCAATAGAACGAAAGAGGATGTAGGATGGGCATTTATTTAGGTCAACTTCCGCCCGCAGAAATCGCGCGCTTGAAAGCCGAACTGGCGGAAACGCTGATTGCTAATTTCTGCTATCCCCGTTTTTTTGACCATCGAACTGAGTCATTGCAGATGCGTCCAGTTGACC
>CAXTXB010000120.1:0-1205 GCA_964247965.1 uncultured Dictyobacter sp. | reverse complement strand
GTCAGGAAGTATGGCTCTATTTAAGCTCCGTCGATTTTACGGCATGGAATCGCATAGATCTGACAACGCCTGAATTTCAGCATCAGATAGAGCGTCTCTTTATCATGTTTGTGCAGCGCAATCGCAGTTTCTTTGGTGATCAAGGACGCCGTAGGATGTCCGATATACGCATGTTAATTAGCTCATGCGCAGTGATGGTGGCACAGGGATTACGCAATCATGTGACAGGACAAAAGCAGAGCACGCCATCCTTTGGTACTCCACGTCCAGTAGTATCATGGGCGACTTTGAGTATCAGTGGGAAGGCAGAGCCGGGCTGGGAGCAGATCTCCGTGACAACGATGCTCTTACAGCAGCAGATGCAGGAGATAAGGGGTGAGGCAAGGACTGTGGTTGTCAATGAGCCACGTCCAGCGCAAGTAGCCCCCGCCACCGGGGTTGCCAATGGTTCCGCTCGCCGCACCGTGCGCCCTCCTCAGCCAGCTGTGGCCTCGGTGGGGCAAAAGATGAACAGCGACGTAGATGCTGTAGCGAGGCAGCAGACGGTAGCAACGCCACCAGTCAGCCCTCGTCCGCAGGTACCTGCGATGCCTCCAGCTAGTACTAGATTAGATCCAGCTGCATCAGCCAGCCCGACAGCTATGCCTGCTTCTACAAAAAGACCGCCTCAGGAACAATCTCAAAAGCAGAGCGAGACACTTGATGGAAGTCGTCGAGGAGGGACACAAGATCAGTCTGACGATGGTAGACAAGCGACGGGAGAAGGGAAGCAATCCGGGTCCTTAGGGCAGCCTGGTGATACACGGCAGGCTGCTCCTAGAGGGAGGGAGGCTGATGTGCCTGATGTGCCTGATGTGCCTGATGTGCTGAAGCTGCCAATAGAGGCGCAGGCACCCACAACGCCTCCAGTATCGGCCATACCAGTAGCCTCAACCACCATACCACTAAAAAACCCTGGTGGAAATGGTGTAAAGGGATCTGTATCTTCATCTGCCTTCACGGATACCTCGCCTTCTGCCATCGTCTCATCTTCCTCTGTCCTGCATGCGCGCAGCATTCCACAGACGGCTGAGGGTCAACAAAATAATGTACTCACACCTGGCTCGGTGGCCGGGTCGCGCGATATCCTTTCTGTTGGAGAAGATGATGTGGCTATATTTGAGCAGATGCGCCATCAGCTTGTCATCTGGCTTCGCGTAGAGGCG
>CAXTXB010000119.1:0-12381 GCA_964247965.1 uncultured Dictyobacter sp. | reverse complement strand
AGGCTGAGTAGCGCTCGAAAGATGTTTTTATTGGCGGATTTTAGTTTAACGGCAACCAGCCGAGCACTTGTGGTGCTAAGCGGCTGGCTGTCGGTCATATCGTTGCCCAAAGATTGAGACATTTTTAATTACCATTCTATTACAGTAGTAATCGTAGATTAAAGTCTGAATATCTTTGCGTCATCAAGACCCTTCGTCATGTTGCGTGTATCCACGATTGATCGTGCCTCGCGCACAATCCAGGGAGTGTCATAATAATTATGATCGGTAACTAGAGCAATACAGTCGGCGGCCTGCAAAAGTCCACTGCTGAGAGGCTGCGAATGTAATGTGCGCCCGCCTTGTAAAGTGAGCTCGGGAACGTAGTCATCGTTATAAAGAACGACTGCTTTTCTATCTAATAGACCTTGAATGATGTCAATTGCAGGTGACTCGCGGACGTCGCTGACGTTCCGTTTGTATGCTACGCCAAGAACAAGAACAGTTGCGCCATTAAGGCTGCGTCGCTGATCATTTAAAGCATCGCCAATCTTATTGACAACATAATGCGGCATGCTACTGTTGATATCGGCCGCTAGCTCAATGAAGCGAGCATTATAATCAAGCGTTTTGAGTTTCCAGGAGAGATAATGTGGATCAACTGGAATACAGTGTCCACCCAGACCAGGACCTGGTTGAAAGCGCATGAATCCGAATGGTTTTGTTGCTGCGGCATCGATAACTTCCCACGCATTAATATTGAGCTTCTCGCACATAATGGCAATTTCGTTCACGAGTCCGATGTTTACGGCACGGAATGTATTTTCCAACAACTTTGTCATTTCTGCCACCCGTGCCGACGAAACTGGTACGATAGTACCAATTGCCGCCCCATAATAGGCCTGGGCCAACTCAGTACACAGCGGAGTGATACCACCCACCACCTTTGGAGTGTTCTTAGGACCAAAGCTGGTGTTGCCTGGATCGATGCGCTCTGGCGAGAAAGCCAGGAAAAAGTCAGTACCTGCTTTGAGACCAGTTTCTTCTAACTCGGGCAGAACAACCTCGTCAGTTGTGCCTGGATAGGTTGTACTTTCCAGGATAATCAGCTGACCGGCATGCAGGTGCTCGCGTACCTGCTTGGTCGCTGCAATGATGTAGGAAACATCTGGCTCGCGAGTTTTACGCAGAGGAGTTGGAACACAGATGCTAACAGCATCAATATCTTCCAGGGCAGCAAAATTAGTGGTGAAAGTCAATTTTCCAGCATCTATAAACTTCTGCAAATGCTCACTTGGAACATCAGAGATGTAGCTTTTGCCTTCATTGGCTTGATCAACTTTTTTCTGGTCGATGTCAATACCCGTGACATGAAAGCCGGCTTCTGCGAACGTTGTTGCCAGTGGAAGCCCTACGTAGCCAAGACCAATGACGGCCACACGCAATGAGCGTGAAGAAATCTTCTCCATTAACTGGTGATTCATTAGTTACTCCTAAGAACTATGCTCTATCTCGCGGAGCTAGCATCTACAGAATCCGGGAGATAAAAGGTGCTTTTGTTTACCCAACCACATAACCCATCATGTTTGTCTATCCTTATCTGTTAACGCCTATTGTTACCAGAAGGATAGATAGCATTATTTGTGGCGTCCACGCGATTAATCGGTGGCGTATTTGGGGGCATAGACATTGTAATATCTGCTCGTGGTCTTTGTTGGACATTGTTCAAATAGTCATGTACTTTGCCATATTCAGGCCAGCGACTCTTGTTGAGCGCGACCCCAAGAATGCGTGTTCCCGTTCTACTCAATATCTGCTTCGCACGAACCATTGCCTTACGCGCAGTATTTGATGCATCGATAACAAGAATCGTAACCTGAATGTAAGAGGCCATAATTTGTGCATCGGCGACTGGTAGCAATGGAGGTGCATCAAAGATGACATAATCAAACTTTTGCGTATTACGGAAATGGTTAAACAACTGGCCTGCCAACTGCGACTGCAGCAACTCTGATGGATTAGAAGGTAGTACGCCTGCTGTCAGCACGCGTAACGAGGGGATCTCGGTTGGCTGACCATCCAGCTCTAACTCTACCTTTGCCCACATTTCGAGAAATGCGTTGGAGAGGCCTTTCTGATTGTTTAACTGGAAGTGTTGATCAAGCACGGGATGGCGCAAGTCGGCATCAACAAGCAGAACGCGCTTCCCCGACATTGCAAGGAAAGATGCGACGTTGGCCGCAATTGTGCTCTTCCCCTCATTTGCCAGAGCACTGGTGATCATAACCAGCTTGAACGGACGAACCATCTGCGCCATATTCAAGTTGGCACACAACACGCGACAGCCTTCTGCTAACTCTGGCGTATCTTCAGCATTTCTTGTCCGTTGTTTAGAGGACAGCTCAGGAATGACTGTTAAAGCCTCTAGCCCGAGCAATGTGTTAACCTCTTCTGCCGACGTAAGCCGGTCATCAATCCATTCAAAGATAATGATAATCGCTAGAGCTAGACCCAGACCAACCAGCGCTCCCAGAAGTGCATCCTGTGTTGGACGCGGCTTCGACGGATCTACCGGAACAGTAGGTTTAATAATGTTAAACTGCGCTGGAGTTCCAACCTGAGCTGTTGCATAATCAGTGAAGGCCTTTGTAACTTCATATGAAAGCTGAGCCGCTAACACTGCATTGTTATTATCAACGTCGATCAGGATAATCGGTGTATTCGATTGCGGTTTTGTGGTTATCATCGCATCCAGCGCTTTTGTCGTTAAGCCATGCCTGGCTGCAACTGGCTGAATCACACTATCACTCTTGATGAGCTGGTTGAAGGTTGGCTGCATGATAAGCGCTGCCTGCTGACCATCATATTGTGATGAACCGCTTACAGTAATAACGAGTACTGTTTCCGCAGTATACACCTTGGGCATCAACTTTGTGACGACGAAAGTGATGCCGCCACAAATAACCACACCCAGGATGATGACCCACGCCCAACGCTTTGCAAGTATTATATAGCGACTCAGCGAACTTCGCATGTGGATACCGTCCTTACCAAGAATTTAACAATTTTGAAATGAACTCTGCAAGTCTTCATTAAAAAATGCCTATTTTATCATCTATTTATTTTGTACCTGTGTTACAGTAACATACACGGAAGCTCTTTTGCCTCGCACTCCTTAAGAAGGTACCCTCTTCGTGCTAGGAATCGGGTTGTTACTCATGTTGAGAAGGTGTTGAGAATGGTAATCCTATGTTGAGATAGGAACTCCAACCTGTATACTCACAACCCTTCCGTTTTTAGAAGCTCTTACTTGCCTCTATCGTTAGCGACTTGCATCTACACTTTTACAATAAGTATTCGAGAGATATAACACTCAAAGCAGCGAAAGCACAGATTCTTGCTTTTTAATCTCCTATAGTAATATACAACGATTTACCTTGTTGGTTTCTTTCTTTGCCTCTCATCCAACCTCTACCTGTACAGTATAGTAGATAATGCGGTGAGAGTGTGAATAAAAGGAAATTTTTCCTACACAACTCGTTTTGTTGGCATGGATGTATACTAACTTTTTCGTCACATACGCGTATTTCTCTACATCTTTCCAGAAGGCTTCACTGATTCTCTACCCCAATAAACATCTATTCGTGATGAGTTCTATGGTATTTTTGTAAGGGTTGCCGCTTAATATTTGCCCTACCCCCTTGTAATGCTCTAGTATTTGAGAAGTATGCATGAACGCACGCCATTGTGCCTTTCGATAGAGAAATTAGATGCATTATTATATGACTATGCATATTGCAGAATAGTATGGAGGTTCCCTGCATGAACTTTAGGTCAGTCGTAACTATTATTACTGTATTCGTTGTTGCAGGAGTTCTTATAGGGTTTTTCTTCCTGGGTCCATCTCTTTTTACTGGCTCTGGCAGCTCTTCTGGAGTAGTAGGTACGCCGATAGCCGGGTCTGAAAACCTTGCCAGCACTGGAAATGCGAATGACAATGCTATTGTACGGGAGAATAATCAGACGGGAACATCGGCCTGGCAGATTCCTGATGGACGTGCCGCGAATACAGAAATTCAAGCTTTTGCTGGAGCGACATCGGTGGCACCGGGAAAGTCTATTACTTTTTATGTGAGTACTCAAGTGCAGGGAACTCAGTACGCGATTAACATCTATCGTTTGGGTTGGTATGGAGGCGCGGGTGGCCGCTTGATGACTGCATCTCCAGACCACGTTGGGCAAGCGCAGGGATACTACGACCAGAAAAATTATCAGCTCGTCAATTGCAATACTTGCACTGTGAATCCTGTAGAGACAAACTGGAAGCCATCGTACACGCTCACGATTCCCGGCGACTGGACAACAGGTATCTACCTTGCAAAATTCATTGACAAGAATGGTATGCAGACATACGCACCCTTTGATGTTCTGGGAAGCTCTAAATCGGCATATATTGCGGTGACTCCCGATACAACCTATGCAGCATACAATTACTGGGGAAAATTTAGTCTCTATGTAGAGGATGGTCCTACGACTGATTCTGTTCATAAAGATGCAAAGGTCTCTTTTAACAAGCCATATCAAGACCATAATGGTGCGAGCCAGATAACTTCTTTCATCGTTCAAGCTGTACGTTGGATGGAGCAACGTGGCTATGATGTCTCATATATGAGTGATGTTGATCTGCACGTAAATCCTGCTAGCTTGCTGACTCACAAGGCATTTCTCTCTCTCGGACACGATGAGTATTGGACAAAACAGATGCGTCAGGGAGTTGAGGCTGCACGCGACAAAGGTGTGGGTATTGCTTTTATGGGAGCGAATGCTGTCTACTGGCAGATGCGTTTTGAGCCGGATCATGCGGGTGTCCCGAATCGTACTATTGTCTGCTACAAAGTTGAGATAGCTCACAATGACTATACACGCGATCCTATGTATGGAGTGGATAATACCGTTGTAACTTCGTACTTCCGCGATCCAGTTATAAATAACCCGGAGAATACCTTGATGGGAGAGATGTGGAACGGCCTGACCCACACACAAAATGGTTTTCCCTGGCGTGTTGATCCGTCGGCTGCAAACTCACCACTGCTGAAAAACACAGGGCTGCGGCCAGGTCAGCAATATGGTTGTGGAATTGTGGGTTATGAATGGGATAAGGTGTGGCCGACCATAACTACTGCAGACAATCAAGGATTTGTTTCGAATCCTGTGAAGAATGTGCATATACTGAGTACTTCTTATGTGAAAAGCAGTGATACAGGCCAGGACGATGTGAGCAACTCAACGTACTATATTGCTCCTTCAGGGGCGATGGTTTTCGATTCCGGTTCTATACGCTGGTCTGCTGCACTTGATAATTATCGCCCTGATCCCGATAAGGTTTGTGATGCGAGCCACAACAATAAGTCGGTTCCTGAGATTCAAGCTTTAATGGCAAATATCATGGATGCTCTGATTGTGAAGCATAATCCAAATAGTTTCTAGTTTCTTTGCGTAGAATCAACCCAAAAGTCAGGTTCTGTCGCAAAAAAGGTTGCATTCTTGCAAGGAGCATATATCCTTGCAAGAAGACACTCTATAGGCCTGTTGCATTTCTCTCGTTTCGTTCTATTTTGAGTTTTAAAAGATATGCGGTTCTCAAATAAAATTGGTGTGTAATGGAAACGTTGAAAATAACATGTTTATGTCTGACAGTATTGATATTTCTGTTGCATTAAGTTGTGGTCCATTGTATCTCTTTATTGTAGGTACGGATGCCGGGTAGCAGGCTGTACTCAACAATTCTGTTGATACATGTTGGGAGAAATAGCGTATGCGAAAAAATGCACGTGTTTGGGTTGCGGCATTCCTCTATTATAGCGGTTTGGTAGCTTTATTTCGCTGGCTTATGAGGCGTGCTGGACCGCGCCTCATTATTCTTAACTATCATCGTAGCAAGGGCGATTTACGACGCCATTTACTCTATCTGCGCCGTCATTATCGTATGCTTCACCTAGATGAAGCACTGGAAGAGCTCTATATGGGTCGCAAAAGTGTGCAGCAAAAGCAGGACCGGCGCACTCCGCTTGTTCTCACATTTGATGATGGATATCATGATAACTATACCTACGCATTTAAATTTGTAAACGAGCTGCACGTACCGATTACAATCTTTGTGGTTCCCGGGTATATGGACAGCGGTGATTTCTTCTGGTGGGGAGAGGGTCTGCGCCTGGTAAAGTGCGCGCAGGTGGATCAAGTAACACTTGATGATCGTGTGTATCAATTAGGGAAGGCAACCGATAGGTCTTTATTAACAAAGTTGATTGATAGCCGTCTTCGTTTTGCTCGTTCTGTGGCGGAGCGAGAAACATTTTTGAAGATGATCCGCGCGTTATTAGCCGTGCAACCCCTAAATGACTCGATTGGATATGAAGGCGATGTAGACCTTCCACTATCATGGGCGGAGGCTATGAAGATGCAGGAAAGTGGTTGGGTCTCTTTCGGTGCGCACACGATGCATCATCCTGTGTTAGCCTATCTTGATGACCAGGATGAACTCCGTTCCGAGATCGTATCTTGTCGTGCGGTCCTGGAGCAGCGTCTGGGTAAGCCTATTCGCACTTTTGCATATCCTATTGGAAGAACAGAGCATATTGGTGAAGATGCGGTAAATGCTGTGAAAGAGGCTGGTTATCTGTGGGCTGTTACTACGATGCGCGGTGTAGCCACCCCAACCAGTGATCCATATCGTATTGAACGAGTCCTTGGTGATGCAAGCCGGCACTGGTTGTTAATGGCTGCTGAAACTTCGGGCCTCTGGCATAAAATTTCTCCATTGTGGAAATCCTTTATTAAGGACGATGAGTAAGACCAAGTCTGTAAATAATAGTAGAGGATTGATTTAGAACGAGGTATTACGTGGTAAATCATTCATCGGATCTAGAAGCAAAAGATCCTATCGGTCGTACTACGGAAATCTTTCAGGCTGAAAACGTACGTGAAGGTCTGACGAAAACATACGATGCGTTAGTTCTCGACGCGGCTTTGCGACAGTCACTGGTTACTGTCCGTTCTCTGGGTAAAAAAGGTCTTTCCGTCGCTGCTCTCGAAACTTCCAGGGATGTACCTGCATTCTCTTCTCGCTGGTGTCAACAAGCTTTTGTCTACCCATCAATTGATGGAACAGACGCTTTATTGACATATCTAGAACAGCTATTGGAGCAAAGTGGAGCGCGTGTTCTAATTACTTCTTCTGATAGTACTATTGCCTTTGTACGCCAGCATCGTGAGCGGCTGGAGAAACGCGTTGGGATCGCATTGGCAAAAGAGCCAGCAATGTCTATCGCTATCAACAAAGAGCAAACACTGGCGATCGCGCAACAGTTGGGCTTGAGTATACCGCGCGGTATTACTATCTCATCGGTACAAGAAGTTCCTGCAGCGTTAAAAGAAATAGGCTTGCCTGCTGTTGTAAAGCCCTCTGAGTCCTGGCTATGGGGTGATGAGCAAGAGGCTGGAGCTCGCTTTGCTTCGCAGCTAGTAACAACTGCAGATGAGGCGAAACGTTCTGTTGAAGAGTTGACACGTTTGGGTGGAACGTTGCTCTTTCAGCAGTTTCTTACTGGTAGACGCGAGGCTATCAGCTTCCTCTATGCAAATGGTGAGGTCTATGGGCGTTTTGCGCAATGGGCCAAGCGCACCGAACCACCTCTTGGTGGTACTTCGGTCTTGCGCCAGAGCATTGTGGTTCCGCCTGATAGCGGAGAGCAAGCAGAACGTTTGATTCGTGAAATTGATCTGGACGGTTATTCTGAAGTTGAGTTTCGTCGCGACCGGGCTGGTATTCCTTATTTGATGGAGATTAATCCGCGTCTCTCTGCCTCAGTTGAGATGGCGGTTCGTTCCGGTGTTGATTTCCCGCACTTACTGTATCAATGGGCCAATGGTGAAAAAATTGATAAAGTTCTATCCTATAGTACTGGTGGTTGGATGCGCTATTTGAAGGGCGATATAATGACGACTATCGAGGCTGTCAAACAGCGTGGCCGCCCAGGCGTGGCACCACCAGCACAGGCTATTCTTGATTTCTGGCTCTCTTTTCTTATGCCTATGAATTATGACTATGTTGACTGGAATGATCCTACCCCTGCAGTGAAAGAGACACTGAACTTTACCCGTGATTGGGTTGGTGGGGCTATTATGAAAAGATTTTCTCAATTTAAAAGGAGGCTTTCATGACTGTCGTCTCAGCTGTGAAGAAGTCACAACAGTTTGCTCCTGTGACACAATATGATGTAGTGGTGGTTGGTGCAGGTCCGTATGGTTTAACTACTGCAGCCCATCTGCTTGGTAAAGGCTTAAACGTTGCGGTTTTCGGGAAGCCTATGGAACTCTGGCGTAATCATATGCCTCAGGATATGAACCTGCGTTCTCACTGGTGGGCAACAAATCTTTCTGATCCTCAGAAGAAATATAGTTTTGATCGCTTTCTCAAAGAAAAAAAATACGAAAAAATTTACCCTATGCCTGCTAAATATTTTATTGAGTATGGTCTCTGGTTTCAAAAAAATGCAGTTCCTCATGTTGATGAAACCTATGTTTCTTCTATTGAGCGAGATGGGCGGCAGTTCGCAGTGACACTTGAAGATGGTCGTAAAGTGCAAGCGCCTGCAGTTGTAATGGCTGTCGGTGTGTACTACTACGCCAATCGTCCGGCCGAGTACGATGGGCTGCCTGCTGAGTATATTTCTCATTCTTTCGAGGGTGCAGAGTTCAGTCGTTTCAGCGGCAAGAGCCTGCTTATCGTCGGTGGCGGCCAGAGTGCAATAGAGAATGCCGCGCTGGCAAATGAAGCAGGAGCTAGTGTACATGTCGTTTCACGTCGTCCAATTAACTGGTTGTCGCCCGACACTGCAAAAGACGAACGCCCTCTGATTGAACGGATTAAGGCCCCCAAGACGAGTCTTGCTCACGGTTGGGACGGCTGGGTACTGGAAAACATGCCCTTTCTGTTCTATCGCTTTCCACAAGAGAAAAAAGATCGCTATTTGCTCCACAGCTATTGTCCGGCTGCTGCAGCCTGGTTGCGCGATCGGGTGATCGACAAAGTGCACCTGCATGAGGGTCAGGAAGTCGTAAATGTGGAAGTAAAGGATAATGGCGTTGATGTCACATTATCCGGTGGTGAGATACTCCATGTTGACCACATAGCCCTATCAACTGGTTATAAAGTTGCGCTGCGAAAATTGCCAATGTTGCACTCCTCGCTGGTGACGCAGATTCAGTCGGATAATGATATTCCGGTTCTAAGTCATTGGTATGAAAGTAGTGTCCCTGGCTTATATTTTACTGGTTTAAGTTCGATGCGTGCATTTGGTCCTTTGTATCGCTTTGTAGTTGGAGCCAGTTCATCTAGTCAACGCGTAGCTAATGCTGTCGCTCGCTATGTACGTAAGTTGTAGAGATATGATGAAAACAGTATTCAAAGCGATCAGACGTTTAAGTGTAGAGGAATGGTGCTATGCGTGAGCGTTTGCGTGTGTTGATTGCGGCAGGTCTCTACTATAGTGGCCTGGTCAGGCTTGCATTGTTGTGGAGTGCGCGCTCAAAGAGGCAGTTAATCATTCTTAACTATCATACTGCTGAAGGTAATCTAGAAGCGCAGATGCGCTATCTGAGCCGTCACTATCGTGTGATGCATCTGGAAAAAGCCCTGGAAGAACTATATGCAAGAAATCCAGTAGGCCGTACAGAGAAAGCCAGGCACGATCATCGTATTCCGCTGGTTTTAACATTTGATGACGGCTATCAAGATAACTATACCTATGCCTGGTCGTTAGTAAAAAAGTTTCGCATTCCCATGACGATCTTTATTATCCCTGGTTATATAGAGAGTGGTCACTACTTCTGGTGGTTAGCTGCGAAGCGTTTGCTTAAACAAGTAAACGGTGCGAAGGTGAAGTTTGACGGACAAGTCTACCTGCTCTCCAATCCTGTCGAGCGAGAAACGCTCCTCAAGGTAATTGATACGCGTCTACGCTATGCTACATCAGTGGCCGAGCGAGAAGCTTTCCTGGTGAGCTTACAACAGGAGCTTGGTGTCTCACTGCCTACACGTGAAATGACTGGTATGGTGAAAAGCGACGAAGATGCGCTTCCCATGACGTGGGAACAAATGCGTGAGATGGAAGAAAGTAGTTTCGTCTCCTTTGGAGCTCACACCGTTAATCATCCTGTCTTGTCGGCTCTTTCTGATCAGAAAGAGCTGCTGTACGAAGTAAGCGAGTCGCGCAGTCTGCTAGAGCAGAAGTTGGAGCATCCCGTGCTTACTTTTGCCTATCCGATTGGCAAGCCTGAACACTTTGGTGATCAAAGTGTTCAGGCGGTCGAATCTGCCGGGTATTCATGGGCCGTGACCACGATCGAGGATGTAAATACGGATGAGACAGATCCATATCTGCTGCGCCGTCTGCCGGGTGATGTAGATTTACATTGGATGGTAATGGCTGCTGAACTTGCAGGCTTATTGGGCATTGTGTCTCGATTTAGGAAAAAGTATGCAGAACTCTTTAAAAAATGATGGTGGTTTGACCTCTTCCGGTGAAATAAGGTCGGCTGATCAGTACTTAAGCTATACTCAATTTGATCAAAGTAAACAGACATATGATGCCCTTGTGCTTGATGCGAATTTACGGCAGTCTCTTGTGTCCATACGCTCTCTGGGGCGCAAGGGTATGCATGTTGCCGCGTTAGAGACCAAGAAATTTTTCAAAAAATCGAAATATGTACCTGCATTTTCCTCTCGCTGGTGTGAGCATGCATATGTTGCACCGGGCTATGATCAGCAGACCGAGCCGTTTCTGACGTATCTGTTGCTTCTGCTTGAGTACACAGGGGCAAAAGTACTGATTACGTCTTCGGATGGAACGCTGGCGCTTGTACGTAAGCATCGTGCGGCTATTGAGAAACATGTGAGTATTGCTCTGGCTAAAGAACCAGCGTTAGAGGTTGCTATTAACAAAGACCAGACTCTGGAGATTGCTGAGCATCTCGGCCTGGGTGTGCCTAAGGGCGTGATTGTAAGATCAGTTGCGGAGGTCTCCGAGGCTATACGCGATATTGGTCTGCCTGCTGTTGTGAAGCCAATTGAAACCTGGTTATGGGGAGAGCAACAGGGAGTAAGACTCATCTCTGCCCTTGTTACAACTCCTGATGAGGCTCGTATAGCTGTGGAAAACCTGACACAGCACGGAGGCACAACCCTTTTCCAACAATTTCTTACTGGAAGGCGCGAAGCCATAAGCTTGCTTTATGCGAACGGCGAAATGTATGCACGCTTTGCGCAATGGGCAAAGCGCACGCAGCCACCTCTAGGGGGAACGTCAGTGCTGCGCCAGAGCATTGCAGTTCCTGAAGATATTGGTGATGAGGCAGAGCGTCTGGTGCGAGAGATAGAGCTGGAAGGATATTCTGAAGTAGAGTTCCGTCGTGACTCTGCAGGCAAACCGTATCTGATGGAGCTTAATCCCCGCTTGTCTGCCTCGATCGAGGTTGCAGTACGTTCTGGCGTTGATTTCCCCTATCTATTATATCAATGGGCCAGGGGAGAACGTATCGACCGTATTGAAAGCTATAAAACGGGTGGTTGGATGCGTTATCTCGAAGGCGATATCACTACAACGGTGCAAGCGATTGCAGAACGCGGTCGACCTGGTATTGACGCACCAGCTCAAGTACTCTTCGACTTTTTTACAAGTTTTTTGACTCCAACTGGATATGACTACGCTGATTGGCGCGACCCACTTCCTGCATTAACGGCTACACGTGATTTTGTCTATCGAGTAGGGCAAAAAGCTGTGGGGAAATCTTCAAGGAGAAATCGATAATGAGTATAGCTATAGATGAAAAAAAAGCACAAGAGATCACTCCATCCGCGAAGTATGATGTCGTCGTTATGGGCGCAGGCCCTTATGGTCTCTCAATTTCTGCTCGTCTGCTTGGAAGAGGTTTGAAAGTTGCGACCTTTGGAAAACCTAATTACTTCTGGAGTAACAATATGCCAAAGGGAATGTTGTTACGATCTTTCTGGTGGGCAACAAGCTTATCCGATTCGGAAAAGAAATATCCAATTTCCCGCTACTTAACAGATGCCGCTGCCCGCCGTATCGCTGCTGCACTGGCCAGGTAGCTTGTAGGCGCGCACTAGTACTGCACTGGCATATAGTGGGCCTACTCACATCATGTGACGGGCTCCCTGAGCGTAGCGACAATCCCTTGCGGCATTGACTCCAACTTATTACAGTTGCGCGCCTCGAAAAGGCCAGTTGAGTGGATTTCGGGGCAGGCTGAGCGGCGAGTGAAGCGTACGGACGCGATACAGGCGGAAGCAGCATGGATGATGATAGCTTTCCAATCTGG
>CAXTXB010000118.1:3041-12394 GCA_964247965.1 uncultured Dictyobacter sp. | reverse complement strand
CCCTAGCACCGTCTGATTGAACTCGACGGGCTTTTCCATGTTAAGATGATGGGCGGTGTCAGGTATGACTACTTTTTTTGCTCCCTTGATTCCAGTTTCCAGGACGTCCGCGACCTCTTTGACCTCTTGCACGTCTTTATCACCGTAGATGATCAACGTCGGCACTGTAATTTCGGCAAAACGCTGGCTGGCTGGCGGCTGCATCGGTTGCGGCATGAATGAGTCTGGATCATTAGGAAGCTGATAATTGGCAGTTGTCATTTCGCGGATGTGCTCGCGTGCAGCGGTATTGACCTGTTCAGGCGTACGCCCAGGGCCGTCGGTCCAGTGACGTAGGTTGAGTTCAACGGCCTCTGCGATCTCTCCTCTTTGCAGCAGGCTGGAAATCTGCGGCCATAAATCGTCATTGGTCGTTGGCTGATAGCCCATCAGGCCTGAAGAGACTGGAATGAGTGCATCGACCATCACTGGATACTCGAACCTGAAATCGATGGCGTGCCGAGAGGCCTAGGATATACGCCTTCTCGATCTGTAGAAAGCGCAGCAGATGATAGAGGTCCGCGCTTGACGAATAGGGGGGTGCGCCACTTGTGATGGGCGCGGAATCTCCAAAGCCGCGCATATCATAGCGTATAACGTGATACTGCTGCGCGAAAATCTCAAACTGATTGTCCCAGAGATGGCGGTTTACAAGCAAGCCGTGAATAAGCACCAGGGAATGTCCTTGCCCGGCGTGTTCATAGGCGAGACGTGTACCATTTACTTCTGCCAAGCCTTTTGTATGCATTGCCGTGGTTTTACTCCTCAGTTTCTGCTATAACACAACATAGTACATTTGCCTTTCACTTGCATTATAGCAAGGCTATAGGTTAAAATTGATCCTAATATAATCATGAAGATAAAAGAATAGAAAAAATGTAACCAAAAGCTTTCTGCACACGTGAATAGAATAGCAAGGATCGAAATAGTGACCGGGGATGGAATAGAACTCATGACCTGTTTGTTTTACCCTACAGAAGATGTGTAGCCTGGCTAGTGCATCTCGCTCTTGATATCCATACACACGGATCAACGCTTTCCATTATCTTCCACAGATTCAATCACAAACTTTCGTGTTGTAACGTGGCTATACTTCAAGCTCTTATCGATAAAAGAGTGAGTCGGAGTACCATCTTATTCGGGTTTGCCCAGCCTACCTGCCTCTGATTGAACGACAGCACATTCGCAACACGGCCTGCTCCTGCGAGTCGGGAGACAGCATTTTTACCAACAAAAAAAAAGACCTTTCCTTGAAAGGAGCCGGGTGCTTCAAAATAAAATGCAAGCGCCTAAATTTAAAGCATTTATGACAACGAACCATACTCTACATCCTTTCGCAGCCCGTCGCGAACATCTACAAGCAGAAGACACAGTAACAGGAGAATCAGCCATTATAGCCCAGGAACAATTGTCGGCTCAACCAACCGATCAGCAAGTGACAAATGTCGGGTTGGGCGTCCTGGATATTATGGAGGACGGCTATGGCTTCCTCCGCCAGAAGAGCTATCTACCAGGGCAGCAGGATGTCTATGTCTCGGCCTCTCAAATCCGTCGCTTCGGCCTACGCCGGGGCGATTTCGTCTTGGGGCAAGTACGCCCGCCTAAAGACCGTGAACAGTTCGCAGGTCTGCTGCGCGTTGAGGAGGTCAACGGACGCAATCCCGAGTCGAGAACACGGCCGCACTTCGATGCCCTTACACCGGTCTTTCCATATGAACAACTGGTGATGGAGACGGATACGAAGAATCTCTCCGGTCGCCTGATCGACCTCGTCTCGCCAATTGGGCGCGGACAGCGTGGCCTGATCGTCGCTCCTCCAAAAGCTGGCAAAACTATGCTCCTCGCCTCCATCGCTAACGCCATCACCCAGAACTATCCCGATGTCTATCTGCTTACGGCCCTCGTTGGTGAGCGACCAGAAGAGGTTACAGACTTCCAGCGTAAGGTCGGCGGCGAAGTTGTGAGCTCGACCTTTGATGAGCCATCGCCCGTGCATACACACCTTGCCGAAATGGTGCTGGAGCGGGCCAAACGCCTGGTTGAAGAGGGGCGCGACGTTGTGGTGCTCCTGGATAGCCTGACCCGCCTGGCCCGTGCCTACAACCTGACGGTCGAATCCAGCGGACGCAGCCTGTCCGGCGGCCTTGATCCCAATGCTATGACTCTGCCCAAACGCTTCTTTGGGGCGGCACGCAAGATCGAAGAGGGCGGCAGCCTGACGATTATCGCCTCAGCCCTGATCGAAACGGGCAGCCGCATGGACGATGTGATCTATGAAGAGCTGAAGGGAACCGGTAATATGGAGCTGGTGCTCAACCGCAAACTCGCTGAGCGCCGCCTCTTCCCAGCCATCGATATTGGCCTCTCCGGCACCCGCCGCGAGGAGCTTCTGTACGACGACGCAACCTACCATGCCATCGTTACCATGCGCCGCATGTTCGCCCAGCTCTCCGAGCAACAGGGCCAGGAAGCTATGGAGGCTATCTTACAACAGCTATCCAAAACAACCGACAACAAAGAGTTTCTACTCACCCTTGCGAAACGCGTCGCCTAATCGCCAGCAACAGAGCATATCGTGTCTTTTTTCTCAGGGCAAAGGTGGCGATGATCTGGTTAGGTCATCGCCACCCTTGCCCCATACATGCATCCTTTACTTGCAAAATCATTTGACGAGTTCAACATCCTGATTTATACTTTCTTATATCTTCTAACGGATCACTGGCAAGCTCCGCGTAGCGACAATCCCTTGCGGTTGTCGTCATGCGGAGCCTACCATTTGAATAAAGTGGTCCAGAGCAGTAAGGAGCAAAACCCATGCCCGAGGAGAAAAGAAAAGAATATGCGACAATGTGGCACGATCATGACCTGAAAAATCTGGAGATATTGCGCGCATCCTATATCACCCACACTTTTGCCCGCCACGCACACGAAACCTTCACGATCGGGGTCATCGAAATGGGAGCAGGAGCGTTCGATACCCGCAAAGACACGCATATTGCTTACCCCTCAAACCTCTTCATCATCCATCCAGACGAGGTACACAACGGCTACGCGGCAATTCCTGCCGGCTGGACCTACCGCGTGCTCTATCCCGATCCAACAGTCTTACAACAGATTCTCCTTGAGCAGACTGGTTCTATGCGGGAAGTGCCATTCTTCCCCCACACTATCATCCAGGATCAACACCTGAGCAAGCTCATTCTCTCCCTCCATGCCCTCCTCGAACAGCCATCGGGAAGATTAGAGCGAGAAATCTCCCTTCACGAGGCGCTTGCACATCTTATCTCTCAACACGCCTCCCCGATTCCCCGCGTTCAGCCGGTCAGTCGGGAACATCGGGCCGTTGCGCGGGTCCAGGATTACTTCTATGCCCATATCGGAGAAAATGTCTCGCTCGACCAACTCGCCGACCTTGTAGATCTCAATCCTTCCTATTTCCTGCGGACATTCCGGAAGCAAGTAGGCTTGCCACCACACGCTTACCAGATTCAGCTACGCGTACAACGAGCGAAGAAATTGCTTCAAGAAGGAATGTCGCCGCCCCAGGTCGCGCTCGAAATGGGCTTCGCAGACCAGAGCCACTTCGCCCGCCACTTCCGCCACCTTGTCGGCGTAACCCCAGGGCACTACGCACAGTTTGCTCAAAGGTCAAAAACGTTCTAGACTCTTCCTGATCATATCCTGCATACTTCCCCCAGGCATACAGTTCATCAGGCCGTATTTGAACAATCATACGGAATACGAAAAAGAAATGAGGGAGCGCGTGGATAACTTCTTGTTTGATCTCATGCAGCACGACGACTTTGAGAATATGTACTTCTGTCAGGAAAAGACCAGCGGCCTAAAAGCAGTTATTGCCATTCACGACACTACATTGGGACCGGCGGCCGGTGGCATCCGTATGTGGCCCTACGCCTCAGAAAGGGACGCGATCCAGGATGCCGCGAGATTAGCACGCGCTATGACTTACAAGTGGGCGGCGGCTGGCATAGACAAGGGCGGCGGCAAATGTGTGGTGATGGCAGATCCCAAACACGAGAAAACTGAAGTCCTCTTGCGCCGTCTAGGGCGTTTCATTCAACGTTTAAATGGACTGTTTCTGGCAGGAGCGGATGTGGGCACGACAATTCAGGACATGGACATCATTGCCCAGGAATCGTCCTTCATCGTTCCCGCCTCCGAAGGCAAGGGAGGATCTGGAGACTCTGGACCGGCAACGGCCTCCGGAGTAGTTCAAGGGATGCGTGCCTGCTTGAACGCGCAATATGCGAATCCGGACCTGCGCGGGCACACCGTTGCAGTGCAGGGAGTGGGATCGGTAGGCAAGGCCATGATAGAAAGGCTAGTCGAGGCAGGTGCAATAGTCACCATTGCCGATATTGACAGCAACCGTGCCGAGCAGGTCGCGGCCGAGTATTCCGTCCACCTCGTCCATCCCGAAGATATCGCCTATCTGCCGGTCGATATCTACTGTCCCTGTGCTCTAGGAGCAGTGCTCAACGACTCAACTATTCCTGGCCTACAATGTAAGATCGTCTGCGGCTCAGCCAACAACCAGCTAGCCGAAGAACGCCACGCCGAGATGTTAACAAAGCGGAACATCCTCTACGCCCCAGACTACATCGTCAACGCCGGAGGAGCGCTTTGGAGCGTCGATAGCCTGAATTCGGGTGGCTTCAATCGGCAACGTGCCGAAGCAACGGTCACCCGCATCTATGAAACGACCACGAGGCTGATCAATCTGGCAAAAGAGCAAAACATTTCGACCGCACGAGCTGCCGACTTACTGGCCGAGCAACGTATCGCAGCAGCCCGCAACAGCAGCAACATCCATGCTCCTATTGCTACACGCTAACAGCTATATCATCAAAGCAGCATCGTGTGAGCAACGTTGACGGACTTTCAGTGAGATTCTTGGCAAGTTGCCAACGATCAGCAACCTGAATGGCTTACGGAGCGCTTTTACGGGCAGCGGTTGCGTATTGAACTGACCCACTTCATTTGACCGGATCGCTCCGCGGCGTGACCGCGAGGAATTGTCGCTACGCGCAGGGAGCCGGTCTTATGAAGATTAACAGACTGGTATTCAGATGCGCGGTCTCGACTGATGATTTCAATGCTTTGATGGCTCTGAAGCCATAAGAGACAGTTTTCACGGACCGATCTGGCAAGGATTCAATGGGAATACCTCGCTCTAAGTCGCAGATAAGCGTTCCGCCGCGGAGCAGACGTTTCCAGGCACAATCGTCGATGCCGATGCATCTCTTCTCCCTGCTAGTCCCCATCCCGATAGACGGGTCTTTCTTTCTTCACCTGGCACGTCCCCCACGCCGTCAGGAAGGTCCATTCTCCCACAAAATCTGCCTGCTGCATCTCTCGCATGGCTTGCTGGTAAATCTCTTCATAGTTATCGGGCAAGCGAGTCCACCGACGGAAGAAGGGGACAAGGTTTTTCCATTGTCTCATATCTTCGTAAAACGCCTCTCCTTCCGGAGTCCCTGCTGGATACTTCAGCTCATATGTTCTCGTTTGCACCTGCTCAATACCATGCTGATGAAGGAGAGTTGGGAGCATGTCTATCGATGCATTCATTTTTGGAGCCTCTAAATGTCCTGACCGAAAGAGTGTTTGGAGCAAGAGCTCACTAAGTTGCGTAAAGCTTGCACTATTGCCATGCGCAATATCACTTTCAGTGATTCGAATGACAGCACCAGGCTTGCTAATCCGTTGGTACTCACTGAGCATCTTCGGCCACTCCCATATGCGCAGATAACTAACACCTAAGCGCTGATTGACCAGGTCAAACGAATTTGCAGGGAACTCAAGCATGCGCAACGCATCCATCACGTGAAACGTGACCCGATCGCTGACTCCCTCTTGAGCCGCTTGTGCCCGCGCAGAGTCAATCATTATCTTACTCACATCCACCCCGGTCAGCTCAGTCATCGTCGGGTACGCTTTGGCGGCTTCAATGAGCCAACCTCCCGTGCCGCATCCGACATCAAGCACCCGGTGAAAAATCGTCGCATCCGATTGCTCTGGCAGGACACCGCCCATACTCTTCGTCAGCATCTGGTCCTGAATCTGCAAACGAGTCATCTCGTCGGTATTGGAGCGGTCCTGCACGAAATACGTACTGGGATGCTCACGGCGGGGCTGGTGTGGGATGGTCATCGTCGTCCTCTCTCCTTGCTCTTCTCATTCTGTCGGTTATCAGCGCAGCACTCGTTGACTTGCTCGCATGCAAAAATTGGCTCCCCTCTTGATGTGAAGCTTGGTCACTCCCTATAGCTACACTATCATAGCACATTTTCGTCAATATGACTTTGGCCCGCTTTTTAGGGGTTGGAAAAGAGAAATTTGGTATACTGGGTATCATGGGCAAATCTCAACTAACCTACACAAAAGAATTCAAGCAATCGGCAGCTGAGATCTGAATATCGATCACAGGCTTGGCAGCTAGCAGCGGGATTGAGGTCGAGCCAATGTGATCTATTCGCTGGGCGACATCGCCTAACGCTGAGCGTATATCACCAGCTAGATGTTTGAAGAGATAAGGCCATGTAGGATTGTATGGAACCACTATGATAGGATCTTTTGCTAGCATGATTAACTCCATCTAAAACATACATCCACTACTATTTATTCCTATTTTACCTGCTCTACCCGATCTTGCACTATCTATTTTCATCACTAACAGCTTGAGACATATCAGTCCTATCCTCTCTAGAGAGATAAAGAAACGCTGCAATATACAAAGAATGCACGCTGTTGAAGGAGTAAATTGTCACTTATACAGCATCCTAGAATCCTTCCAGCTTTGTGCAGCACTTACAAAACGTTGTGCGGCAAGAGGAAATCCACTAAAGGAGAGGTGGACATATGTAGCTAGCAGATTGCCCCTGGCTATCCCCTCTGTCCTATCACCTGGGCTAATTTTATATGCAGCTTCCTCCTGCGAGAAGGGCTGGTCGAGCGAGGAATAGTGAAATTCGTGTCCACGTGCCACCTCGCCCCGCCGTGTGAGCAGAGTATCTTGCACCGACGTAGCCTCGCGATAGCCAATGACCAGGCCTCGTGCTCCCTTATTCATGCTACTACTGCGCTCTATTGCCCCCACCATAGGCAGTTCCTCGCCTGAAGCAAGTCGAATGGTCTGACATAGATACATCAAGCCGCCACACTCGGCATAACAAGGAATATTCTGACCTATCAGACGGGCGATATCCTCGCGCATACTTGTGTTCGCAGCCAGGCTCTGCGCATACTCTTCGGGAAAGCCGCCGCCGAAGTAGAGGCCATAGACACCTTCCGGCACACATTCATCATGCAAAGGGCTAAATGCGACCAGCCTCGCACCCGCCCGGCGCAACAGATCAAGTGTGTCGGGATAGTAGAAGTTGAAAGCTTCATCCTGTGCGATGGCTATAGGAATATCCAATGCCTTATTTTCGGATATAAGAAATTCTTTAGAAGATTTATATTCGAGTGGCGGAGCCCGGTGAGCAAGTTGAAGGATGCGTTCTCCATGACAGGTTTCGTGGAAGCGCTCGGCGAGGGCGGAGAGGTGGGTGGGATCGAGTGTGTGTTCGGAGGTGGGGACGAGGCCGAGATGACGCTCGGGGAGGGCGATGTCTGGATCGTTGCTGAGGTAGCCGAGCAGTGGGATGCCAGTTGCGGGCTCTATGGCTTCGCGCAGCAGAGTGGCGTGGCCCTCGCCTCCGACTCGGTTGGCGATGACGCCGACGATGTTAAGGGAACGATCGAGTTGTTGGAAGCCCAGGACGACGGCGGCGGCACTGCGGGCCATAGCTCCGGCGTCGATGACGAGGATGATGGGGGCGTTGAGCAGTTTGGCGACTTCTGCGGTGCTCCCGATATCGCTTGTGCTGCTGTGTCCGTCATAAAGTCCCATGACGCCTTCAATGACGGAGACGTCTACGGTGGCGGCTACGGATGTGAAGAGATCAAGCATACGCGGCTGCGAGACCATCCAGGTGTCCAGATTATAGCAGGGACGATCCGCGGCCTGGGCCAGGTGCGATGGGTCGATATAATCTGGTCCAACCTTGAATGGCTGCACGCGCAGTCCACGAGTACGCAGGTCGGCGATAAGCGCCATCGTTATAGAAGTTTTGCCAACTCCACTTGATACGCCGGCGATAATTATTCTACTGTAGTTTTGGAAATTGTTCATTGTCTTCCCCCTTCCCCTTCCTCGACAGTTAAAGCAACAAGAACAAGCTTTTGTCTTTCAAGACATGTATGCTGACAGGCCACGCCCTCGCTCGATCTCCCCTTGTTTCGCTGCTTAAAAGTACATCGTAAAAAGCTCTCTGTAATATAAGACGCCGATGAGGCAAAAAATGGAAAGGATATGTAAAATGCTCGATTCTGCGTTTCTCCTTGAAAGTTGCCATGTCTATCGCGTATCATATAAGGAACGCTTCAATCTATGAGGTACAAATAGTACGCTAAAAAGAGTAGAGCACATCCTTATCTGCCATTTCCAGGTAAGACCAAATTAATACAGAGTCCTTTCTATTAGGAGCAAATATGAGCATTTACAATCCTCGTGATCCAAAGTGGGTCAAGGGAACGCGCGAGATTCTAGAGCCGAGAGGGATCATCCCTAATGTTGTGGAGACGACGGCTCGCGGCACGACGGCCTCGGACCTCTTCTCTCGCTTACTCAAAGAACGTATCATTTTCATCGGTACGCCTATCGATGATATGGTTGCTAATAGTGTCGTCGGCCAGTTGCTCTACCTGCAAAGTGAAGATGCAACCAAAGATGTGAATATGTATGTTAACAGTCCAGGTGGCGTGATCTACTCTGGCCTGGCGATCTACGATACGATGCAGATGATCCGCCCGGATGTCTCAACGGTCTGCGTCGGTATGGCTATGAGCATGGGCGCGGTTATCCTGGCAGCTGGCTCGAAGGGCAAGCGCTTCGCACTCCCCAACTCGACGATCCTGATCCACCAGCCTCTTGGTGGCGCGGAAGGTCAGGCCGCCGATATCGAGATCACCGCACGCGAGATCATCCGCCTGCGCCAGAGCCTGCTTGAGATTCTTACCAAACACACCGGTCAGCCCATCGAGCGCATCACGCAGGACGCCGACCGTAACTACTACCTGACCGCACCTCAGGCAGTGGAGTATGGCCTGATTGACGAGATTCTCTCCAAGTAACATGACCTGCCAATGCAAAAGAAAGGGTCATTCTAAACTTTTGAAAAATGATGCCCATAGTGTTTTTAAAGGAATTTTTTTGGGGGGGGGGTATAAAAGGGGGGTAAAAAAGAAGG
>CAXTXB010000118.1:0-3031 GCA_964247965.1 uncultured Dictyobacter sp. | reverse complement strand
TTTCCCCCCTCTTTTATCCCCCCTCACAAAAAAACCTCCTAAAAAAAAACTATGGGCATCATTTTTAAAAATTTTATAATGACCCTTTTACTGCCCTGGATAAAACACCTTGACGAAGGTTACTTTTAATGCATACAATACTGGTAGTAACTAACAAATAATTAGCAACAAATTTCTAGTTCTATCACTAGTATATGTTGACAGAATTGGGCCTTCGCGCTTCTACCACGCACTGCCTCGCAAGGAGTTTATGATGGAACTTGGTATCTATACATTCGCAGATGTGATGGCCTCTCCAGAGACGGGGGAGATGATCAGCCCTGCGCAGCGTCTCAGCAACCTTATGGAAGAGATTGAACTGGCCGATCAGGTTGGTCTGGATGTTTTTGGAGTCGGCGAGCATCATCGTCCTGAATTTGCGGTCTCAGCGCCGGCAGTGGTCCTGGCAGCGGCGGCGGCGCGTACGAAGAAGATTCGTTTGACGAGCTCGGTGACGGTCTTGAGTTCGGACGATCCGGTTCGCGTGTTTCAGAACTTTGCTACTCTCGATCTGCTCTCCGGAGGGCGTGCGGAGATCATGGCGGGTCGTGGCTCGTTCATCGAATCATTCCCACTCTTCGGCTACGATCTCGATGACTATGATGCGTTGTTCGAAGAGAAGCTTGAGCTGCTGCTTCGTCTACGCGAGTCGGAGCGCGTGACCTGGTCGGGCCAGCATCGTCCTGCCCTCGATGATCTCGGTGTGTACCCCCGGCCCACCCAGAATCCGCTGCCGGTCTGGGTTGCAGTTGGCGGCACTCCCGCTTCAGTGGTGCGCGCGGGAACTCTTGGTCTGCCGATGGCGCTTGCAATCATCGGGGGAGAGCCTGCACGCTTCGCGCCTTTTGTCAATCTCTACCGCCACGCACTGCAGAGCAGCGGTCACGAGGCGCTACCAGTGGGCATCAACTCGATTGGTTATATTGCTGACACCACGCAGGACGCGCGCGACGACTTTTTCCCTTCCTACTCAGCAATGATGTACAGGATAGGAAAGGAGCGCGGCTGGTCCAGGATGAGCCGGCGGGACTTCGATGCCTTGAGCACACTACGAGGTGCGCTGGTGGTTGGAAGTCCTCAGGAAATTATAGAGAAGATTCTCTTCCAGTACGAGATATTCGGGCACCAGCGCTTCCTACTACAGTCAAGCGTTGGCGCAATACCTCATCACAAAATTATGCATGCCATCGAATTGTTCGGCACCCAGGTCGCTCCAGTCGTCCGTCGTGAGACGGAGCATGCCGCAGCCGAGCCGTCAGTGGATGCTCGCTCATAAGCAAGATAATGAGGGGAAAAGAGGAGTATCGCAATGATGCTCCTCCATCTTCGTAAATGTCTCTTTTCTCTTTTTTACGGCTCACAAGAGGCGTGTCAGAAATGGCCTGAGAGCTCCTCTCAAGAGATCTGGCTGTTCTATCCAAGGCAGATGTCCCACCTGAGGAAGCTCAAGGTAGCTGGCGGATGGCACCAGCTTCGCAAAATGTCGGGCTACTCTGGCAGGGCGCGGGTCGAGTGCTCCATGAATGACCAGCGTCGGTATTCGTAAGGTGGCAATCCGTTCAATCATGGTCGGTTGCTGAATGAAGCGGTCGCCATCTTTCCCAAGAAGCCGATTGACCTGGAAATTGATGTGTAGGCCATCGACAAAAAGCTGCCGAGCTAGTTCTCTCGCATGTGAGCGGTCAGCGATGTCAGTTGACCAGGACAGTTCACAATACGCTCGCTCAACTGCATCAAACTCGACCCCTTGCGCAACAGAGAGCTGTGCGCGTAGGTCGGCAAGTTGACGTTGCTCGGAAGGGGTGAGCAGCGCATCTTTATTGCGATGATATTCCTCCTTCCATGATGCATCAATGCCTGTGCCAGACAGGTAAATCAACGCGCGGACGCGGGAGGGATAGGCGAGACAATATGCAAGCGCGAGCGTGGCTCCCCAGGAATGTCCCAGGACGATCCATTGTGGGAGATTCCAGTGGTCACGCAAGGCATCAAGGTCGGCAACGGCCGTGGTCACGTCGTAGAGAGGTCCTCCGGTAGATCGGCCACAGGCGCGTTGATCGTAACGGTAGACCGTCACCAGGTCATCGACCATCTCGGCCACCGGCCCAAGGTAATCCCACAGTCCGGGTCCGCCATGACAGCACACCAGCGCGGGTCCATTTCCCTGGCGGGTCGTCCAAAGTGAACCATCAGGAACGCTAACGACTTCATATTCCTGCATGAATTTGCACAGACCTTTCTAGATACTGAAGGCAGAGTCGATTGACCTGGATCAGAGCAATATTGAAAAGCAAGCGGCTAGCGGGCTGGCTTCAAAGAGTGAAGATCCTGGTGTTGCAGCCATTCTAGCGCGGTGGTCCATAACACGCGGATACCGAAGTAGCCAAGCGCGAGTCCACACAGGGCACTGATCCAGCTAAATACTATCGGTCGCATCCAGCGCCGGCCCCAGTGAATTCCAGCACTAATGCCAAGCGACCAGAGAACCGCTCCCAGGAAGAAACCGACGAAGAAGAGCGCGAACTGCACGCCAGTGGCTCCAGATGCCACCACGCTGCTGCCGAGTCCCGACCAGAAGGCCAAACCAAAGGGATTCACGACTCCAAAGACCACACCAGTCGCGAAATTGCCACGCGTAGAGGCCGAAGCGATCGTTGAAGCGTTACGATGAGAGAAGGCATCATAGAGGGCCAGCCAGGCCATACGCAACAAAAAGCAGCCGCCGGCGATCCCCA
The DNA here is from genome assembly GCA_964247965.1 of uncultured Dictyobacter sp. Lineage (GTDB taxonomy): Bacteria > Chloroflexota > Ktedonobacteria > Ktedonobacterales > Ktedonobacteraceae > Dictyobacter. The sequence continues at coordinate 257 of CAXTXB010000118.1, read as the reverse complement.
GCACAAGCTGCACGGCCAGGGAATGAGCAAAGAGAGTAACACCAGTTAATGCAAGCAGCGCCCACAGGGAATCACCAATCAGAGAGCCAGTCTCGACTAACAGGGTCGCACGCGCTCCATGGGCGGCTCCCCGTCGAATGGCCTCAGTGTTCACCGCACCAGGTGCTGCCGCGTACGCGATTCCTAATCCAATAGCCGTGATGATCAGACTAAATTGCATTATTCTTTTTCCTTCTGTATATAATGATTACTACTTC
>CAXTXB010000117.1:6053-12415 GCA_964247965.1 uncultured Dictyobacter sp. | reverse complement strand
GACTTGTCGATCTCTACAATACAGCGCCAGAATTAAAGCGTTGCCAGACCATCTTTTCGAATGATACACAGGAGGCTTTAGAGGTTATTCGCGCGTATCATAAGCATTGGTGGAGAATTTGATTTGTGGTCGAATTTTGCCTCTTTCCTACCATAAGTAACCATTTCTAGTACATCTCTTGCCTTTTCCTCTAAAGTTATGCATAATAATACATGCATACTGAAGAGGAGGAGGAAGGAGTTATGTTGGCAATGGCACGCAGTTGCGCCGTCGTAGGCTTAGAAGGCGCGTTGGTTGAAGTTGAGGTTGATCTAGCAAACGGCCTGATGGCTTTTACAATCGTTGGTCTTCCTGATGCCGCCGTAAACGAGGCAAAAGATCGTGTACGAGCAGCAATCAAGAATAGTGGTTGTCTTTTCCCCTTTAAACGAATCACCGTCAATCTTGCCCCCGCTGATCTCCGTAAAGAGGGTCCCGTCTATGATCTTCCTATAGCCATAGGGATTTTATTGGCTGCTGAGAGTATTACTAATGACGAGAAGATAAATGAGTCTCTGTTTTTAGGTGAGCTATCGCTAGATGGAAGTGTGCGTCATACAAATGGTGTGCTTCCGATGGTTGCCCTGGCGCGTGAGAAGCAGGTGAAAACCGTGTATGTGCCTGCTGTAGATGCGCTAGAGGCTACGCTGGTTGAGGGTGTGGAGGTTTTCCCAGTTGAAACGTTACGCCAGCTTATCTCTCATCTCAATGGAATCTCGCCTATAGAGCCCTACGTGCGTGACCCGACCTTGCTTGATAATACCAGTGATGTCTTTTATGGACAGGATATGGCATCAGTGCGTGGGCAGGAGCATGTCAAACGCGCGCTTGAAGTTGCAGCCAGTGGTGGACATAATCTTTTGATGAGCGGGCCGCCTGGATCAGGTAAGACTCTGCTCGCACGAGCTACACCATCGATTTTGCCCAGGATGATGATCGAAGAGGCACTGGATGTAACTAAAATTTATAGTGTGAGCGGTATGCTATCCTCTGATGTCCCTTTGGTGCGGCAACGCCCATTTCGTGCGCCTCACCATACAACGAGCCATGCGGGCCTGGTGGGTGGCGGGCGCATACCTCGTCCTGGCGAGATTAGTCTGGCGCATCGTGGCGTCCTCTTTTTAGATGAACTTCCAGAGTTTGGGCAGAATGTTCTGGAAGTGTTACGCCAACCTCTGGAGGACAAGGTCGTCACTATTTCGCGTGCTCAGGGGACCGTTACCTACCCCGCGAATTTTATGTTGATCGCTGCTATGAATCCCTGTCCCTGCGGGTTCTACGGCGACCCTGTACGCGATTGCACCTGTTCGGCAACGGCCATTGCTCGTTATCAAAAGCGTATCAGTGGTCCGTTACTCGATCGCATCGATATTCATGTCGAGGTTCCACGCGTAGACTATGAAAAGCTTGCTGATAAGCGCAGCGTTGAGTCCTCCGCCGCCATTCGTGAGCGTGTGCAGTGTGCTCGTGAACGACAGATACTGCGCCTGAAGACTACCAGGCTAACCTGTAATGCTGAGATGGGCCCCGCTGAAGTGCATCAGTTCTGCACTATCGATGCTGTCGGAGAAAAGCTGCTAAAAGCTGCCATGCAGCAGCTACATCTTTCAGCACGAGCTTTCCATCGTGTGCTCAAGCTTGCTCGAACTATTGCAGACCTTGCTGATAGTGATATCATCGCCTCTAATCACCTGGCTGAAGCAATACAGTATAGGCCACGTATCGGCAGGTAATGTGGTAATATTTTTAGAAAGGATGCATTATCTGTAACGAGAGGAAGGGTTACGTTTCATGAAAGTACTTGTGTGGCATGGTCCGCGAATTTTGACGCTTGAAGAAAGTGATGAACCAGAGCCAGGATCTGACGAGGCTCTTATCCGAGTTCATGCTGTCGGCATCTGCGGCTCAGAGATCGAAGGTTACCTTGGCTTTAACAGTTTACGTGTGCCACCGCTTGTCATGGGTCATGAGTTCAGCGGCGAGGTAGTTGCGCTTGGACCAACAAGTGAACCCGCTGTTCCACATGTCGGTCAGCACGTAACCGTCAATCCCCTTATCTCTTGCGGAACCTGTATCTTTTGTCAAGCTGGTTTATTTCATGTGTGTCCGCAACGCAAACTAATTGGCGCTCATCGCCCAGGCGCTTTTGCTGACTACGTAGTTGCTCCTCTGAGTTCTATTATACCTTTGCCAGATACTTTAGATCCAAAACTGGCGGCATTAACCGAGCCATTTGCCGTTGCCCTCCACGGTGTCGCCCTGGCGCATCTTAAGGCTGAGGATGCTGTTGTTGTATGGGGTGCAGGCTCAATTGGTCTATTGACGATCTGTGCCGCCCGCCAGGTGCAGCCCAGACAGATCATCGCTGTAGATACTAATCCCGCCCGTTTAGAGTCTGCACGCCAGGTAGGCGCTACCTCCGTCTTTGACGCACGTGATACTGACCTTATTAGTAAGGTGCGCAAACTTGTTGCCGAGGTCCCCCATGTTGTCGCTTTTGATGCCGTTGGCCGCTCGGCAACGCGCCAGTCCTCTGCTGCTGTAGTCGGGCCTGCTGGCTGCGTGATCTTGTTAGGATTACACGATAAAGAAACAGCCTTTGATGTGCAAGACGTTATTCGTTGGGAAGTTGCCCTGCAGGGATCGTACGCCTACACCATGACGGATATACGCCAGGCTGTGGACCTGCTTGCGGCTGGTCAGGTTCCTGGTGGTCCCTGGCTGGATATGCGACCCTTTCGTCTTGGACCCGATTCTTTCGTTGAACTTGTGGATCGACCCGGCGAGGCCACAAAAATTGTCCTGATTCCATAGGTGAAAGTGAGATGTGCATATGCCTGACTTTCCTATTATAGATGCCCATGTTCACCTGTGGGACCCGTCTCATTTTCGGATGTCCTGGCTTGATACTAACCTACTCCTCGACAAATCATATGGACTGGATGAATATCGAGCGCATACCACTGGTGTAGCCATCGAGGGAATCGTGTACGTAGAGGTTGATGTTAATCCTCACTACGCATTGCTAGAGGCTAGATGGGCCGCTGATCGTGCTCAGGAAGATCCTCGCTTACTGGGTATTGTCGCCCATGCCCCACTTGAATACGGCGAGCGCGTGCGTGCTTATCTAGACGCTCTAGTTGCGATTGGACCACAGATCAAGGGTGTGCGCCGCCTTGTACAGGGTGAGCCTGATGAACGCTTTTCTTTGCGGCCAGATTTTGTTCGCGGGGCACAACTTCTGGCTGACTATGGACTTTCATGTGATATTGGTATTCATCATAACCAGCTTGCAAGTGTCAATGAACTGGTACGCCTCTGTCCAGATACAGCCTTTATCCTGGATCATCTTGGCAAGCCAGCGATCAAAGCGCATGAGCTTGATCCATGGCGTGAACAGATTCAAGAACTTGCATCTCATCCCAACGTTGTTTGTAAAATTAGTGGCATGGTGACAGAAGCTGATATCGAACACTGGACTATCGACGATCTAGCGCCTTATGTTGCCCATGTTCTAGATGTTTTCGGTGAGGATCGTGTTGTCTTTGGCGGTGATTGGCCTGTAGCCTTACAAGCTACAGAGTATGCACGTTGGATTCAAGTTTTGGATACACTAACTGCTCATCTCTCTCTGCAAGCGAAACGAAAACTATGGGCGGAGAATGCACGCCATTTTTACCGTCTTGGATCAAGTACTAGGCTTTAGCGTTTAGCTGCTTCGCCACGAATGCGGATGGGCATAGATGAGCTAGCGAACATTGCTCACATAGAGGCTTGCGAGCATCACATATAGCACGTCCATGAAAGATAAGCATGTGTGAGATATTAAGCCATTCTTCGTGCGGAATGATGCGCATAAGGTCTTGCTCTACTTTCACGGCGTCTTCATTGGTCGTCCAGCCCAGACGCCGCGAAAGCCTTCCCACGTGCGTATCAACGACAACACCTACTTCGATCCCAAAAGCATAACCCAGCACAACATTGGCTGTTTTACGCGCGACCCCTGGTAGGGTAAGCAGCTCTTCCATACTTTGCGGTACTTCACCATTATAATTTGTGAGCAAGCGCTGTCCAGTCGCTCGAATATTTTTTGCCTTGTTGCGGTAAAAGCCCGTGGACCGGATATCCTGCTCTAGCTCTTCCTGACTTACTATCGCATAATCCTCTGCAGTCTTATACTTCTGAAAAAGCTGCTTTGTCACTATATTGACACGCACATCAGTACACTGAGCCGAAAGTTGAGTTGCTACCAACAGCTCAAGTGGATTTGAGAAGTCCAGTGAGCATGTTGCTTGCGGATACAGATTATGTAGTTCAGAAATGATAGCCTTCACCTGCTCTTGCGAGCCAGGTTCAGGCCCAGTATATGTAGGTATCGCAAGATCCATCAGTTTACTCTCGTTCTCTGCTTAAAGATTTTGAATGGCATATTGCTCGCTATGACTCTGACTTAAACGCGCAAGTATCTTAGTGATAAACTCGTCTTTTTTTGTCTTTGCTGGCAAGTGCAGGCCGAGCTCAGTGGCAATAGCTTTCAATTCTGCATTTTTCTTAGTTTTCAGCTCCACCTCTTTCAAAGTCAGGTTAGAATCTGTCAGTACCGTAGGTTGTAAGTTATTCTCCTTCTCGGATAATGGTTCCTCAGAGGAGAACTGTGTAGTGAGCTGGCGACATTCGACATCAGGCATACGCTTGAGCACCAGTACTATATTCCCTAGCAAGTCTGCAAGTTCATGTACTTTCATAGTCTCAAGCTGATCCACTGTGAAATGCTTATTCATAACTCTTTTCCTCTAGTATTGCTAAGACCAGGCACGTACAAGTTATAAAATAAGTCAGAATGTGCATGGTCATTGTACCTGTCAGACTAAGAAGATGCAATAGGTATAAGATTAGAACGAAAAATAGTACTATCCCGGGCGAGGACGGATATGGTGAATGCGACTGATAAATTCTCCTGCAAGCGCCTTGAACTGTTCCTGTAGACTGGCCTCGTGATTCTTAGGGCTTGTAATAACGCTAACTGGTAAGCGGTTATTGGGCGCATTCGCAACGATGATACTATCGCTAATAACATGCTTAAATACATTACCAGGATAATCATGACGCACTTGTTCACAATATGCGGCATGCAGCGTCACATTTGTTTTGATGCGTGTCAAAATAATACCGCCAAGTGTAGGACCCTTTAATTGCAGCTTTTGCGCATTCGGATTTATTAGTTTATTGACCGAACGTTGAAGGAGTCCAATGCCGTATGTTGAAAGGAAGTCGGGCACAGTAGGAATGACATACGCATCGCTGGCCCACAAACTATTTTTCGTAACCGGGTTAAAATTGGGTGGGCAATCGCAGATAATATAGTCATAGTCATTGCGCACCTGATCGAGATAGCGCTGCAAAATATTATAACTGATAAAGTCGGTTAGGCCAAGGTCGATATCAATGAGGTCGGGAGTAGATGGTAAGAGATCAAAGCCAATAACAGGTGCCAGGCCTTGCAGTACGTCTGGTACAATTGCATTGCGCATAGAAAAAGAAATGTCACGGTTTTTAAATAGATCATACGTAGAGCCCTTGCTATCTTTCCATTTGAGCCAGGAGTTCTGCTCCATGACATAGAAAGTCGCGCTAGCCTGGGGATCAAGATCAACCAGTAAAGTTCTACGTCCATGATGCTTGGCAAGGGCACTTCCGATCTCGATCGCAGTAGTGGTTTTGCCAACACCGCCCTTAAAATTGATCACCGTTACTACTTGTGCCATACACTCCCTACTATCCCGAATGAAATACATCAGTTTCTAGTAAGGATAATTATGGCAGATGGAGAGTTTACCTGTCAAGTATTTACTGTATTTGTAGCAAGATTGGTACTACCTGTTGTTCTTCTCTTGTTCATGCTGAGAACGCAATACGCTACGTAACGCGTCCGCTTGCCCACGATTCCATGCGGCAGAACGTACTTCAGTACCAAGGACAGGCAAGGAGCTCTTCTCTCGTATCTGTGCAGCGCGTTCTCGCTGGACAATCTCGTGTACAAGTTGGCGATCACTTAGCTGCCATCCCCGTAGCTTTGCCTGTTCTGCGAACCACATTACGCGCTCGAACCCGGCCTCATAATCATGTTCAAATTTTTCATTTGGCTTATGCGTGTCTTGCATCTTAGTGCCTCGTTAGTGAGAAAATAGTGAAGCGCCAATCTGTATCATGGCTTGTTCTACTCAGGATTTGATTATGGCAGAAAATCTCTCTTCCTGTCAAGAAAATGTATATGCACTACTAGAGTGTACGTTGTAGATAATAACTATAGCAAAGGCCACTCC
>CAXTXB010000117.1:0-6043 GCA_964247965.1 uncultured Dictyobacter sp. | reverse complement strand
CACTCCTTCGCTATATAGGCAACTATGTTAGAATTTAAATGTAATAAGGATTATAATAGTGCTAGTTGCTCTGGATAAGTATACTTAAAAATTATGAAACGTGGTACTACATATCCTCGTAATACTTTTGTATGCTTGTTCTTACATACAAAGGTTGCTCTACTGAAACCGGATCATGCATGGACTCATAGGTTAACATATTCTTTATAGTCGTAATGATCGTAATAGTTGTAGTATATCAATTAATAGGGAAGGAAGTTGACGTGGCTAATTCAAAACGAAAAATTTCGAGGGCAGATGATGAACGACAACGTAAGTTAAAAAATGAGGTCGTATCAAGTATCTTACGGAAGCGCGATCAACCAAAGAATCTGCGTGAATTGGGTGTAAGTACCATACGAAATCTTCCTGCAAATATAAATATGGTACAAAGTCTTATGAAGGCTGTGAACTGGCAGATGGCCCAGCAGGAAGTTCTTGAGAATCTAAACAACACAGTTGTGATCGTCGGACAGCCAAATACTGGAAAGAGTACGCTTTTTAATACTTTAAAAGGTAAGGTTCTTTCTCCGGCTTCTTCACAGGCTGGTAACACGCGTACCCTGGTTCGTACTGACTTTGGCCCATTTACCCTGGTTGATACTCCAGGACACTTGCCCAATGTGATGGAAAGCGGCATGGAGCAGGCAAGCGTAATTGTCTTTCTTATTGATGCTGCCAAAAAAGAGCTGGGTCCAGAGGACCGTGAGCTCTACAACGCTATTCAACGTATTGGTAAGCCCACGATCGTGGCGGTCAATAAAGTTGACGAGCTTAAAGGAAATCAATCTGGTGACCACTTTGCCACAGAGGTTGCTGTAGCTCTTGATTCTCCTGGCGTCATTCCTATATCGGCCAAGACGGGTGAAAATGTTGCTGAGGAACTGATTCCAGCCATCATTGAAGCCAGCCCTGAGGCTGCACTTGCTATAGGGCGTGAACTACCGGCTTACAGACGTGAGGCTGCACAAAGGATCATTCGTAACTCGACCCTGGTGAGTCTTGCAGCAGGACTGGAGCCGATACCTTTTGTTGATATTCCTATCTTGCTCGGTACACAAATTCGCCTGGTGTTACGTCTGGCTACACTATATGGTGAACAAATGGATAGCCCGGATGCAAAGAAGTATGCACGTGAATTGATTGCAACCATTGCAGGTGGGCTGGGCTTACGTTACGTCGCGCAACAGGCGGCAAAGATTGTCCCGTTTGGTGGTGATTTTGTTGCTGGTGCTATTGCTGCCGGAGCAACGTGGTCAATCGGTCAGGTTGCCCAGGAGTACTATGAAGGCAATAAACAGTTGAATCCACAGCGTTTACAGCAGCTTTACTCTCAGTTCTATAATCGCTTCCGCCGAGAAAATAAGGCAGAGACGTTGCGAGAACAGGCACAGGGAGAACTCAATGGGCGTGATCCTGTTGTTCTGCTCGATGAGGCTCAGCCGAGAATCTTAGAAGAAGGGAAGGCATAGCATTGCCTACACTTTTCCCCTATGATCGTTATAAAACATTAGCAGAAACAATCACTGTCTATTACCCATCGGGTGAGGAATCCCTCGCCCGTTGGGTTTTTCAGACTATTGAGAATGCCTGCAGTGCGCTATCACAGTTACTAAATGTAGCCATACCAGATTTTGAGGTTTTGCTTGTAAGTACAGAAGACTGGGCTCTGGTTCCTCATAGCGAGTCGGAGGAGGTTGACACTCCTCATCCTTACTTGACTGATATCACTTCGCCTTCCTCTCTAATTGCGCCTATAGAGGTTGATCCTATCTTTGGTGAGATGACACCAGAGAAGTTTGCTTTCATGCTCTATCATGAGTTGTCTCTCGCTTTTCTGGAGGAAGATCCGCGTCCCTGGCCCGATGATAATCCTCTCTGGGCTGACGAGTGGCAGTTCAAATTTGCTGCCCTCTGGCTTTCACGTAGCCTGAATGAAGTTCCGGATGTAGTAAATAAAGATTTACATGAACACTATGTAGATATCTTTGAGCCTGAGCCAGATGGGAAGACCCCTGTGACAATACGGGGCTTTGATTGGTTCGAGGATACTTCTGCCAAAGACTACCTGACCTATGAATTATTACTTGAACAGTTCGCTTCCGACCTGCTGGATCACTCTTCAATAGGTATTCTACCTCGCTTTCTTACTCTTTATCGCAAGGAGCATACTATACTTTTAAGCGACCAGGTGACCGATATGTTAGTCGAGGCGCTTGGCACTACATCTCGTACCTGGCTGGAAGATCTCGTATACTTCTAATAATAGAGACGAAGGAGTGGAAGGGCTATTTATGTCGGATGCCGTAATGTCCTGGCCAACACCCCCTCTTGATAGAACATTGCATCATGACGAAGTTCATGTCTGGTTAGTTGCATATGAAATGTTTCGGGCTCAAATTCCAGCCCTGCATCTCTTGCTTAATGGGGAGGAGGCAAAAAAGGCGGCCCAATTTTATTTCGAGAAGGATCGTAGGCGCTATATAGTGACGCATGGTCTACTTAGAACGCTTCTTGCAAGCTACACAAACCTTGAGCCTACCCAACTCGGTTTTTCCTACAATGTTTACGGTAAGCCTGAATTAGCACCTTCCCTCCAAAACAATCTACTGCATTTCAACCTTTCTCATACCCATGACCTTATCGTCTATGCTTTTACCTATATACGCAATGTTGGGATTGATATCGAGTATATGCGTACTACTATTGAATATGAGCAGTTGGCTAAACGCTATTTCTCACCTTTCGAAAATGCTGAACTGCAGCGCCTACCAGTATTTCTACGTCAACAAGCTTTTTTTCATTGCTGGTCACGTAAAGAAGCGTATATTAAGGCCAGGGGATTGGGACTTTCGCTAGCCCTCGATTCCTTTGATGTGACCGTAGAGCCAGGAGCTCCTGCTAAGCTCCTGGCCAGCCGCGAGAGTGCTCAGGAGACGAATCGCTGGCTCTTTGCCTCTCTTCCTATGGATCCTCAGTATGCAGGAACACTAGTTGCAGAGGGACATGACTGGCATATGCATCGCTGGCAACTTCTTCCGAATAACAGTTGATGTCTTCCTGTAATACCCCCTTCCCAAAAAGCTTAATGATGCCTTAACAGCGGCTTAAATGTTATCGTGTTTACTTGTTAGGTAACCTTCCCGGGTCAAAGTATACTTTAAAGTAGAAAAGTAAACCGCATTCTTGGTAGAAGAAAGGGAGCAATAGATGCGTTTCCGATCGACAGTAGTAAGTCTCCTCATTATTTTAGTCTTTATTACAGGTTGCGGCGCAAGTTCAACCCCGAGTCAGCCATCTGCGACCAAGGCATCGAATCCATTTGGAAAGATTAATCATTTCATTGTTCTTTATCAAGAGAACTGGAGCTTTGATAGCCTCTATGGTCATTTTCCAGGGGCGGATGGCGTTAGCAACGCAGATCCTACAGCTTTAAAGCAGGTTGATAGAAATGGACAGGCTTATTCCATCTTGCCTCAGCCTCTAAAAAACGGCAAGCCTGATCCACGCTTTCCTGCTAATATGCCGGTGCAGCCATTTGACGCGTCGAAATATGTAGCTCCTAATCTAATGACAGGTGATCTTGTGCACCGCTATTATCAGGAGCAGTATCAGATTGATAATGGCAAAATGGACAAGTTTATTGCCTGGAGTGATGCCGCTGGCCTGGTGATGAGCTCCTATGATGCGACAAATTTCCCCGAGGGTAAGCTTGCCCAGCAGTACACGCTGGCGGATCACTTTTTTCACGCTGCTTTTGGTGGCTCGTTCCTCAACCACTTCTGGTTGGTTTGCGCCTGCACTCCTACTTTTCCAAATGCACCTAAAAGTATGGTAGCGCAGCTTGATGCGAACGGGAAAATGGTGAAAGATGGAGCTGTGACCCCTGATGGATACGCAATTAATACTTCTTATACCGTCAACACACCTCATCCTGCAAGTGCTAAACCTGCTACGTTAGTGCCTCTACAGACACAAGCAAATATTGGCGACCGACTCAGCGAAAAGAACCTTTCCTGGGCCTGGTACTCTGGAGGGTGGAATAATGCGCTAGCTGGTCACCCCGATCCAGAGTTTCAGTTCCATCACCAGCCTTTTGCATACTTTGCTAACTACGCCGATGGCAAACCTGCAAAAGCGGAACACCTAAAGGACGAACAAGATTTCCTCGCCGCCCTGAAAGGTGGTAACTTACCAGCCGTTTCTTTTGTAAAGCCGATAGGCGAAGACAATGAGCATCCAGGTTACGCGGATGAATCTACTGGTCAGCAGCATACCGCTGACCTCGTTCAAGCTATCCAAAATAGCCCATATTGGAAAGATACTGCTATTATCATCACGTACGATGAAAATGGAGGACGTTGGGACCATGTCGCGCCCCCAACTAGCGACCGCTGGGGCCTGGATCGCGTGTTCCTGGCATCATCATTTCACCATTTGCGAAGAAGGGGGCAGTCGATCATACTATCTATGACACTACCTCTATCCTCCGCACTATCGAAGTACGTTGGAACCTCAATCCTCTAGGTACACGTGATGCTAAAGTAAATGATCTACGCAACGCATTGCCTTTAGCTGCTCAATAATCAGGTACCTTCTTTATTGAACAGGTAAAAGCGAATTTGCATATGAAGCCGGAGTATCTAACGCTTAATCTCGTTAGATACTCCGCTATTGTATTTAAGAAATAACACTCTAACAAAAAAGTATTAGGAGTAACATGTAGATTTTGAGTACTTTACCTACGATGTATGTTGTGATATCCTCTATCCTTTTAGGAAATGTTTTAGTATAATGATTTCCAAGCTCAATAGAAAACCGATGTGAATGTCATTCAACTGAATGAGCAATACTAGACGCAAGCCAATAACATTTTTACTAGTATTGCAAGGACGTAAAGCATCTTAGTGTGTATAAGGAAGACCTTCTCTATGTTTGATCAAGTAGCAATCGTTGGCCTGGGACTGATTGGCGGATCGATGGGACTCGCTTTGCATAAGACGAGAGTAGCCAGGCGGGTGATTGGCTACGATTCAGGGGATGGAGTGCGTGAACAAGCTCGCAAAGCCGGAGCTGTTGATGAGATTTCTGACTGTTTATCAGATGTAGTGCGTGGTGCTAACCTTGTTATACTGGCTACACCTGTTGGCGCGATGCACACAATCCTCCAAAGTATATCTTCGGAACTATCTCCTGGCACCATAGTTACCGATGTGGCTAGCACTAAGGTTCAGGTAATCAGTTGGGCTGAGCAGTTTTTACCCACGAATGTATTCTTTGTTGGCGGTCATCCTATGGCAGGTAAAGAGGTGAGCGGCGTTAATGCGGCGGATGCAGAACTTTTTAGAAACCGCATTTATTGTCTTACTCCTACCGCTCATACCAATCCCACTGCTGTAAGTAACATTTCATCATTTGTTGAAATGTTAGGCGCAAAGTTGCATTTTCTTGACCCTTTCGCCCATGATGATCAGGTTGCTGGAGTGAGCCATTTGCCCTTTCTAGCTTCGGTCGCTTTAATGACAACGGTGGGCGAGAATACTACGTGGAATGACGCGTCTTTACTTGCTTCTACGGGCTTCCGAGATGTGACTCGTCTTGCAGGAGGAAGCCCTGAGATGTATCGTGATATCTGCTTGACAAATAGTACAGCTATTACTGAGCGGCTAGATGCATATATTTCGACTCTATCTATGCTGCGCGCCCATATTGCAGCACAGAATAATGATATAAGAGAAGTATTTGTCACGGCACAAGATCTGCGTCAGCGTTGGCAAGCCGACTGCAAGATAAACGAATAGAGTAAAAATTCTTCTGGAAAGCGCTTGACAAGACCGTTCAACTATGCGAAATTGTTCCTCGCCATCGAAAGAGCAGGCGTTACTGTCTTAAAGAGATAAACTGATACTATTCGGAATATATGAATAAAGATACTTGACAAACCTATCTGGATATGGCATACTAGCAAAGCTGCCGAAACAAGACAATCATTGCTCGTCGAACG
>CAXTXB010000116.1:0-12453 GCA_964247965.1 uncultured Dictyobacter sp. | reverse complement strand
CTGAATGCGAATATGATGTTCTTTTGCCGTCGCTGGGTTGCGAAGGGACGCAAACCCTGCTGGTGGATGCCTCCTGGAATGCGCTCCACGATCAGTACGCTTGATATGAGCGAGACTTCGATCGAGGACAACAAGGAGAAGCTTGCTCTCAGGGGTCGCTGGTTTAGCCCGTTTATCTTTGGATCGACAATACTGCTCCTTATCCTCGCAGTATACGGGTACTACATCATCGTGTACATTGCATCATCAAGCAATGGATAAATGATCTGAATGTTCGCTACGCTGAACCTATTGAAGTGAGTCAGGAGCAGCAGTTTCTACAGAATTTGGCGCAGTTCTCTCAAGATTCCTTCATCCGATATCTCATTTCTCGGAGGGTACATATCTGGCTCGTAGAAAACATGTACTCCGTACCTTTTTAGTAGACGCAAGCTTCTTATAAACGCAGGGTGAGTATCTAAACCGCCTCCTCTGCGCACTATAGGAATCGCCAGAATAGGCACGTTCAAACCCGTTAGCTCACACAGCAGACCAAGTGCGAGTGTATCGCTGATGCCTAAAGCCCATTTGTTGAGCGTATTAAAGGTCGTAGGAAAGACAATCACTGCTTCAGCTTGCGGTAATACATCGGGATCTTCCGGCCGCTTGTACTCACTGCGCACTGGGTACCCTGTCAATATACGCAGTCGCTCCCCATCAACAAATCGTGTTGCCATTGGCGTAAGAATAGCGCACGTGTCCCACCCCTCCGATTGCAGTAGAGGCACTAGATTATAGAGCCTCTGTGCAACAGGAGTTCCACAACTGATAATGTACATCACACGCTTCTTTTGTTGTTCACTCACCTTTGTGCACCTACAAGAACTTCCTTTAAATCCTTCATACGAGCGTGCTTACCAAGTTTTGTTACCTGGAGTCTCTCATACATACCTTGTACACAACTGATGTGTCGTCGAGAACCATATGCCTCAGCAAGCTCAATACCCTGCATCGCAAGCTTTATTCCATTTTCAATATCTCCACTATAAGTGTATGCCTGCGCTTTGATAATCGTGTACGAACCCATTTCACGGATCGGACGAAACGGCTTGAGCTTATCTGTTTGAGGATATATTGCAAGTGCCTTCTCCGGTTGCCAGAGCATTGTGTACCCTTGCGCCTTTTCCTGAAGAGCTTCTACTAAGTTAAACTGGTTATACTGTGTATCTATCGTTTCCTTGAGGTTCGTCGCAATGGCCTCGGCATTATCTATAGCCTTAAGAAACCAATCCTGGTAGCCATAGGCAGAATGCGCCCGTGCTAGAATCTGCCAGCGAACGCCCTGCACATAGCTATCCGCATTCTGAACTACTAGATAGGCGTTTCGAGAGCAAATGAGCCATTATGACTGATCGCCAGAAGAGTGAATATGCAGCTCATATGAGCTGCATATTCACTTTCTCATCAATAAAGCAACATTTTGTGTTGAACAGCTAATGGCTTACTCCAGGACGACTACGGTATGTGCGCCAACAGGTGGCAGATCGATCCTGATATACTCACCCTCCTGAGTAAAGGTGAGCGGCTGCCGATCAGGAGCAATATAGACGCGCTCAGGTGGCTTGCCCTCGGTGTGTATCTTTATGCTGAGGCTGGAGGTGGACCAATCCTGGTCCACGTGCTGGATGGGCTGCATGGTGCGCCGGGGATGATAGGTGACGACATGCAGAATTCTTCGGTCGGGATGCTGCTCGCCAGCGGGCTGGCTATGCAGGGTGAATTCTGCCCAGCCGGGTCCCGTTGGCACAAGCAGGGGATTGCCCAGGAAGGCACGTAGGGCGTTGAGGGCGACGGCACGGTAGACCCAGTAGTCATGATCATGGTAGGCGCTGAACAGCGGTGCGGCGAAGTAGAGAATATTATTATTGGAGACGACCAGGGGTGCGTCCAGATAGTCTCCAACGGGAGCATGGGCGTGGCTGGTGAAGTGCTCCCAGGTACGGTTGAAGAGTGCGCGGCGCAGTGCTCCATGCGTTGTGGCACCGACCTCGGGTTTCACAATGTGCGCTTGGTTGTAGAAGACGTAGTCGTAGTCCGTTGCCAGTTCGCTATCACCGACCAGAGCTTCATCCAGGCGCAAATAGCTGGGCACGGTCGGCGCGGGCGAGACATAGCTTACAGGGACACCTGGAATATCGAATGCGCCCGTTTCTGGATTCACGGCTGCCGTACCACTTAATATTAGCTTGCCACCGCCAGCGACGTACTCTCCTAGCTTGCCGCGCAATTCGCTATTTATAGATGCTGTATCTGGTACTATAATAGCTTTGTAGCTTGCAAAGCTTGAAATTACTGGTTCGATGATATCAAACTGGATCGCAGCCTCTAGCAATAGTTGTGACGCACCCTCAACTTCTGGACTATGCGAGGGGAAGGGCAGGTTGGGGTCCGATTTCCAGGTCTCTACGGTGGCCAGAAGCGCAATCTCAGCTGCCGGCCGGGCACCATCTAACCAGGGCTCAAGCTGCTCAATTTTGCTGAAAGAGTGACCCAGCAGGCGATAGACGGCGGGATCAAGCACTCCACGCGGATGAAGTTGATCTCCAACCGAAATTTTACCTCCGGCGGCCACGATGGTGCCACACTCATAGTCAAGCTGATCACGCGTCTTCAAGCCCCCGAAGTCGGCCCACGCTTTGTGGAAACGCCCGGTCATCCCCAGAAAGTCAACGCCATTGGTGCGCGCCTGGCGCGACATGATGGGATAGTGCATGTAGCCCCAGATGCCCGATGAGGTCGGCAGGCTCTCGATCTCCAGATGGGTTTCAGAAGGGATGACATGTGCCATTTTCGGCAGTACAGTGCCATTATAGAAGATTGTCGCATCAGGCTTCTGCTCTCTGACGACCTTGCTTAAACGCTCAAGATAGCCATAGAAGCCACGCGCTGTATATTCCAGCACTGCTTGATCATCATCCAGTCGTACATTGGCCTGGCGCAGGCGAGCTTGATTCCAGGTTGAGTAGTTGGGCAGAGGGAAACAGATGTCAAAAAAGAAACCGTCGACTTCGTAGCTGCGGCAGATCTCCTGCACCTGTGCTATCACGTAATCCCCGTAGCCCGAGGTCAGATCAAGCGTGGTCCAGCCCAGACCTCCATCTAGCGGAGACCCGTTTGTCAGCGGAGGGCGCATGACTTCACGCCCGCCCTTGTTTACAATAATCCATTCTGGATGCTGCTCACCCGCCAGGTCATCCCACATCAATGTCACATAAATAGGTGCACGTATTCCGGCTGAGTGCAACGCCTCAAGCTGCTGGCCCATAAGATCAAAGCTAAGATGTGGATGCGGCGTCGCAACCTTTGTTGGATAATATGAAAAACCATGATGACATTTGGCAAAGATAGTCATAGAATCTACATGACCCATCTTGACCGTCTCCGCAAATACTCGCGAATCAAAATCAGCTCCTACCCCTTCGCATGCTTCCGATGTATGGAAGTCCAGGTGCACCTGCCGAAAACGCAGCGTCGTCTTACTCATAGTCCCTCTTCTTTCTTTCTCGCTCTCATCAACTTGCTAACGTCTACTGAAACTAGAAACCAACTTTTCCTTGATGAACCGCGTAAACAAGTATAGCGCGATCACTAGAATCGTTGCAAGGGTAGCCGCGTCATCGCTTTCTTGACAGATGATCTTGTGCGCTGCTTAATAAGATTTTTTAGCACATTTTGCTTTTTCTTCACAATATAGGCAAAGCCTAGATTGTGCAGAAAAAGCAAAATGTGCTAAAAAATCTTATTGAGCAGCGAAGCTGTGAGAAGGCAAAGAGAACATGAGGTGAGCATTCTCTAAGACTTTTTGCTCTGCTGTTACGTGTTAGAGAAGAGAAAGGAGCATGAAGGATATGCA
Source organism: uncultured Dictyobacter sp. (assembly GCA_964247965.1). Lineage (GTDB taxonomy): Bacteria > Chloroflexota > Ktedonobacteria > Ktedonobacterales > Ktedonobacteraceae > Dictyobacter. Next base: position 8,561 of record CAXTXB010000116.1, on the reverse strand, counting down.
ACAAGCTGAAACAAACAAGACAAATACAGATAAATCACAGCAAAAATCTGAGCAAAGTCTTGGCCCTCTTTTATGTTGGGCAGTTGTCTTTGCCGATATCGGCACTTCTATTTACTATGTACCAGGCATTTTGTATGGAACAGTGAATAAGCTGGCGGGCTTCTTCGTTTTCCTGACCATGATTGTCTTTGTGCTGCTTACCTTTAAATATGTCGAGGTGACATACCGCTTCCCACAGGGAGGTGGGGTGGTGACGGTGGCAGCCAAGGCGCTTAATCGCTGGTTTGGAGCGTTAGGCGGTATGTTCATCCTGGTCGACTACTTTCTAACATCAGCCATCAGCTCCCTTTCCGGAATACTCTATCTGAGCGTTGTATTCCCTGCTGTTGGTCCAAAGACAGCCATTTTAGGGCTCAGTATCACCGTCTGGATTACTTTGCTCGTCCTGGTTTTACTCGGCATACTTAACTGGGTCGGCATTAGCGAAAGCGCGAAAGTGAGCCTGGTTGGAGCTGCAATCGCCTTTGCCAGTGATATAGCTATTCTGGTGACAGTTTTTACACATCTCTCGCTTGCGCAATTCTTTGCCCTCTTCCCGGCCATGTTTAGTGGAGGGCGTCCACTGACACCGATTACAATACTTGTCGGCTTCGCAGGTTCCTTTCTAGCCTTTTCAGGTCTTGAGAGTATTTCCCAACTCTCTCCAAATATGAAATTGCCACGCAGAGCGGTCGGCAAAATTGCACTCTTTCTGGTTGTGCTCACCGTTGGCGTGACTAGCCCGGTGCTTACTGTCCTCTCTACTGTACTACAGCCAAAAGCAGCCGCTGATCCTGTCCTCTCATCACAGCTTATTTCACTACTGGGTGGACATTGGGGAGCAACCTGGCTGCAGACCGAGGTGGCAATCAGTGCCAGTGCATTACTCGTTTTCGCTAGCAACACCGCCATTATTGGCTCATATCACGTGTTCATGGCACTTGCGCGCATGGAGTTTTTTCCTGTGTTTTTGATGAAGCACAACAAGCTGCGCAATACCCCCCACTACTCAATCGCCCTGGCAACGCTCATTCCTATCCTGGTTCTCATTGCGGTAGATGGCGATATTAATGTTCTTGGCGATATGTATGCCTTTGGCCTGCTAGGCGCTTTCACACTTACCTGCATTGGTATGGATATCGTGCGTTATCATCAGCGCCAGATTCGAAAAAATAGAAGAGATCACACAGCTCCTTCGATTGGAAAGCAGCGGTCACAACAAAAACAGGATGAGGACGCTGAGGACGAGAGACTGGTGGATGAAGAGGAAAAACAGTCGAGTGGGACAGGGGCCGTACAGAATCAGGCCAGTCCAGCTGATGCTCCGGAGGCTGAGGGACCATGGACGCGTTCAACCCTGAACTTCTACCTGGGTATCCTGACGACGGTACTGGTGGTTATTGCCTGGACAACCAATCTGATAGCTAAGCCACTTGCCACGGCCTTTGGTGGTTCGGTGTCTCTGATTGGCATGATTATCTCTTATATCATTTATACCAGGCATAAGAGAAAAGGACGTATATCAGTTGTCACTACAGGCATACAGAAGCACTTACCAGGTGCATTGCTCGCGATACTTACTACCGATGGCACACATAACGATGAAGTCATCAAAACTGCTGTGAACTATCCAGAGAAGAAACCTATTGTCTTCTTGTTTTTAGGACAGGCACTTCCCGGCCAGAAAGAGGAGATATTCAAGCTTAATGAGCCACACGTGATTGATGTGCACGCGAAAGATATCTTTGGGCGGGCAAACTACCAGGCAATAGAGGCGAAGAAAGAGGTCTATTTCCTCTATCGCCCTGATACTAAGGACGCGGTCCTACAGGTCTGGCAAGCTGTACGCCCGGCCGAGATTATCGTGGCGTCCGATCAGGGACAAACACTCAAAGAGCTGCCATTCCAACCTGTAGAAGATGACAAAATTGACGAGGGGCAGGTCGTGCGTCTCTCTACTCATGAAGTTCCCAAAGAGCATTCAGTATGACGAGATAAAGATACTTGCTTCCTGCCTCACCAGACACAGAGTCCAGTCTCGTAGTCCTGGCGCGTGAAGAGTCGCTTCATCATACCATTCTCGCTCACGACGATTCTCTGCGCGCCTTCCACAAAGTGCTCTTCCGCGCTTTCCACTACTGAGAATAGATCGGGGATATCCTCCACCCTCTTGAAGCTCCCATCTATATTGTAGACATACAAGTTATACGAATGGTGACTCTCTCCATCATCAAGCTTTCTATTCACCCACCACCAGAGAAGAAACATATCTGCAATGAACAAGATCCATAAAGCAAGAGTGCTCATTTCCCACTCCCTCGTGTGAGAGACACTTTAAGGCTTAGAAAACTACCAGCGTAAGAATTATAAAACGAGCTTACCACCTGCTATCAATCGAGTCAAGATGGTATTGTCAACCTTGGAAGGTTGCCAAATACTGTGCTAAAATGGCTGCGTGAAAACAATCACCATGACTCTCAATTATAAGGGCTTCGCTATCTCCTTTCATCCTATTTTAACAACTCTTAACAACTCTATTAATTTCTATCGACATATACCGCATATTCATGTATACTTTGATAGGCCACGAAATGACGAAGATAGATAAGCAAATAAGCAAGGAGCCACGTATGGATTCTTCAGGCGAGAAAACGCACCATCAGCAGCCGATTGGCACTTATTTAGTGGAAGATCAAGAGAATCTACACGAGATCGATCGTGTCCGCATACAAGATCAGATGATAACCGCTGGTATAGGTGGTGCCCTACCAGAGCAGCCCGACCCCGCTGGCCTTCAACGTGTGCTGGACGTTGGGTGTGGTGCAGGTGATTGGTTGATCAATGTTGCTAGAGAGTACCCAACGATATCTAAGCTTGTTGGCGTTGATGTCAACCGGAATATGATCGAGTACGCACGTGAGCAAGCGCGTATTGAAAACTTCAGTGATCGCGTCGAGTTTGCCGTGATGGATGCGACGCGCATGATAGAATTTCCTCAGAAGTATTTCTCTCTTGCAAACATGCGTCTGGCATCTAGCTTTCTGCGCACATGGGAATGGCCCAAGATATTAAGTGAGCTGCAGCGCGTCACGCGTCCAGGTGGTGGTGTTCGTGTTACTGAGACGAACATCGCTCAAACGAGCAGTCCTGCTCACGAACAACTCAATCTGCTGATCATGGATGCCCTTTACAACTCTGGTCATCTTTTTGAGTTGGATAAGAACTCAATGAATAATCAACTCCCTGGCCTGTTACATCAACATGGCGTAGTGAACGTGCAGACTCGTACATATCCTATAGAATTTCGTCCTGGCACTGATTCTGGAACAGGGCAAGCGTTCTATAATGATGCGAGGCACGCATATCGCACGTTCAAACCCTTTATACAGAAGTGGTCTCGGCTACCTGACGACTATGATCAGCTCTACCAGCAGATGCTTAACGAATTGAAAGAGCCAGATGCTCTTGTTGTCTGGACCTTTCTCACGGCCTGGGGTGATGTGCCATCGAAGATAGAATCGCCGTCAATGACTGAACGGCATTAAGAAAGTGTGTTAAGAAGCACAATGAACATCTTAGGTATCGATTTAGGTACTAGCTCAGTCAAAATTATAATCCTGGACGAGCAGGGGCAGGTGCACGGAGAAAGTAAGGCCGATTACAAAATCCTATCGCCGCGGGTTGGCTGGGCGGAGAGCGATCCTATGGGGTGGTGGGCTGCAACCATTTCAGCCGTGCGCGCTCTGATAGAGAAAACTCCTCAGAAGATAAGTGCCATTGGGCTTTCGGGACAGATGCATGGCGTAGTCCTCGTCGATCATGAAGACCGCCCTATACGCAATGCCCTGCTGTGGGCTGATAACCGGGCAGAGAGTGAGCTAAACCGTTACCGGCAATTGCCAGAGGCCATGCAGTGGCGGCTGGCAAATCCACTTGTGCCTGGTATGGCCGGTCCCCTTCTATGCTGGCTGGCACAGAACGAAGCATCCTCTTATCAAGCAGCCCGCTGGGCTCTACAACCAAAAGACTGGCTGCGCCTCATGCTAACCGGGTCGGCCGCCAGCGATCCCAGCGACGCCTCCGCGACTTTGCTCTACGACTTACTTGCCGATGATTGGTCAGACGCTGTAATCACCACACTCGGACTAAGGCGAGAGCTATTTCCCCCGATTTTGCCCTCCGGCTCTCACGCCGGCACACTGAATAAACGGGTTGCCGAAGAAATGGGTCTGCCAGTTGGTCTCCCGGTCGCGGTGGGTGGCGCGGATACGGCAGCGGCAGCGCTGGGCACAGGACTGCTGGAGCCGGGTACGACTCAACTTACCCTGGGCACAGGGGCGCAACTTATACAGATCAAGATCCAACCCGAAAGAGATCCAACGGGGCGCACCCATCTGTACCGCTCCGCCGATGCATCGCACTGGTATGCCATGGCAGCCGTCCAGAATGCCGGCCTGGCCCTCGATTGGGTGCGCCGGGCGTTGGGAGCAAGCTGGGACGAGCTCTATGCAACCGCCGGCGCAGTGCCCCCTGGCTCCGCTGGACTAACCTTCTTGCCTTATCTAACGCGCGAACGTGCCCATCAGCAAAATTCCTCAAGCGCCTTTTTAGGTATGCGCATCGACCATCAACGCGAGCATCTACTGCACGCCACACTTGAAGGAGTGGCAATGGGCATTCGCAGCGCGTTGGATGCACTGTCGGAAGGAGTGATGGCAAAGAGATTACTCCTGACGGGCGGAGGCAGTCTACATCCTACCTGGCGTCAGATGCTATCCGATATCCTGGGAAGCGAGTTGGTGGCAGTCGATACTCCCGCGGCTTCCGCGCGGGGAGCAGCGCTGCTAGCTGGCATCGCCACTGGAGTATGGGCCGATGCGAAGGCTACCAGAGCAATTGCACCAAGAACCCACACTGTCGCGACACCCAATGAGAACCAGGCCTCAGCCTACAACGATATATATGCCCGCTACCTGAAACTATCCACAGATACTCACTGATAGTCTTCCCTTCCTGAAAGAAATCGAGTTCATCCATTTTTAGAGCAAAGGCCGGAGGCAACGCTAAGATGAAATTTAATCCTCTCACACCCGAATTATACGTTTCGCATTTCAAAAAAAGTTTTGATTTCTATACAAAGATTTTAGACTTTACAGTAGAGTATCAACGCGAAAATCCTCTCTTTGCCTTTTTGTCTTATCAAGGAAGCCATCTCATGATTCAAGAGTTTGATCCACATGAAGATGATGCATTTATTACAGGAAGTTTTGAGTATCCCTTGGGTCGTGGAATAAACTTTCAAATAGATACAGACAATGTTCAGAAATTATATGATTCTTTAAGAGAATATAAGTACCCTCTCAAAAGAGGGATAAAAGATAGTTGGTATAAAGTTAATAACGTCCTTTATGGATGCCGACAAATCCTCGTACAGGACCCAGATGGCTACTTGTTGAGATTTTCTCAAGATATCGGAGAAAGACATATCGAAAATCAAACGGTTACTAAGTACTTATTTATTGACTAAATGTGTCAACAATCTTGACAAATATTGAAGGGGACATGTAATCTTGTAGGTACCACTTATTCATTTGATAAAACAGCGCTTATTTTCGTTTGTCACAAAGGAGCACGCAGTTGAGTAAGGCCAGAGTTACCGCTTCCACGACGGGCACGTGGAGGCTAACTACAGAGAAAATCGTTATTGCTGGGGTCCTTGCCGCTATCACCCTTATTCTGGGATTTGTGCCCAACCTGGGCTTCATTCCTCTGCCTAATGTGGTCGGTAATGCTACCATAGAGCATATACCGACAATCCTGGCTGGCGTCATTGCGGGTCCTGTAGTCGGCATTATCTCGGGCTTTATATTTGGCTTAACTAGCTTCATTCGCGCCCCCAATCCCTTCTTCAAAGATCCAAGTGTTTCAATCTTGCCACGCCTCTTCATAGGCTTGACGGCGTGGGCTACATTTGGGGCTCTGGTGCGGATTAATCGTGACTTGGCGGCGGGTGCGGCCGGCATTGTTGGTTCGGCAACCAATACTGTTCTTGTGGTTGCAATGCTTATTGCGCGCGGCTATTTCCCGGCACAGGTGATCATTCCGGTGGTCTTGCTGCAGTCAATCTTCGAGGCTATTATTGCTGCTATCTTTACTGTGATTCTGGCACGTGTCTTTTATATTCTGGAAGCACGCCTGGTTCGTGCCCCCGACACGAAGCCGCGCGACGAATTGCCGTACTAGCTATGATAGAAATTAAGAACGTTACCTTCAACTATAGTGCGCAGGGGGAGCAAGATGTGCCCCCTGCGCTTGATAATGTGAGCCTGCGTATTGAGGCGGGCGAGACTATTGCGATCATTGGCCATAATGGTTCGGGTAAGAGCACGCTTATGCAGCTTATTGCGGCCATTCTGCAGCCACAAAGCGGGACGATTCTGGTGGATGGTCTTGCAACGAATACAACTGGGCAGGATATCTGGACGATTCGCCAGCATGTAGGCATTGTGTTTCAAAACCCGGATGACCAGTTGATTGCTGGCACGGTTATAGATGATATTGCCTTTGGACCCGAAAACCTTGGATTGCCTCTGCTTGAGATTGAGAAGCGCGTCCAGGAGGCTATTGCGCTGCTAGAGTTGGAGAAGTATGCGCAGATGGCGATTAGCGAGCTATCGGTCAGTTTGAAGCAGCGTGTGGCCGTGGCTGGTATCCTGGCGATGCGGCCGCGCTACCTGCTGCTCGACGAGCCTACGACGATGATCTCGGGCCGTACCTCACGACAGCTCCTGACTACGGTTCAACAGCTGGCCCACAAGCAGAACATGACCGTGATTCATATCACCCACTCTATGCATGAAATTACTACTTTCGAGCGGGTGATCGTAATGGATGCAGGCCACGTTCTTATGGATGGTTCTCCCGTGGAAATATTCGCACAGGCGGCAAGGCTCAAGTCGGTTGGATTAGATATACCCCAGGTAACGCGGCTAGGAAACCGATTGCATGCTCAGGGCTGGATTCACCTAACCACACCGCTTCTCTCACCTGAACAGTTACGCGCCACGATTGATACCGCGAACCCAAGGAGTTTGAGCAACGGCTCCGTTTCCCGATCAGTACCCGAATCTCAGCCAGGGCCACGACAATCACAATCGGGAAGAGTAGAGAGTCAGAATGGAGATACGCACCGGCCTATTTTTGAACTGAAAGACGTTTACTATACGCATCAACGTGGCACACCCTTTGAACTCGAAGCTTTGCATGGACTCTCGCTGATGATTTCAGCGGGACAGATAACAGCCTTGATCGGTCCAACAGGCTCCGGAAAATCCACAGTTGTTGATCTAATGGCCGGATTGGTGAAGCCGGGGGCTGGGAGCATTTTCTTTAAGGGTAAAAACACGAAGGAGAGCACATTTAATAGTGATACTATTCGTTCGCAGGTAGGAGTGGTATTTCAATCGCCCGAGTTTCAGATCTTCGAGGAGACAGTAGGGAAAGATATCTCCTTTGGACCACGACTCCAAAAAGTTTCGCTCGCCGAGTCGCGCCGCCGCGTTCAGGCTTCCCTCGAAGCGGTCGGGCTCCCCTACGAAGATTTCCGTTCACGCTATACCTATGCGCTGAGTGGCGGTGAGAAGCGGCGGGTCGCGATTGCCGGTGTTCTCGCACTGGAGCCCAGAGTCATTATCTTCGATGAACCAATGGCTGGACTCGATCCACGTGGACGTTCCGAGTTACTACAACTGATTATTGCATTGCAACAGCGTAGTGATCTGACCATTGTGTACGCCTCCAGTAGCCTGGTCGATATCATTGAGCTAGCCGACGTTATTCATATCCTCGACGCAGGAAAACTGGCCTTCAGTGGCGCTCCGCGCGAGGTGCTTGCCAGGGCGCATACGCTGCATGCGCTAGACGTCGAGTTACCAGAGACAACCCAGATAGCACTTTCGCTCCGCAGCAGCCTGCCGGAGATACGCACCGATCTGCTTGGCCTGGCAGAATTAGAAGCAGAGATTCTAAAGGGAGTGGAGAAAAGCATATGATTGAGCTTTCACGCTACATCACCCTTGGTCAATACATTAACAATGCATCTGTGCTCGCACGCTTGGACCCACGCGTAAAATTAGTGGGCGTGGTCCTGCTTATCGCCCTCGTCTCCTGGCTCAATAGTTTCGTCGCCTTTGCCTTCTTCCTGATCTTTTGCGCCATGTTGCAACAAGCATCACGCATCTCTTTGTCATATGCATTAGGCAGCTTTAGACCTTTTCTCCCATTTCTCGCGTTTGCCTTTATCGTCGAAGTGCTTTTTTATACCGCCCCCAAAAACACAGTTCAGCTCTGGCAGTGGTGGATCTTTGCCATCTCCTGGAATGGCATCATCATCAGCACGCTGACCATCATACGCGTCTTCTTCCTCTACTACCTGATATCGATGCTGACATTTACTACCTCGCTCACTGAGCTCACTAATGGTATGGAGGTATTAACGGCTCCACTTGAAAGAATAGGTATTC
>CAXTXB010000115.1:929-12472 GCA_964247965.1 uncultured Dictyobacter sp. | reverse complement strand
TGTTGAGTTGCAGGAAATCCTATGGGCATCTCGCTTCAGCGACGCCTCGCGCCAGGTTGAGCACTATCAGGTAGGCCGAGTCTTCTTCGCAGGAGACGCGGCTCATATTCACCTTCCCACCGGTGGCCAAGGTCTCAATACGGGCCTCCAGGACGCGTTCAACCTGGGCTGGAAACTGGCCGCACAGGTTCAGGGCAGGGCATCCGCAGGACTCCTGGAGAGCTATCACACAGAGCGCCACCCCGTAGGCGCACGTGTGCTCCAGAACACCCGCGCGCAAGGCCTGTTGATGATGCTCCAGGGCGACGAGGACGGCTCCGCCCTGCGCGAACTGTTCATTGACATGATGCGCCTTCCGGAGACGAACCGCTACCTTGCGGGCATGATCTCTGCTCTAGATGTGCGGTATGCTCTGCCGGGCGCAGACGCTTCGGCGCTGATTGGTCGACGTATGCCTGATCTGGATCTGTCCTCCCCAACTGGTCAGACTCGCGTCAGCCAGTTATTGCATGCCGGGCGTGGACTGCTTCTCGATCTGGGGAACCACGACGATCTTGCTGCCGTCACAGCCAGGTGGTCAGCGCACGTAGACTACAGACAGGCCAGCACGCCCACTGATTTTGCGGCCAGTGCCGTCCTGGTCCGTCCCGACGGCTACATCTGCTGGACCGCAGAAAACGCCAGTCTCGACGTCGAGTCCGCGTTGCGCACCTGGTTTGGTCCGTGCTAGCACCAGTTGAGCATTCAGGACTGCCGCCTCGTTGATTGATATGAGCGGCCTCTGCCATCAAGCAAGAGTCCTCGTCGTTGGGATGTAGACAGGATTCCGTGCCAGTCAATCATCTGAGCATATCGAATGAGAATGGGAAAGCCGATTCTACTACTAAAAAGGTACTCTAAGCCCTTGACCTAGAGCGCTCTAGGTAGTGCATAATACCCTCTATGATCAACAATACAGAAACGCCAACTTCTTCCTACTTTACGCTTCAGGAAGTAGTTCGGAGAAGTGGCCTCAGCGAACATACACTTCGCTACTATGAAAGGATCGGTTTGCTTGACACCGTGAGGCGAGACAGCGGTAATCATCGCAGATATACTGCTGAAGAGGTCCAGATCATTGAGATACTGGCATGCTTACGGGCTGCCGGTATGTCGATTGATGGGATGCGAATGTACTCAGCCCTGCTCAAGCAGGGTGACGTTGTCGCCGATGCCCAACTCGCGCTCTTTGAAGAGCAGAAAAGCATACTGGAGCAAGAGATGCTGCAAAAACAAAAGCATCTTCACTACTTAGAGCAGAAGATCGCCTATTGGAAAGCGGTTCAAAGCGGCGACGCTGCAATCGAGAAACTGGGTCGGAAAGCGGTCTCTTTGCAACTCGATACCTCTGATGTGAAGTCTTTTGCAGCCTTTAGCGATACCGTGAAGGAGACGCTCAAACAGACATGGAACAGGGACAATTTTGACTTTCTCGTCAATAATGCGGGCATTGGTATTCATACGTCAATGACCGAGACCACCGAAGCACAATTTGACCAGTTGTTGAACATCCATTTTAAGGGTGTCTTCTTTCTTACACAAACCCTTCTTCCGGTGATCGTTGATGGGGGTCGAATCATCAATATCTCATCCGGACTTGCGCGCTTTGTCGGCCCTGGCTTTAGTGTCTATGGAGCCGTGAAAGGGGCAGTAGAGGTGCTGACGCGCTACATGGCTGTCGAACTGGCTCCGCGAGGCATTACCGTGAATGTATTGGCTCCTGGTGCTATTGCGACAGACTTTACTGGCGGCATGGTTCGTGACAACGCAGAGGTCAATAAACAGACGGCTTCGCGGATCGCTCTCGGTCGCGTCGGTCTGGCTGAAGATATTGGTCCCGTCGTGGCGGCTCTCCTCTCTGAAGATACTCACTGGATCACCGGGCAGAGAATTGAAGCCTCTGGCGGCCAGCAGGGACTTTAACGAAAGACGTTAAAAAAACCGTCAGGGCAAAAGAACCGACTACGTACTTACACTCCATTTCATCTCAAGAGTTGCGAGCAAGTCCTGACGCTTGTAGCGAAAACGAAAGCGGGTGAGTTGCTCACGTTGAGCACCCTTCGCCTGCTTTCGTGCCTCTTGCCAGCAATGGCGGTCAATACAGGCTGTAAATGTGATTACTTGATGGCGTAGTTTTTTGATAATTATGTGACACTTCTCACAGACGGCTTTCTCAATGGGGGGGAGTGCTTAGACCAGCCAGCGAAGCTCTCTTCATCGCTGAGGGAAGAAAAAACCCATGCTGGTATTACGTCAGATAATTATCAAATTTTGCCGCCATCAAGTAATCACATTTACATGAAAGACACGCAAGATCTGCTGGATGTGGACGAAGAAGCGGCACGATATGTCCTCTTCACCACGCTCCAATGCGCTCTCAATACCTACTATCGTGGGGTGTCCCCACGCCCCGGCAAGGAGAAACCTGCAATTCGCTTGATCGCGACGTGCCCCGTGTTTTGGGAACTTTTTCAAAAGTTCGATACCGCTGGCGAACCATAACTAGTCCGGAAGAGTCATCGCCCCTTTCTCACAAAATAGTCCTAACGGGTCAAGACAAGTGACGATACCAACCGTATACTGTTGCTGTCCACACTTTAGAAAGCTAGTGGAACCCAGGCACATCAATATCAGAGGAAGAGCATAGACAAGTTAGTAAAGGTATTCCCACCCGTCTTTCTCTGCAATGATTATGGTGAAAAGAGTCAAAAAGAGTGAATGCGGTTATATAATAAAGGAGAAATAATGCATGAGCAATCTTTATGAAAGCAAAGATCGAGATATCACTTCGGGTCAATCGTATGATCTGGACAATAAAACGCAACTGAAGAAGCAGATGGATGAGCTCAATACTCATATCATTGAGGAATTTCGCTCCTCTGGCGGCAAGGTCCAGTTCTCCGGCGCGAACATCCTCTTACTTCACACTCTGGGTGCAAAGAGTCATCAGCCACGTGTCAATCCTGTTGGATATATGAGAGATGGTGACGCCTTTATCATTATTGCATCTAAAGGTGGTGCGCTGACGAATCCTGATTGGTACTACAACATTCTGGCTCATCCTGATGTCTGGCTTGAAGTAGGAACGGAGCGTTTCCAGGCTCATGCGACGATTCCAGAGCGAGAGGAACGTGATCGTCTCTTTGCCAACTTCGAGAAGGAACAACCAGGTATTGCGGAGCGTATAAAAAACACCCCTCGTATTCTTCCAGTCATTGTCTTGAAAAGAATCTAGGGGAAGCCTACGCATAGATACACCATTAAACACCTCACCAACTGAGGGGGTAGAAACACACTATCTGCTGAAGAGCTCAGATAAATCTATAAAATTGAGCTCGAACGAGAAGATCTTCACCACTTAATTACGTAGCGCTACTCCATCGTGCCCAGGGGCACTGGAAGGTTCCGCCAAAGAACCAGTTGAGCGATCTTGAGCAACATGTCCCTGATCTCGCGCGTCTTGTTCGCCAAATTCTTACCGATAGCTTGTCGCTCCAAGAACGATGCCTGGCTTTGTCGATGCTCATCGATCAAATTCTTGAACCTATGGGAGGGCGACTCGGTGAATGGAACAGTCCTCTAGAGGTTTTGGGAACGTAATCCACTTGGAACTTGCTACTGAGATAGTACCGCTCACAAGACCTTGAAAAGAAAAGTTATGTGAGAGAAACAGTCATCCGGGTCGTTTGCCAAAAAACAAATTGCTAAACACAACATGGAAAAGTTATGCGAGAAACAGAAGCAGCACCGTTCCTCAATAGCGAGGTCATTAGCTGTGGCTCGCGTGTAGATAGTCGTTGTCGCGATATCGGCATGGCCCAACAAGTGCTGAACCGCTGGAAGTGGCAGAGGCTGCCGATCCAGTTCATAGGCTGCTGGATCGAGCAGCGACTTAGCAAAGGTATGACGCAGATTGTGTGGACCCAACGGAGACACCAGTTTTGCAGCTTGGCCGAGCTTCGCAATAATCCCACGGATGCCTCGTTCGTTCAGAGGGCCGCGCTGACCGAGAAAGAGATGCCCATCCGGCCAGGTACGGTCTTGCGTCACTTCTCACGCGACCCTCATCCAATCAACTCATCACAGAAAATGTGCAGCAGAACGTCGACATCTCTCGGAGAGCAAACGACACACTCTGCATGGTGTATTCTCAAGATCCAATGACTGTTTCAGGAGCCTGTGTTCTCCCACCAACTGGTGTCGTCAGCTCTGACTTTTGGATGCGACGTGGCAAACTCAGGAACAATATAAGGACAAAGAGTGGGAGCATAACCAGAGCGGAAAGCAGATACGCATCCTGATAGGCCATCGCGAGTGCCTGTCGGGTTACTGCAACCGTGACTGGCCCATTGGGTGCAAGCGTTGCCTGATGAACAAGCTGTTGCGCTTGCACCAGATTGACGAATCCTGCAATTGCCAGGGAGGAGACGACCGAACGCGAGACACTGAAAAGCGTATTGGCTCCTGGTAAGGCCGTTCCCACAATGCCTGTCAGAGCAGCCGTGCCTGTGGTTTGCAAAATGAAGGGCAGTGTCAGTCCTAGCGCCATCAGAAGCGGAACCAGCAGCTCAAACGACGAGGTAAGGGTTGTCCAGCGACTGATCAGGTAGGTCACACTCCCGACCGCAATGCCTCCACCAAGGATCAGGGGACGTGGCCCGAGTCGTCTGTAGAGCATGCCTGACACAAAAGTTCCCGCAATCGAGGCGAGTCCCTGAGGGGCAAGCAGCAGTCCTGCGTTGTACGATGACAAGCCTCGCAACACCTGCAAGTATTGTGGCAAGAGAAAGGCTGAGCCAAACAGGCTTGACACGGCGATCCAACTCATCACGCTGCCAACCAGGAAGTTTCTTTTCGTAAAGAGGCGCACATCCAGCAAGGGACGTGTCGTGCGAAGCTCAAGACGAATGAAGAACAGCACGAGAAGCAAGGCGAGGAGGACGGGACCCGTCACTGTGAGGAGCGATCCCCAACCCTCATAGGCCAGATTGGACAGTCCGAACAGGAACAAGCCGAGGCCACTCGCAATCAGCAGGAAGCCGCGCACATCAAAGGGCAACGTTGGCTGACGCTCCGACTCCTGCAGCATCTGCCAGCAGAGCACGATGCCAACAATGCCGATGGGCACGTTGACATAGAAAATCCAGCGCCAGTCCACATACTGAGCCAGATACCCACCAAGCACAGGGCCAAGGGCAGGAGCAGCGAGAACTGGAATGCCAAAGACGCCATTGGCAAGCCCTCGTTGGTCCTCGGGAAACGCTCCAAAGACGAGCGAGATGGAAAGCGGAAAGAGTGCCGCTCCACTGGCTCCTTGTAGGACCCGAAAGAGGATGAGGATATCGATATTCCAGGCGAGGCCACACAAGGCGGAGCCGAGGGTAAACAAGGCGAGAGAAAGCAGATACACTCGTTTGATGCCAAAGCGATTGGCAAGAAAGCCAGATGCAGCAATCACGACGCTTTGTGCCAGAATATAGGCGGTGGTGATGTAGGAGGCCACATGCAGATTCGTGTCGAAGGCTCGCTGAATGTGCGGTAGAGCAGTGGTGACAAGCGTGGAATCCATAATACTGACGAAGGCCCCAAAGATCGCGGTGATAAGCACCCACCACTTATAGGTGTCACTCCGACCAGCGGGCGTGCTAGACTCCTCTGTTTGAGAAGCATGAACAGATGAACGCATGAATTTTTCCTTTCTGGCTACGAAATGATTTTCTCAGGATGGAGCACAATGAGCACATGATGAGGATCGTTAGCTATCCCCTGAAGCGCTTCCTCACGCTGGGCTTCCGGCACGTATTTTTCAATGATGAGACGCGTCAACTCCACGATAGGTTGCTCAATGATCTCCACCTGTCCATAGGCCGTGACAGACGTATGAGTGGCTGAGTCATCGACGAGCAGTGATAGAGCTGGATTGCGTTTGATGTTCCTATATTTGGCTCGGTCCTTCATAAGAGTAAAGTAGAAGTCTTTGCCATCCCAGGCGTACCAGACAACAGTGAGCTGCGGCGCGCCTTTGGCGCGATTGACGCCAATGACCGCCGTATTTGGTTGTGCGAGCAGTGCCGCTTGTTGTTCAGAAAGCATACCGATGTTCTCCTTGTTTGCTGATGAGCATGAAGCAATCACGTATTCATAGTTGAGAGGATGGCGCGTAGGAAGGCGGTGGTCATCGTGATGTTCGGAGCACTGTCGAACACAGGGTCGTCGTGCCCAGCGCCTGCGACAGACACGAAGGTCGAGTTCGCGCCACAGCGAGAGAGTGCTGTATGGAACGCCTGTGCATCAGCAATTGAGGCTACGCGATCACGATCGCCGTGCATGATCAGGATGGGTGGTGCCGCGGCGGAGACTCGACCAAGTGGGCTCGCGTCACGGGCTTTCGCGGCGATCTCATCGGCGGTCCCCGGTCCCAACAGCGTCAGTTCAAATGGCGGTGGCACGATGCGAGCTTCCATCGGACTACGTGTGGCAGTCGTCACGAAGTCAGTTGGGCCGTACCAGTGAGCGAGAGCCTGCACAGCACTCGACTGGTCCCTGTCTTCTCCCTGCATTCCTTCGAGTGCTGGGTCGCTGGAGGTGAGGCCAGCAAGCGAGGCCAGCAGCGCGCCGGCCGAGGCACCCCACAGGCCGATACGCTCGGTGTTGAGTCCATACTCCTCTCCATGAGCACGAGTCCAGCGTACCGCTGCCTTGACATCATGGATTTGAGCAGGGTAGACGGCATCAGGGGCAAGGCGATAGTTCGCTGAGAGCACGGCGACGCCGTGGGCTGCGAAGGGCTTCAGACGCGTTTGAGCATCGGTTGTTTTGTCGCCGCGCCCCCAGCCACCACCATGCAGGTAGATGACCGAGGGGACCGGTCCCGCGATGTCGGGCCGATAGAGGTCAAGCTGGAGCTCGATGTCATCGGCCCTGGCATAGGGAATAGTAGAGAGAAGTGTCACGGTTGTCATCGTATCTCTTCCTGTTTTCATAATGACCGGATGTAAGGAGTGCGACGTGAGTACTATCGCACCTGCGCGTTTCCTTGTTGTGGGCGAGGTTCGTGCGTTGCTTCCCCTTTCTCTTGGGTATACTGAGCCATCAGATTCAGCATGCCTTGAGGCGCATCGGACTGGAAGCTGATGCTGAGGTTGTGATTGGCTTCGGCAGCCATAGGTTCGCTACGAGGGAATAAGGCGGCTTCGTAGGATGCGAGTGCTCTTTCCACGTCGTTCGGGTGAGCAAGAAGAGCTTCTGCTAACTCGGCACCATCAAGCATGGCGAGATTGGCACCCTCGCCCGCGAACGGCGACATCAGGTGGGCAGCATCCCCAAGCAATGTGACCCCTGCAACGCGTTCCCAACGGTGTCCAACTGGCAATGTGTAGATGGGGCGAGGAAGAAGCTCCGTATCACTCTCGGCAATAAGGGCACGTAACTGGTTGTTCCAGTCGGGAAAGAGATTGAGCAACTGCCGTTTGGCGGCCTCAGTATTGTGAAAGTCGATGTCACGAGAAGTCACCCACTGCTCGGGAGTCTTGAGTGAGATATAGACAGTGATTCGTCCACCGCCTTCACGGTGCGTAATCAGACCCTTTTCATCGGAGAGTGCAAACATCGAGCCGTGACCAACGAGGGCAGCACTGGCAGAATGACGCGCATCTGCGTCAAAGAGATACGTTTCAACAAAGGAGATCCCTAAGTACCTCGGTTGCGCGTCCGAGAGCAACGGTCGAACTTTTGACCAAGCACCATCCGCGCCGATCAATAATGCTGTTGTAAAGGTTTCTCCACCCGCCAGTTGTACCTCATGTCTTCCCCCTTCCAGTTTGACGACAGAAGTTACTTTGCTTCCCCAATGAATGGAGTTCGCTGGTAATGATTGGATCAAGAGCTGACGGAGTGCTCCACGCTCAACTTCTGGTCGGGTATCGTCACCATTATCTTCCCAGCGAACAGTTGCAGCCTTATCAAGAATACGCATCTCATCGCCTGACGGAATAACGATCTTCCGAAAAGCTTCAAAAAGTCCAGCATTGCGTAGAGCAAGCTGACCCGATTCTTCGTGCATGTCCAGAACGCTTCCTTGATGACGAACGGTAGGCGATGCCTCCAGCTCGTACATCGTGGCGTCAATACCGTGTCGGTGCAGTATGCTGGCAAGGGTGAGACCACCAAGACCAGCACCTATAATCGTAATACGTTGTTCCAAGAGAATGCTTCCTTTCTATCATGCGCGATACATCACAAATGATAACGATAGCGATAGACAGCTATTTCATACAATGAATGGGACGCCACACATTTTAAGGACACGTGCGAGTGCGAAGCCGTCTCTACCAATGGCACGCGTGAGTGAGATCATGCTTCCTCCTGCTCTGTAGGTGTGCGAGGAACACTGAGTGCGCCGGCAAGGAAAACGTCAATGCCCCACTCGAAACGATCAGGGCCGTTCCCGGAAAGAAGCTCGCCACCGAGTCGTGCAATATGGGGATACATGCTTGCGTCAGCCGTGGCAATCACCGCAGCAAGGGTCGAATCCTCATCGGCAGCTTGAGATGAGGACCCGCGAGTGCTGTGCTCCGCAGCGTTCGCCGTCGCGTAGAGCAGCAACAGATCCACCATCCACGCGGCATCTCGGTCCGGCATCCCTCCCTCTTTCAAAAGGGCAAGGATCTGCTCAACCAATGCGAGGTAGTTCGGGCCACTCGGATGCGTCGTCAAGGTCAGTTGAGCAATCGCTGGATATTCAAAAAGGACAAGCACGTAGTGCATCAACACCTGTTTCAATTGGTCACGCCACGTCCCCTCTTTGGGAAGCGACTCTGTGACTGCTGATAGAAGAGCGTCGAGGATTTGCGCGTGCAGGTCGGCAGTATTGCGCACGTAGACGTACAACGACGCTGGCCCTGTGTCCAGTGCTTGCGCAATGCGACGCATGGTGACCTTGTTGAGGCCCTCATCACGCAGAATGGCGCATGCGGCATCGATGATGCCTTGTCGTGTCAATGCCGGTTTTGCCGGACGTTCACGTCGGCTCCGAGGAGTCGAAAGATGGTTATGTGTACTCATAGAGAGAGTATACCACGAACATGTTCTTTACGCAAGTGTTCCTTCCATACATGTTCGTCAATAGCTGCATAGCAGTCCTCTGGGCCTGCGGGAAATTTGTGTTCAGGGGCGAGACGATAGTCAACTGAAACGACGATGCAACCTGCTCCATTTGTCAAGGTGCGGCTTAACTCATCATAGATGTCGATGTCCCCGATGACCCACCCTCCGCCGTGAAAGAACACGAGAACAGGAAAAGGACCGTGTCCTTGCGGTGTATAGAGTCTCACTGGAATATCTCCGTCAGGGCCAGGAATCATACGGTCTTCCACGTAGGCGACGGGAGTGGGGACTGCGACGGTAGGCATGGATTTGAAGACTTGTCTGCTCTGCTCTGGAGTGAGGGCGTGAAAGGGAGGAGCATTCACTGTGTCTGCTTGATATTCCTGTCCACAAAACGGGGCGTGCTTTTACCAAACCCGTTGATCCCCTTGTGGGGGAGGCGATTGCGGCCTGGGAAGCAGTTCGGCCAGCGCAGCCCGGCCTTATTGATCCGAAAACGGGAGAACGGGTGCAGTTTTTATTTTGTTATCGAGCGAAACGTCTTTCCAAGACCTATCTGAATCACACGCTCATTCCCATATTATGCGAGCGGGCAGGCATTCCTCGCACAGATGCTCGTGGCTCGATCAGTAGTCACCGGGCACGTTCAACCATTGCCAGCCAGTTGTTCAATGCACGAGAACCTATGAGTTTGTTTGAATTGCAAGCTTGGCTGGGCCACCAATCCCCTGCTACCACGCAGCATTATGTCTCTACGAGCCCAACGAAGCTGGCCCAGGCGTACAAAGATGCAGGCTATTTTTCTCGTAACGTTCGTGCTATCGAGGCCCTCGTTGACAGGAACGCTATCACCAGTGGAGCCGCTTCGAATGGCTCTCCTTGGCGTTACTACGACTTGGGCCATGGCTGGTGCAGTTACGAATTCTTTGACCAGTGTCCCCACCGCATGGCCTGCGCGCGCTGTGATTTTTACGTGCCTAAAGATTCAGCACGTGGACAGTGGCTCGAAACCAGAGATGGGCTCCTCAAGATGCTGCAGGAAATTCCTCTCAGTGAGGACGAACGAGCAGCGGTCGATGGAGATGTGCAAGCCTTAGAGCGCCTTTTGGAGCGACTAGCCACGGTGCCGACGCCAGCAGGAACCTTTCCGGGCACACAGTCATTTATCCCTCTGAATACCATTCTTGCAAGGAGATTTGCATCATGTGCCATTTGCGGACGAGACGTTCGATCGCTGCTTTGCATCCAGAACCTTTCAGCATCTAAGCTTGCGCTTGCAGAGCTCGTTCGTGTGATCAAGCCTGGCGGCCTGCTCGTGATCGTTGAACCGGATCATGAAACCCGCGTGATCGATACCCCTTATCCTGACATCACACGCCGCTTCTTGCGTTTTCGCAATGATGGGATACGTCAGCCAGACATTGGCCATCGGCTGTATGCTCTCTTCAAAGATGCTGGGCTGATCGAGGTGCAGGTGGAGCCACTGACACAAGTCACAACAGACTACGAAACGGTCCGAGCAGTGGCCCACTTGATGGAAGGGATGAGACTGGCCCAGCAGTTCGGTGTCGTGACAGCAGCAGAAGCAGAACGATGGATTCTGTATCTGGAAGAGGCGATACGAACAGAACATTTCTTTATGTCCATGACCTCGTTTATCACAAGAGGCCGCAAGCCGATCTGATGGGAGAGAGATATCACCCATGCCTGTCGAGTATGGATACTTTGTTATGAGCTGGATAGAGCCCGGTCAATTCCACATAATTGAGAACAAGGTCTCCGCATAATTTTGCCACGGCTCTCCAGGCTCAATACGCTCCTTGCGGATACCAAGCATTTCATACAGTTCGAGAGCCATATTGCTTGTGAAAATCGTTCCACCATCAGTTACAAGAGCTTCTGGTGCTCCATAGCGACGAATGGCATCCGTCAGGGCTGCCAAGTAATCCCATTGGTTCTGTGTTGGAGAAATAGCTGAGGAGAGGACCATCCGAGAAAAATTCTCAAACACCGTAATCACATACACTGGCTTCGGGTCTGGAAGCAAATGATCTTCGATATACCTCACTGGTAATTTGCGTGAATGTTGAGCCAAAATCGGCGCGAAATGTGGGATTTTGGCGCGAATGTTGAACACTTCAGCCGTTGGTTAAGCGAGAACCCGCTCCAGAAGCGGATCGCGATTTTCAAAATCTGTAAATTCGCTAGCACAAAATGCTTGAAGTGCTCGAAAAATACACAGAAGGAATCGCTGTTTAGCACACTATTGTGCGGTTCTGTCCGAACCCTCTCAGCCATGTTTCCAAACTGGCAGGACCAAAGAGGGCGAGCAAAAGTAGCCTGAATGAGAGGGAGGACGAGGATCACTGTAAACATCTCTCAGAAGCACCCTTCTGAGA
>CAXTXB010000115.1:606-919 GCA_964247965.1 uncultured Dictyobacter sp. | reverse complement strand
GGCGTAGTTGTATCATTTAAAAAATCTCACAGAAGAACCTTTTTTTTTTTTTTTTATTTTTATCCTCGTCCTCCCTCAATGAATAGCCGAATTTACAAGAACAGTGCGAAACAATCAGCCTCTGGAGCAGCTTTTCAGGTAGCAGGTAGCTTGGTTGCTCAACATTCGCGCCAAAATCCTACCATTCGCGCTAAAAAGTGTTTAACATTCACGCCATTTACCAACAGGGTCATTTAAAAGTCAATGAACAGACTCGCGTCGCGACCATCCTTTGCGCGTCAACCGCGATCAAGCGGTTTGGAGCGGGTAGGAG
>CAXTXB010000115.1:0-596 GCA_964247965.1 uncultured Dictyobacter sp. | reverse complement strand
CCATGGGTTTTGTAGGGGTTCGCACACAAAAAAAACCCAACACAGCCAAAACAACCACACCCCAACGGGTGGGCCGCGACGCGAGTGGCACGGGTCAACAAGGTCCGAACTTTTAAATGGCCCTGAGCACCCATGATGTATCGGGTGCTGGCATGGCTCCCAAAGCCAATCGCGGTGTTCGATAGGTGTAAATTCACAAGCTGTATGAGCAATCCAATTTTTGCTTTTCCGGAAATTGGATTGTTCAGTGTTATTGTTTTATGACAACTGCATTAGATTGATGTGTAGTGATGTTACAAAAAGACATAATCACTTCGGGCCATTTTGTAGAAAAAAAGGCTAACACTTTCTTCTCTACGAGAAATAACCCAAAAGGAGCAAGATTGTTTATGGAAGTGGTTATATACTGTCTCTGTTGTGACAATGAACTTTTTCCGATGATTATTGGTATTCAATACAAGAAAGGCTGTGTAATGTCTCTCCCTTACTCCTATGAGGAACTACAAAAACGTCTAGCACAGGAAGCTACTGTCAGTTTAACACCTGACATCTACAGCTGGTATGAGCAAATGCAGACGACACATGCTCTCTATTAT
>CAXTXB010000114.1:4305-12492 GCA_964247965.1 uncultured Dictyobacter sp. | reverse complement strand
GCAGGGAAAACACGATGTTCATCATTTTTCAAAAGTTCGGAGTGAGTTATTCTTTTAGATATGCGCCTGCACATCATGCGCACCGTTCTGGCGGAGGATATCTGCAACCTCCTGCTGGCGCTCGGCTGTGTGGACGGTAAGTATTGTGTGGCCGGCCTTGATCTGATTCTCATAGTAGTGTGCTTGCTCTTCTGGCACTCCCATGCCTGTGAAAGCTCCCAGGAAGCCGCCGGCAACGCCGCCGAGCGCACCGCCACCAAAGACGGCCGCCAGTACGCCGCCTGCGACGACTGGGCCAATTCCTGGTAACAAGAGTGCTGCTGCAGCGCCTAAAACGCCACCGATGACGCCGCCTGCGACGATACCTGTGCGCGCCGGTGCTGCAGCTTCCCGGTCTGTAATCTCTGTATCTGTAGTGGAAATAGAGTCGTGTTGCACTACTGGAGTGATCGGTCCCTGCGCCTGTACTGTTTCCTCCGGCATGGTCATGGCTGCGTCTGGGCGTACAGGCATCTTTTCGTCTTCGCGTGATCCGGGGTAGGGAAGGTGGTCTATCGCCTCTTCGGTCACGGGTAGGACGCTGGCTAAAATGCCTGCGGCATCCGAAGGACCTGTAATGGGGACCAGTAGCATGTCTGCCACACCTAAGATACCGCCCACGATTCCTCGTAATACCGAGTTGGGTGCCGTTGTTTGCTTGTGTACTTGCTGAATATGTTCTTCCTGGCCGCGTGCCGCGAAACCAAGCTGCTCTTCATGAAAGCCTGCTTTGAGAAGTGTATTGATTGTCTGTACCACCGCCCTGCGGTCTTCGAACACTCCTATAACAACTCCTCGCTCTGTCTCTGCCATCTTGTAGAATTCCTCGCTTATCTATCGTTTTACTATCTTCTCTATATCATACGTAGGATGAGACTATGTATAGCTATCTTAGAATTTTGGATACCCACAAGTCCCAATTATTTGCTCATTATGACACATAATGATATGATTGTGCCTGAAAAAATCTCTTGCAATTGATGGATAATTCCGGGCAAGAGAGAAACAATCCTATGGGCAAAAAATAGTGTGCAACTCCCTATTGTAATGGAAGGATTAGAACAACGAGCACAATAGAGTTCCCAATCTGGTTTAACCTGGGTTTCTATGGCGGATTAGCGTGCTGTATGTTTTCTATCGCAGCTAATGTTCTTCATGCTGCCCTGCGTCATCGTGGAACAAAGCGTCATCTCACTATAGCGATTGTCGTCTGCGTGATCTCTGCGTTACTATTATTTCCTGCTCTTATCTGGTTTGATTTACGCTTTATTGTAAAACAACTTCCTCTTCTGGAGATCGAGGGGCTGCTCGTCTATATTGCGCTTTGTGGCTGGATCTTGCCTCTATCTGTGACGTGCCTGTATTATTTTTCGTCTCGTGTCTCTACCGACCGGCGTCAAAAACCCAGTAAGCAGGAACATACAGCGACCGCCTTGCATCCTCCGCGTTATCAGTCTGGAGTTCAAGCTCCCTTCGTCTTCGGTGAAGATGCAGCCTGGGCCTGGCTTGAATATGGCAATGGCAACTTCCAGGGTCAGCGCCTGGCGCTCAAGCGCGCAATTGCCATGATTGGGCGTGACGAGGAGTGCGATATCTGGTTGGACGATGAGATGGCCTCTCGCTATCACGCTGAGGTGGCCTGGGACGAAGGTCGTGCCTGTTTAACAGATTGTGGTAGTATGAACGGCGTGAGTCTGAACGGGCGTCGCGTACGCGGTACTGTGCTCATGCATTCGAATGATCTGATTGAGATTGGTGCAATGCGCTTCATCTTCATTTTAGCTGAGCAGAAAGAGACGCCTTCCGCTTTAGATGATGATCCCCTATCAAAGCATACGTGGCGCTCTTCGCTCGACTTGCAGGCAGATAGCCTGAGCGGAGTGGAGGCTGTTACGGTGGTGGATACGGGTGCGGGTCTGACTACGAACGATACATTGCCTGTTACACATCCTGGTGGTGTACGGTCTGATGAACTGCAGCAGGTTCTGTTCCTTGGCTTGCCCAGCAATGAAGAGATGGTGCGGCGTGACCTGCCACCAGCGCCCGGCGGCTCTCTTTATGTACAGGATGGAGAGTTTGCAGGGCGACATTTTGTCATAGATCGCCCTACCCTCACCGTGGGAAGGGGGAGCGAGTGTAGCATCGTGATTAATGATGCCTCAATCTCTCGTCTACATATTCAGTTTTTACATCAAACCGATGGCGATTACATACAAGACCTGGGCAGCAGCAATGGAACGTTGGTGAATGATGAGCCATTGCACACTACCCAGCTTCTCAAACGTGGCGATGTCGTCTGCCTGGGCAATATTCATCTACTCTATACTTTGCCGCAGTCAATAAGTTCGTCAGCTTTATTGCCTACATTTAGCTCACCGTCTTCGAAATCGCTTAGTGGTCCTACACCCTTGAAGTTGCCAAGCCGCATGAAACAAAATTAGTCCCTTACCACTCTACATCAATGTTATTAAGCGGTCGCAGCCCAAGGATAGGTCGTCCATGACCAGGATAAAGATAGTGAATATGCAATTTTCGTAAGAGGCGCAACGTCTCTTCTAGCTGGCGGCGGTCTGTGCCTCCGCGCAGGAGTGGAGCTCCCCACTGCATCGTAATAACCGTATCTCCACACAGCAACTCCCCACTGAAGGGGTTATAGAGACAGAGGCTTTCAGGTGTGTGACCAGGACTGGCGATCACGCGCCAGTCTAGATGCCCGGGTAGCCCCTCTACATCATTGAGCCATATATCGATGAGTTTCATCTGGCGCTCATATGCAGGGGGGAATAGGTCTAGATGCTGTAGTGGGCCCGGCTTCAACTGATCCGTCAAATGCGAAAGAGAGGCATGCCCTTTCTTCTCTTCACGTTCTGTTCGCGCCAGGTCCTTAATAATCGCTGAAGCTGCCACGGGTGCATCACAAACTTTGCGCAGTGCCTCTACACCTGCTGTATGATCGGGGTGAAGATGGGTCAACACGATGAGATCTATGTGGAACAATGGTCGTTGTAAGAACGTGGTCAAGTAGCCCTGGAGCTGCTTCACATTCAATTCGTTGCCAGGATCAACAACGATCATACGCTCTTCATTAATAATATAGGTGTTTGCCATCGAAAAACGATCCGTAATAGTATGGACAAGACGTGAACGCATCGCCCCATGCTCTGCTTTCGGTGGATGTGTATAGTCAGCGTGCAAGGTGTTCCTCCAGCTTCACAAAAGAAATGTATGTCTATCCTAGCATTGTGGTCAAGAAGGTACTGCATTTTTAGAAGTCATATGTTACAATAAATAATGGTTAGGGAATATTATCCCCGTTGGTTGCTCTATCCAAAGTTCTGGCTCTGTTCCGCTGGCCGGATGTATAGGGATAACCACCTGATAACCAGCAGAAGATGAGCGCTTTCTTCTGTTTATGACAGGAGAGAGAAATATCTTGCTTGTATCCCCACCGCACGAAAATTTGTAAGCGTAAGGCGGAACAGCTGTAATCCAAGAAGGGGAAAAGTTACCCATGATGTTTAACGAGGGCTACCGGGACCGCGTTCTTGTCTGCCGTGATTGTGGAAATGATTTTACGTTCACTGCCGGTGAACAAGAATTTTATGCTAGCAAAGGTTTAACCAACTCTCCCGGCCGGTGCCCAGACTGTCGTGCCGCACGGCGTGGACAGCAAGCCAGCGCGCCACGTGCTCCACGTGGTGAGCAACACGAGGCCATCTGTGCTGCCTGTGGTCGCAATACTACTGTTCCCTTTATTCCCCGTGAGGATCGCCCGGTTTATTGCAGCGATTGTTTTCAAGCTCAGCGTGCTTCTCGCCCTCGTCGCGATGATGTCCAGAGTTATAGCAATAGTTACAGTGGAGGTAGAGGTCAGGGCCGTGATGGGGGCCGCGACCGTGATCGTCGTGACTACCGCGACCGCTGGTAGTTTCTCTTATTTGCATCCATCCTGACGCCGATCTCAAGAAGATGATGAATGAGGGGGTCAGGGCTCGGAGGACCAGATTCTTTGTACTCTGTGCAGACGATCTGGCCCTTTCCCTTTTTGGATGCATTTTTTATTTATTACGTTGTTCTATATGTTATACTGGTGACTAATTAAGCGCATGTAGTCCCCTCGCCATGGAGGTTTTTTATACAATGACTCTCACCAATGCTGGCCAATGGCCACACTACACATATATTCTTCCCCATGTGTATACGAAAGCTCAAGTGCGATTGGTCGGCCTGGGTTCCTATATACCGAAGGGCGTGATCACCAATGATTTCTTTGCCTACATTTCGACTCGTCTGGGCGATTCGCGCAGCGCGCAGGATCTGGAGCGTGTAACAGGTTTGGAGACCCGTCATGTACGCGCGAGTACTCTGGAGCTCTGTCGTAAGATGGCGGGTTCCGACGCTCCCGGCCTGATCGACGACCCCGCAGCTCCTCGCGAGGAGTCACTGGTGGATATGGCTGTTGTTGCGGCACAGCGTGCGCTTGCCAGCGCAGGTCGCGACGCCTCAGAGATTGATACAGTCATCGGTGCTTCTTCCTCCGACAACGATGCATTCCCGACAACCGCCAGCATGGTTCAGTTGCGCCTGGGTGTGGGACCCGTGCGTTCAACTATGTTAAAGGGCGCATGTGCCTGTCAGACAGAAGGCTTTCAGGTGAGCGTTGAGGCCCTGACCGGAAGTACGGCCAGGTTGGTTTTATTGGTGACCGCTGAGGGCTTGCTGCCCAATATTATGCATGTCCTTGATTGGAAGACGAGTTCGCTCTTTGGTGAGGGCGCATCTGCATTTTTATTTGAGCGTGGCGACGAGGATTCATACTTGATCAATGGCTCGGATGCGCGCCAGGCACATTCTCTTTTCTATCAGACTCCTCTGCGCAAAGATGCTGTGGAGATGGCAGAGGTGGATATGAAGATCCTTCAGCTTTATAACGAGGGTCGCGGCCAGGAGTTGAACCAGCTCTTGTCGCAGTATATGGTGGGCTATACCAAAATGAACGGCAAAGAGGTCTTTCGCGAGGCTCCGCGCGCAATGGCTGAAAGTATTGACGCGCTCTGCCGCCAGGCAAACCTGGACCCCGCTGAGCTGGCGCATATTGTGCCGCACCAGGCAAATTCGCGCATCACACGCCGTCTGGGCGAGCTGTTGATTCACGACTTTGGTTGGCCTGAATCTACAACAGATAAGCTAGTCGACAATTTCCGCTTCTATGGCAATCTCTCAAATGCCAGTATTGCCAATGCCCTGGTCGAGCTCCTGCGTCAGGGACGTCTTCACGAGGGCGAGTGGATGGCACTCCCTGCCGTGGGTGGTGGCATGAACTACGGCTGCTGGCTCCTGCGCTTCCACGAACTGAAGAACTTAGAAGCGGTGCTCAATCCGGCGTAAAATAATATTGCTTATGGACCAATCTATGTCCCCTATACAAGGCCGCGTTCGTATGTGCAAAATATTGATCCACTGGTCTCGTACTCAACGCCACTAAATGCGTCATGGACAA
This sequence comes from uncultured Dictyobacter sp., assembly GCA_964247965.1. GTDB lineage: Bacteria > Chloroflexota > Ktedonobacteria > Ktedonobacterales > Ktedonobacteraceae > Dictyobacter. The sequence goes on along the minus strand of CAXTXB010000114.1, from coordinate 6,953 downwards.
GAATAAGGTCGGGTGCATATGCTCGCACTTTTTCCAGCTCCAGGACTGCCGCACGCCTGCGCAGATCATAAGCGATTAAACTGATAGCTTCGATCGTCATGCCATCAATATAACCAATGGAAAGACGCTGCTCCTGCTGCTCTTCCCTTTGCTCTGCGATCGCCAGCCCGTCTAGCCGATCCCAACGTCTTAGAAGGTAGACATTCTGCTGCGCTATCTTCTGCTCCAGCAGCTCAGTGGTGATTGGACACGCTGTAAATTTGACATAATAGAGGCCACCGGTCAAGGGGAATACGTTGGAGACGTTGAGATAATCGATGATCGCGTCGAGATCATCCAGGGTTGCCACTTGTGTCGTTTCCTGTATGGCACGTTTGGAAGGAAGAAGGATTGGCGCTGCGCTGTAGAGAGTAAAAGCACCAACCTGGCGCATATGTAAGCTCCTGGCGAGCTGAATAGATGCGGTGTTTATTGACTCGGTAGCAAGCCGTATATCTGTTGCGCCCCGGTTCATGGCTTCAGCCATTGCGGTCTCGTTGAGGGCGCGGCCTATACCCTGCTTGCGCTGGGCAGGATCGACGCGTAGACCTTCGATCCAGGCATCGTTCTCGGTCAACATTTGCAGGTGGACAACCCCAACAGGCTTCTCGTTGGCCGTTGCTACTAACAGCCTGCCCTCTGGATCACTTAACCATCCATCCCAGGCGCGTTCAATATAATCTCCCCATTCCCATGTATGTTCACAAAATGCCAATACAATCGCGCGGTCCTCCGCCTGCGCCGCACGGACTTCTATGTGTGCCATGTAACCTCTTATTTCTCGGCTCCTTCTGTTTTACGATAGCTCTGGTTTTGCAGGCCTGCCACAACGATGATGATTAAGCCTTCAATCATTTGTCGTAGCTGGCCGGCAGATGTAGCAGACTCTTTGAGGCCTTGCACTGCAGTTGCCAGGATGTGTGCGAGTTGATCAGAAGAGAGGTTTTTTTCTGCTTGAGAGCTCATTATCGGCCGCAGGACATCTGATAGGATGCTTTCGAATTCAGAAAAAGCTTGCAGCGTAATCTCGGCTGCGAATTCATATCCACTCTCAAGTACATCCTTCGCGTCTGGTGCTGCCTGAAGCATTTCAAATGGGTGAACGCACCAGACCTCAAAAGCGAATGTCAGCTCATCGGCAACACTGTCGTGCCTGCTTAATCCTTCACGGACTTCACAAAGTAATTCGTTGAATACCTGTGTAACGAGTGAACGAAGTACTTCTTCTTTTGACGAGAATATGAGATATAATGCTGGCCTGGACATCTGCGCTGCATCTGCCAGATCGCTCATCGTGGTGCGCTTAAAACCGTATCTCATGAAGACATCACGAGCGGCGGTAAGAACTCTTTCTTCTTTGGTCTGCGTCATATGCCAGGCTCCAACATTTCTACCTCCAAAATGGTACGTTCTCATATTCTACGAAGCATGATTAATAGACGCAAGGAAACTGGGAGTGTTGCTCCGTCAAACTTCATGGCAACCCGAAATCCAGGCTCAAAGAAACTCCTATAGCTAAAGTATATCCTGAAACCGACTCAGGAACAATGGGAAAGCTTGTCGCGCATCGTTCAATACCACCTGACAAATCTGTGCCCTGACATATTGACAATTATCGAATATATGTCTAAAATAGATTGTATGACAATAGTTGTCAATATGTCAAAAAAGGTAGGGACAAATACATGAACACAGTCATGAAAAAGGTCGTCATTGTCACCGGAGCGTCGTCCGGCATTGGCAAAAAGACTGCCCTTCGCTTTCTCAAAGAGGGTTATGAGGTACATGCCGGTGCGCGTCGTCTTGATGCGATGCGTGATCTTGAGCAGCAAGGGGCCCATCTGCACGCCCTGGACTTAACCAATGGCGAGAGTATTGATGCTTTTGTAGCAGAGGTCGTCGTGCAGAGCAGGCGTATTGATGTCCTGGTCAACAATGCGGGCTATGGTCTTTATGGCTCGGTTGAAGAAGTACCTATGAGCGCGGCCCGCCACCAGATAGAGGTGAATGTTTTTGGATTAGCGCACATGATTCAAGCGACGCTGCCTATAATGCGTGAGCAGGGCTCGGGACGAATTATCAATATTACCTCTATTGGAGGGAAAGTGTGGTCGTTGCTGGGATCGTGGTATCATGCTTCCAAGTTTGCCGTAGAGGGCTTCTCTGATAGCTTGCGCAACGAACTGCGTCCTTTTGGTATCGATGTAGTCGTTATCGAACCCGGTGCCATCAAAACTGAATGGCCAACGATTGCGGTAGAGAATGTCAGGAAAATGTCGGGCAACGGTCCTTACCGCGAACTGGCTGAGGCCACTGCCCATCTGTTCATGTCGGAGGGAGTCAGTGCTTCCCCACAAGTGATCGCCGATGTCATCTGGCATGCGGCTTCAACACGGCACCCAAAGGCGCGCTACGCCGCACCGTTCGTTGCCAATGTTATTATTGGATTGCGCCGAGTGCTGAGCGATCGTCTGTTCGATCGGTTATGGGGGAGAGCCATGGGGATACCCACGACAGGTGGCTCTCACCTGTAGACCTGATGTTCGCAAAGAAAGGAACCGATAAGAGTATAGTACTGGCTCATCCCGAATTTTTCAAAAATTTGATAC
>CAXTXB010000114.1:0-4295 GCA_964247965.1 uncultured Dictyobacter sp. | reverse complement strand
ACAAAATTAAAATAATTTTATAAAATTGGCGGCCGCCCCCAGTACTGTGCATGCTGAAGGCATGCACAGTTCTTTAGAGAGAAGAAACGCACGCTATTCTTGATTATTGGTGTTTTGCTGTGGGCGAGCCCTGCGCCTGGCTGGACGGCGTGGTCGGCTTGGGCCTTCTTCATGCTCTTCGTCATGATGTTCTGCTTCCTCGTCCACGTCGGATTCGTGAGCTTCACCATGCTCGCCGTCACTGGCTGCCTGTTCCTGGGCAACATCCTGGGCGATAGCTTGGGCCAGTTCTTCGCGGATCTGGGGAGGAGGCCAGGCGTGCTCGTCGGTTGTGACCACAGGCATACTCCCTTCTCCTGAGGTGATGGCGAGATCCTTTTCAGCACCTCCTTCAGCCTCATTCCGCCCATTCTCCGCCTGATGTTCCTGAGCGACCTCCTGGGCAATGGCTTGGGCCAGTTCTTCACGGATCTGGGGAGGAGGCCAGGCGTGCTCGTCGGTTGTGACTACGGGAATGCTTCCATCTCCTGAGCTAATTGTCGGGCCGTCTTCGTCAGGAGCGATTGAGATATCCGCGTGGACTTGCGCTCCTGCTGTTTCATCGGACGTAGGAATATCCTCTATCGGCGTATTTGTGATTTCTACTGGTGTCTCTGTTGCGTTTTCCTGTGCTACATCGCTGCTGCCCTCGACAGGAGGAAGTGAAAACACTTGAATCTCGATGTCATCTGCTTCGGTACTAATCTCGCTGTTCGCGTCAATATCGTCTCTTCCTTCAGCAGGTAGGGATGATGCTTGCAACTCATCGGATGAAGTGTTCTGTGCTGTCTGTATTGTATCAGTGGCTGCTTCAGCATGAACGTCTGTTGTGGCCTCTTGACCAACATGGCGGAACTGAGTGAGTTCTTGCTCAACTTTCTGCACGTGTGCCTGTTGTTCTTGTAGGTGTGCCTGAGCTTTTGTTGCCTTCTGCTCGGCCTTACGCAGGTCCTTTTTTGCCTGCTCTACCTGAAGCATAAGTTTTGCTTCTTTTTTTGCTTGTTTCTTGCGCGCTTTTTGTTCATCTTCCTGTTTAGGCTTATTCTTGCCTGAAGAAAACGCTTTTACCATTCTGCTCCCCCTTGTCTTTCTGCTACAAATGACATTCTCTATTATGACACGATGCAGCATAGATATCAGTTCTGCACTACTCCTATCCCTTAGGCATTGTTTAACACTCGTCAATGCCCGGATGGTAGCTCTATTGATGAAAAGAATGTGCATCAGTATACATCATTTTAGGAAATTATGTAAAGGTAAATTTGCATACATTTGCATGCTTCCTTCTGATATGGTAATTCTGGCCTGGAATTGTCTCTGCTTTGCCGTTCACTTTTGCCTGAGCCGTTCTGAAATGAGAAATTGTCGTATTCCTCCACGAAACAATCCAGGAAGTTCTCTAGATCGGCTATTCTCTAAACAGGTGGGCTAATGAGTGCATAGCGAAAGGGAAACAAGCGGTGTTTATGGTACAATCCTGAAGTGAGAGAGTGTCGGATGTCCTTAACAATTTTTTGCACTTAGAGCAAAAAAATATAAAAAATAGAGCAAATGCAAAAAATTGTTAAGATTATAAATTTCATAAGGCTTTACTTGCTCTTTGAGGAGGATATTTTTTAACACTTATGGACTTAAACGATACTACGGATTATCAGCGCTGCTTTGTCTGTGGGCAGCATAACCCTTATGGTCTGCACATGCTCTTTCGGCTTGAGGGAGCAACGATTGTATCTGATTTTACTCCTCGCGAGGAGCATCAGGGATTTCCCGGCGTCATTCATGGAGGTATCATCGCAGCCGTCCTGGATGAGGTGCTGAATCGCACATCTATGCTCGCTGACCATCCTACATGGACCATGACGGGCCGGCTCGAAGTGCGCTATCGTCGCTATGTACCCTATGGTCCTCTCCTACGCGTGCGTGCCTCGCTAGAATCGCAGCGTGGCCGTATGGTGCAGGCAAAGGGCGTATTGACCCTGGCGCAGGATGAGAAGGCGGTCCTCGCCGAGGGCCAGGGTACGTTCATGTCTCTTACTCCAGCGATGTTAGATGCCGTCATGCAGGACTATCCGGGCATGCGCGCTTTTTTCGCAGAAGCACAAGACTAATACGAAAGCGACCTCCTCACAGCATAGAAATGGGTGAGGAGGTCGCTTGTTCTCAATACAGAGGAAGCTTTATTGTTTATTGAATCTCGGGCGGTACGATCGGTTCAGTCGAGATTGGTGGGGGTGCCAACATGACGCCTCCATTTTGAGACTGCATCGCCACCTGCGACTTCGAAAGCGGCGCGCCAGTCTCTTCCATGATGGCGCGCAACTGTTTGGCATCGATCGTCTCATAGCGACGCAAGTCCTGCGCGATGCGATCCAGGGTTGGGCGGTACATTGTCAGCAAGCTCAGTGCCTGCTCATAGCCTGTGCGCACTATATTGTTGACCTCTTCGTCGATCAATTCGGCAGTCTCTTCGCTATAATCAGTTGGTGCCCCGGTATCTCCGCCACCCGAGAACGGATTCTCGCGCTCGCTGAACGAGATTGTGCCCAGGCGCTCGCTCATGCCCCAGCGCGTCACCATCTGTTTGGCGATCTGTGTCACGCGCTGCAAGTCGTTCTCCGCGCCCGTCGTGATACGATTAAACACCACTTTTTCAGCGGCCCGACCGCCCAGGGCTGTCACGATACGCGTCAAGAGATACTCTTTAGAATAGTTATAGCGATCATCCAACGGCGTATACATCGTGACGCCGAGCGCTTGTCCACGCGGAACAATAGTTACCTTGGTAACCGGGTCGGTCTGCTCCAACAAGAGACCGGTCAGGGCATGTCCACCCTCATGATATGCCGTCACGTTCAGATCTTCATCGTTCAGCACCAGAGGCCGCTCTGCTCCCAGCAGAATCTTGTCGAGCGCCTCATCGAAGCAGCGCTGGGTTACATAATCCAGGTTGCGGCGTGCTGCGAGCAGTGCCGCCTCGTTTACCAGGTTGGCAAGATCAGCGCCGACCATGCCCGTGGTTGAGCGCGCCACCGCCACCAGATCTACATCGTTTGCCATCGGCACCTTGCGGCTGTGAATCTTGAGAATAGCCAGGCGGCCGTTCCAATCGGGACGATCTACAGTCACGCGGCGGTCGAAACGGCCGGGGCGCAAGAGCGCCACATCCAGGCCATCAGGTCGGTTCGTTGCGGCTATAACCACCACCGCCTGCCGTGCATCGAAGCCATCCATCTCCACCAGTAACTGGTTGAGGGTCTGTTCACGCTCATCATTGGTATTGATACTCGAACCGCGCTGGCGGCCAACTGCGTCAATTTCATCAATAAAGATGATGCTCGGGGAGGCCTTTTTAGCCTGCTCGAACAGATCACGCACGCGACTCGCGCCAACACCGACCAGTACCTCCACAAATTCGGAGCCCGACATCGAGAAGAACGGCACGCCCGCTTCACCTGCCACCGCACGTGCCAGCAGCGTCTTACCAGTTCCTGGAGGGCCCACGAGCAGCACGCCGCGTGGAATCTTACCACCCAGGCGCTGGAACTTGCCCGGTGTCTTCAAAAACTCGACAACTTCCTGCAGTTCGTATTTTGACTCGTCTACACCCGCCACATCAGCAAATGTCGTGCTGGGTCGATCCTCAAGGATAAGCTTCGCACGGCTCTTGCCAAAACTGAAGATGCCTTGCTGACCCTGAGAAGCCCTGCGACTCACAAAGAAGAAGAGGACGATTAAGAAGATCCAGGGGAGGATATTGATCAGCAGCGAGAGCCAGAGCGAATTATCTGGTGGATTTTGATAAGTAAACTTTACCCCATTGTTGACCAGCAACTGCGGCAATTGTGGATCTGGATTTGGCAACTGATAGACGTGGTACTGCGTGTACTTGTCATAAGGGTTTTTAAAATCGCCCGTAATATCAGTCGTGCCAATGATCGTCGCAGTCTTGATATTCTTTTCCTGAATCTGAGTATAGAAATCAGTATAGCTGAGTTCTATCCGCTGCGAGCTTGAAGAGCTATTTATGTTGCTGCTGAAAATGTTGTATATGTACACAGCAAGCATAATAACCACAATAAGCAGCAACCACCTATTGAGGTTATTGGAGGATCGTGGCGGTGGCGTTTGCCCGTTAGGTCGACCTGTAGGGCCAGGACGCGTTGGCTGTCGATCATTGCTATTTTGTAGCCAGTACACATTATCCGGCTGTTTGCCCATTGCAAATTACCTGCTTTCTTGGCCCTTAACATGCATCG
>CAXTXB010000113.1:11864-12538 GCA_964247965.1 uncultured Dictyobacter sp. | reverse complement strand
GTTTCAAGTTCGGGATGAGTCATTCCTCCCTCCGGCCTGGTAACAAAAGCGAAGACCCTTCCTTGACAAAGATGGCCAAACATCTATATAATAACAATACGTATCGTATCTTTAATATTGGTAGTGAATTTTTAAGCAATGCCTTTAAGAGAAGAAGAAAGTAGGATTCAACATGATGGTTTCTCAAGCGGAAATAACAAGCAAGACGGTTATTATTACTGGTGGCAACAGCGGGCTGGGATATGAGTGTGCCAGAACGATTGCTTCCGCCCACGCAGGGTGGTACGTGATTATTGCCGGTCGTAGCCAGGAAAGGACTTTGGAGGCAGTACGAAGGTTGATAAAGGAGACCGGCTATACACAGATTGAGGCGATGACGCTAGATCTAGCTTCGTTAGATTCGGTGCGGTTATTTGTGCAGGCATTTACTGAGCGCGAGCTTCCACCTCTACAGGCGGTCGTATGTAACGCGGGCATTCAGATTGTGACTGGCACGACGTATACCAAAGATGGCTTTGAGACGACCTTTGGCGTTAATCACCTTGGACACTTTTTGTTAGTCAACCTGCTATCACGACATCTGACCGCTCCTGCGCGAATCGTCTTTGTGAGCAGCGATACGCATAACCCCACGAAGAGGACTGGTATGCCCACCCCACGATACAGAAATCCTG
>CAXTXB010000113.1:11327-11854 GCA_964247965.1 uncultured Dictyobacter sp. | reverse complement strand
CGCGCTACACGACCTCGAAACTGTGCAATCTTCTTTGCACATATGAGTTGGCCCGTCGCCTTCAGGACGAAGGTTCCAGCATGCATCCTCTTACCGTCAACGCCTTCGATCCCGGTGGCATGCCTGATACCGGCCTTAGTCGCGACTGGCCCGCACCGGCACGTTTCATCTTCAACAAAATCCTGCCGCCTCTCGTGCCCCTTATTCGCCTATCTGGCCTGAATATCAACACCGTCAGCACTTCCGGTAAGCACCTGGCTCGACTCGTCCTTGACCCTCAGCTCACCAACATCACAGGAAAATACTTCTCCGGCCTTCATGAAATTCCTTCGTCTCCGGAATCGTACGATCATGATAAAGCCAGGGAGTTGTGGGAGGGTAGCACCGAATTGGTCAAACTAACTTCTTATGAAGCACTACTTCCTGTGCATCATACTCTTTCATAGACAGTGTTTGATCCTCATCGTCTCCGCCTTCTCGCTCTCTGGCGTGTAGCGGGGTGGCCCCGGATTTAAAATATTATTAAA
>CAXTXB010000113.1:6298-11317 GCA_964247965.1 uncultured Dictyobacter sp. | reverse complement strand
AAATTTTTTTTCCACTTATCCAATTTTTCCCCCCCCCCCAAAAAATTGATAAAAGTGCAAAAAATTTAGAAAGTTTAAAAGAAGGGAGGCACGCCGAAAGCGTGCAGATGGGCGAGCGAGGAGAGATCCCCATCGTGATGGGGATCAAACAGTCTCATAAAAGCTGTATGTATTGATCCCAGGTCTACAAAAGACTTGCCGTATAGAGCATTTGCATGTAAGATGTGTGCACAAACACTACCGCTCTAAACACGCAATCCTGGAAGGATTGGCAGTCTTTTACGTAGAAAGAGAGAAGATGATGAATGGAGAGAGTACTCAGCAGCAAAAGTCTGCGCGGCCGCCAGGACGGCCACGCAGCACAAAAGTGCATGAAGCCATCCTTCAATCTGCCCTTCAATTACTGTCCGAATCGGGCTACGAGCGTATGAGTATTGAGGCGGTAGCGGCACACGCAGGTGTGGGCAAGACGACTATCTACCGACGCTGGAATTCAAAAGAAGAGCTGGTGGTGGACGCGCTGGCGAGCGTGAAGCCTCGCCAGAAGGTGCCGGACAGTGGTAGTGTGCGCGAAGACATTCTTCTGTGGGTTGAGGTCTTTGTCAAGAATGCACAAGCTCCCTTTGAACGACAGATGCTCTCCCTGCTTATCGGCACGCTCTCAAATAACCCTCCCCTCGCCGAGCGTTACTGGTCGAAGTATGCCGCTCCCATTTATGAAACCCTCACAGAGGTGCTCAAGCGAGGACAGGAGCGTGGCGAGATCCGGCGAGACATCGATCTCAACGTTCTGCTCGATGTGCTCAGTGGAACGATCTTCTACCAGTTATTCATGAAGCCAGCCTCAGAATCACTCTTGAACGATTTCAAGTGCGCTCTGGACCTCGTTTTTCACGGTATTAACATGTCCAGAAGCAATAAGCCTGCCTGACTGTGGTAGCGATTCGATAGTAAACGTTTTTACCGCTACATATCTTCCCTTCCTGGCATACAGAAGTTTCTCCGTTGTCATCCTCATTTCCTCAATTAAAAAAGTGATTGACACATGTCCTTCTAGTCTAAAGCAATATAAGAAGCTCCCATCTCTTGTGTCAATGTTTACATATGTCATTTTTGACATATGTAAACATTGACACGTAGAGAATCTATGGTATATACTAAGCATAGCCTGATATATAAATATTGATATATATCGGAAAGTATATAACAAGATTGGGCTGGTAGGGGTGGGAAGTAGAGGAGAAAGATCTTGCCTGATAAGGAGAAACAATATGCATCTCTCGAATAAACAACAACGTCAGCTTGTCCGTGTCATTCACCTACTGATTGGAAGCGCACTTGGCTTTCTTGTGTATGCGCCTGCCTCCCTGACCGAAGGGCTACGTCTGGTCATGCAAGTTGGCGTGTTTCCTCTTGTCGTTCTCTCTGGGGTCTGGCTGTGGTATGGCACGCGGCTGCTCAAGCGTCTTCGCGCGGGACAGTCAGCGTCTTCGACTCGTCTGTCTTCAGTATCTGATATCCACTAGGAGAGGAATGGAGTATGAAGCACGCGTTTGCAGGATGCTACGCTGTTCAGGTCGATCAGCCCTGTTTGTATGGATTGCTTACGTCGTGAGTCTTAGTTAGTTAAAGAGTTTGTGCAACTTTTGAGCTTGAGGATCAGGCTTTGAGTGTAGAGGATAGAGAATAACTGGGCAGACTGCTCGCTTAAAGGAAAGAAACATTATGACACAGGTGAATAATCAATCGTCGGTTGCCGCACAGGAGAACGTTGGTCATCATGCGGTGGTGATTGGTGGGAGTATGGCTGGATTGCTTGCGGCACGTATTCTGTCCGATTATTTTGGGCAGGTGACTATTATTGATCGTGACATTTTTCCAGATGTGCCTGATCATCGCAAGGGTGTGCCGCAGTCGTATCATGCTCATGCACTGTTGGCGAAGGGACAGATCATTATCGGCAGCCTCTTCCCCGGTATCATGGACGATTTACGCGCGGACGGAGCGTTCTCCGCGAGAGATGTTGTGCCCGTAGTCTTCGTTACGCCGGCTGGTAAGTTGCCCGCACAGAAGCAGAAGAGCGAGTTTCTAGCGTTCAGCCGGTATCTGCTTGAGTGGCATGTGCGCGATCGTCTGTCACAGCTGGCTAACGTGCGCATCATCTCTAACACGGAAGTAACTGGTCTATTGACCTCAGAGGACCAGGGATGTGTGCTGGGTGTGCATACGCGCGAACGTGGGCAGGCGGGCTCCGTCGATGTAATTACCGCCGACCTGGTGGTTGATGCCAGCGGCCGCCACTCGCAAGCGCCGAAGTGGCTTGTTGAGCTGGGTTATGAAGAGACGTCAGAAGAGAAGATCAACTCGAACCTGGGCTATGCCTCACGCTTCTATGCTAAGCCCGAAAACTTTCCCGACGATTGGGAGGGTGTTATTATCAATGGACGCCCGCCGCACAATCCTCGTGCTGGCCTGATTCTGCCCGTTGATAATGGACGCTGGCACGTATCGCTGGGTGGCTTTGCCGGCCACTTTGCTCCAACTGACGAAGAAGGATTCTTACAATGGGCGCGTGACCTGCCTGATCCCAGCATCTACGAAGCTATTCGTATCGCAAAACCTCTCACGCCAATTCGTGGCTATCGCACACCAGAAAATCGTCTGCGCCACTTCGAGCAACTGCAGCGCTGGCCCGGCGGCTTCATCACAATCGGCGATTCCGTCTGCGCCTTCAATCCCATCTATGGGCAGGGCATGACCGTGAGCGCAATGGATGCAATGACCTTGAATACCTGCCTACAAGAGCAGCAGCGGACGCCGCGACCAGATTTTGAGCAGCACTTCCAGCATGAACTTGCGCAAACCGTCGCGGGTGCATGGCTCGTCGCCACCGGAGAAGATCTACGCTGGTCGGGAGTAGCGTTAAGCGGCGCGCGCCCTTCCCCGTTTCTTGGTCTGCAGCATCGCTACATGAATCTTGTGCTGCGTGGTGCGGTGGAAGATCCTGTACTGACTGGTGCCTATAGGAGCGTCATTGGCATGATGGCACCTCCACTTTCGCTCTCGCAGCCGCGCATCGTGCTCCGGACGCTGGGAGCGACCCTGAAGCGTCTGCTGCACCGCCCATCGAATGCAAATGTAAACTCGCCATTTGCCCTGTCCCAGAGGTCCATTGCTCGCTTGCAGGCAATGCCGGAGATGCGCTACGATAGTGTACAGGGTATGCAGGGTATGCAGGGTGTGCAGGGTGTGCAGGGTGTGCAGGCGTAAACATTCTTATTATAAAGAACGTAAAGAGCGAGGCAAGAAGGAAGAACGGTATAATGCAGAATACGACAGAGAGCATTCCGGCAAACGACATTGAGCAGTATGTAACCCATGGCTATGCGGATAATAATGGAGTCAAGATCCACTACGCCAGCCTTGGCAGCGGGCCATTGATCGTCATGATCCACGGCTTTCCCGACTACTGGTACACCTGGCGTAATCAGATGGTCGCGCTGGCCCCACAGTATCAGACCGTCGCCCTCGACCTGCGCGGCTACAACTTGAGCGACAAGCCAAAGGGCGGCGAAAATTACAAGATGCGCAACCTGCTCGGCGATGTCCAGGCCGTCATTCAAGCGCTGGGTCAGGAGAAGGCCATCATCGTCGGCCATGACTGGGGCGGCGCGATCTCCTGGCAGTTCGCAATGCACATGCCCCAGATGACCGAGCGCTTGATCATCCTCAACCTGCCCCATCCACGCGGCATGGCACACGAGCTGGTCAACAATCCCGAGCAACAGAAGAACAGCGAGTACGCACGCAACTTCCAGCAAGAGGGCGCGCACGAAAAGATCACACCCGAATCGCTGCTTGGTTGGGTAAAAGACCCTGCGGCGCATCAGCACTACCTGGAGGCCTTCCAGCGCTCAGACATCGAGGCCATGCTGCACTACTACAAGCAGAACTACCAGCGCCCACCCTATCAAGAGAGCTCGTCGCCCGTCGTCAAAGTCCAGGCCTCAGTTCTACAAATACATGGACTCGAAGACAAGGCCCTGCTCGCCGGCGGACTCAACAACACCTGGGAATGGCTAGAGAAAGACTGGACCCTACTTACCATCCCCGGTGCCGGCCACTTCGTCCAGCACGACGCCGCCGACCTCGTCTCCCGTACCATGCTCAGCTGGCTCAACCGCTAGCCCTGACTCTTTTTCCAGACAGTGTACATGTATTACATTGATGACATTTCGAGTAAAAGGACGCAAAAGCATCATCAATACAATACATGTACCGCTTCATCAAACCTCATCGCATCTCTGCGAAGCATATATGCGCTGATGAGGTTTGATGAAGCAGTATACTGTTTGGAAAAAATCCTAAGAAATCCAACCATGAAATAGGTTGTGGACCGCCACAACGACAGGGGCTTGTAGAAAAGCCAAAGAACGTGTAAAGTGAAGAGTACAAAGCCGGATAGATTGACATAGAAGCGAGAAGGCATGCCACTACTTGTTCATATCACTGCTGAGAAAACGATCAAAAGCATACTACGTACTGGAATAAAGCAGGGGCCGGCAGGCGTCTACTGTATGCCAGTATTACAAAATTACTTTATTTCGCATCAATGGTTACGCGAAATAAAACGGTTCAAGCCCGGTGCGCTTGTCGCAGTCTACTTCCGTATAAGCTCACAGGAACTCGTTCGCGTAGGACACTATAACTATAGCGCGCAGTCCCGGCCGGTTACCCTGACGGAAGCTATTCACACCATTATGACTTTAGCTGATCCCCAGGGATATGAAATCGTTGTTCCACGCTCCATCGCTCCCAAAGAGATACACATGGTACGCCACCCAAAACAGATCGTCGGATGGCGCTATATGCCACATGCTCACGGCAAGCCCTTCTGCACCTGTCCCTCATGCATCCCACGCGGGCAAATTAAAGGCAGCAAATTGCACAAATATTACGAGAATGCCCTGCGTAACAATACCACAGCTTTAAAAGGGAACACAGGAGTTAATGACTCAT
>CAXTXB010000113.1:0-6288 GCA_964247965.1 uncultured Dictyobacter sp. | reverse complement strand
AAAAAAGAGCAGGCAAACCATGATGTTCCTCATTTTTCAAAAATTCGCGATGAGTCATTAAAGAATTCACAAGTTATCCCAACCTTTTCGAATAAGATTATTATCCACGTATATTGCGCAGAGCGATTAAAAGTATAAATGGTAGCAGAATGAGAACGCCAAGAGTAACAACTTGCCCAACCTGGTCGAAGAGTGAAAAGTGCATCAGGTGGTTGAGATGATAGATGAAATGTGGAATCGCATAGACCAGCCATGCGAGTAGAGTTACCTGGATGAGGCGGCGTTCCAGTGAGATTGCTGCCCAGGTAAAGAGCAGTGTAAAGCTAAGATTGAACTCGCCAACGTCCCGCACAAGATGTTCGTTGTAGGGCGGGAGGAGCGCCACCCAGGGGTGGCCGGGTGCTGGGAATGTAGTAAAAAAGGATTCTGGAAAGAATAAGGCCCAGATACCAGTAATGGCCGTTGCCAGGGCAAAAAAGGCCAGGCAGACACGTAGCCAGATAAATGGATGTGCTAGATGTTTCGATGAACCAGGCTTTTTAATGGGCATGATTTTTACCTCCTGTTGCTAACGTATAGCGCTGCTGTTGCATCCATTGAGACCATGTTGTCTGTCCATGTAATGGCTCGTCGGGACAAGTGTTCTCGCCGCGACGGAAGCTTTGTGCGAACTCGCCCGGGAGCCAGAGTGGAACAATCCCACGGCGTATTCTTCGCTCTGCAAGCCACGCACGCGCCATCTCTTCAACCGTCAAAACCTCCGGGCCGCCATAATCAGGCGCTCGACCAGTAGGGCCGGATGTCACCAGCTCGCATAAACGTTGAGCCACCTCGCGTGCATCGACCGTTTGAGCTTTAAAATCTGTAGGAAGCAACGCAACAAAAGGAATCTTCGTAGCCTTTTGCAGCAAGAGATCAACGAACTCATGGAATTGGGTTGCACGCAGAATCGACCAGGGGATGCCACTCTTTTTGACCATCTCTTCAACTGCAAGCTTGTGCCGGTAGTACGCGAATGGAATACGATCAATGCTGACAATCGAGATGTAAACAATGTGTGCAACTGCGGCTTCACGTGCAACTTCAAGTAGACGTTGTGTGCCAACAACATCGATTTGTTGTGCTCGCAATGGATTGGTCGCCGCATGCACGATCACATCGCAGCCCTCAACGGCCTCTGCAAGCCCCTGCCCAGTTCCTATCTGTGCCTGGACCCACTCGCTCCCAGGTTGTAAGACATCAGGCCGCGATTTTCGACTCATGACGCGAGCCGTGTGGCCTGCTTCAAGCAGAGATGTTACTATATGGCGACCTAAATATCCCGTGCCGCCTGTAACCAGTACCTTTAACATGTATCTCCCCTTTGCTTTCCTGCTAGAATAGATAATCTTATTTATGTACCATGTTGCCCATGAGACGAGATAGGCGCTGTGGATGTGACACATCTCTGAAAGGTTCCCCAGAGCGTGCTGATTAGATCAGCCACATCCACGCTTTAGCACTGCATGCCTTGGGGCCAACCAGATCTTGTTGCCTTAAACATTCAATTCTCAGCCAGCATTTTTATGACTAAGGATCATGCTTTGAAGTCCGTGTTACCACGGCATGCAGTGCTGAAGCGTGGGTTCGGCCGCTGCAAGCGGCGGGCTCTGGGGTTGGTTGCAGAGTGTGATGGGGTAACGGCATGCAGTGCTGAAGCGTGGGTTCGGCCGCTGCAAGCGGCGGGCTCTAGGGTTGGTTGCAGAGTGTGATGGGGTAACGGCATGCAGTGCTGAAGCATGGATGTGACTGATTCAATCAGCACGCTCTGGAGGACTTTTCGGAGATGTGTCACATCCACAACGCCCATCTCGTCTCATAGACAAACTATGTATTGATGGATAGAATTGATGCTCATATGCATAATTTTCTGGAGACAATGATGAACCAGGACGAGACATTTCAAGAATACAGGCCCCTACTCTTTTCCATCGCATATCAGATGTTGGGAAGTGCAATGGACGCCGACGACTGTCTGCAGGAGGCATATGTGCGCTGGCATAATGCCCTCGCGCAAGGCGAGGTGATTCAATCGGCGAAAACTTATCTGTGCACCATTGTCACTCGATTATGTATCGACCAGGTGCGCTCTGCGCGTGCGCGGCGGGAAACGTATGTCGGTGTCTGGCTGCCCGAGCCATTGGTCGCATCAGATACAGCCGATCCAGCAGAGATGGCAGCCTTTTCCGAAGCGCTTTCTATGGCCTTGTTCCTCTTATTGGAGCGCCTCTCTCCAGTCGAGCGAGCGGTCTTTCTGCTGCGCCAGGCTTTTGACTACGAATATAGTGAAATCGCGCAGATCGTAGGGAAGGGCGAGGAAAATTGTCGGCAGATCGTCCGCCGGGCGCGGCAACATTTGAATGCACGCCATCATCATCACGAGGTATCTCCGGAGCAGCGCGAGCAATTAACCCGGCAGTTCTATCGTGCGTGTATCAGTGGCAACATGGACGGACTTCTGTCACTGCTTGCAGAGGATGTAGTCCTGCACGCGGATGGCGGCGGGAAAGTTAATGCGGCCCGCAACCCCATTTATGGAGCAGATAAAGTTGCGCGTGGTTTGTTAGGCATAATGGGCAAACTGCCAGCCGGCCTGCTATGGCGTATTGTGCTAGTGAACGGCCGGCCCGGATTTGTGGCCTATCTGAATGGTATGCCGTTCAGCGTTGCGTCTATTGAGATAGTCGAGAACTCCATCAAGGAAATTGATGTGATTATTAACCCTGATAAACTATGTACAGTTCCTCTGCTCCCTATGCAAGAAAACTAATCGCTTAGAGCGTGTTTGATGTTGTACCAGGTGCGACGGGAAACGGACCCGTGTACGTCGCGTTTAACACCGCAGGACTAACCGTATTGGTCAGACTGAACGTCCACCCATCGTCAGTGGCAACAAGATTCGTCAAACCTACCGGAGTACGTCACTAACCACGATTGGTTGATTTTCCGCCCCTCCTGTTGGCAGAATGGTAACCGCCAGCTGATAGGTAACATTTTGCCCGACTGAAAATGTACTACCGCCTGTAAGCGTATTTGTAATAGAGAGAAGCGGTGCCGGCGTTACTGTAGGAGTAGGAGTCGGTAGGGGAGTAGGAAGTGGTGCTGAGACTGAGGCAGTAAAGGTCGTAGAATTGTTGGTGGAATCGACATCGCCGGGCACAGTCACAGAGGCAGTCGCTGTCAAACTGGGGACAGCGTTGCTGTTGAATGTACCAGTAACCGTAATGGGAGGGAAGGCATTCCCTGCAAGTACGGGTGAGCCTGTATAGGTAGCGGTCATGCTTGCTGGCTTAAAACCTACATTTTTAGGGTTTATTGAAGTGCGTGTGCTTTGTTTTGTAGCGTATGCTAACGTATGCTTAGATGCTGGTCGGGCGGAGGCCTCGACATTAGCAAGTGTTACAAGCAGGCCACTTAAGAGTTTATGTAGTGATCTGCTTTTGGGCATGCGAACTGCCCTTAATCGTTACATTTAGCCTGAAATGATAGCTTTCCCTGACAAAAGCTTTTGATGAGTCTGAAAACCTATACGCTGGTAGATGTGAATAGCATCGCTGTTATCTTCAAATACGTTCAGGACAACGGTCGAGTACCCTTGCTCAAACAACATCAAGACCAGTGTTGCCGTAATTGCTGTTGCATGTCCTTGTCTACGAGCATATGGAGCCGTGAAGATGTTTCCCAGGACAGCAACCTGATAGGTTGGTGCCAGGACATGTGTACCACCGGCCGCGATGATTCGTTCACCTTCACGCACCCCAACATATATACCTTGAGTGAAAAGGTCGGCAGAAAACATGCTTTCATCATGTTGGGCATAGATGTTTCTCAAGGCCGGGATGTCTGAGACGGTCAGTTGCTCGACCAGATGACGAGGTACATCTGCCAGAAGCTGCAGTGAGGTAGAGGGAATTGTCATGCGTAGCATGCTTTTCCAGCTTGCCTGAGGCCGGTAATAGTGTTGGAGCGAGGAGATGTGCATCTCCTGTGCCTGGATTAGTGGACGTTCGGGAAGAGCTATGTATTTGAGGATGGCCGCGACCCCTTCCTTCATGCCGAATGGTGAGAGAACCTGCCCAACAATAGGATGACGTAAAATAAGACATATCGCATACTCGTTGCTCTCCTCCTGGTATGCGGTGGCGAATTGACTGTACTCACGCCATGGCGGTTCGAGATCGGCCAAAGCAAAACAATTCCAGACAGGGTCGCGCGAAAGCATTGCATAGGCTTCGTCATTGGTTACATTGTGATTGATGTGCCAGTCAGCGGTAGATTGTGCCATCGTTTCCTCCCAGATATTCAAGAGAAGGTGTCACGAGAGTAAAAAATGTTCTTGTTTTACTTATTTTGCTTTTGCTGCTAACTATGAGCTTTGTTCATAGTTAGCAGCAAAAGCAAAATAAGTAAAACAGTAAAAAATATAGAGAGCGATAACACTTGGGCAAATAGTGTTATCGCTGTACACTAATTTATGCGCTTGGCGTGGCCCGCCCACTCTTTTTCGCGCAAGACATATTTCTGTATCTTGCCGGTTGAGGTTTTGGGCAGATCGCCGAACTCCACCGCCGCCGGACTCTTGAAGTGGGCCAACCGTTCGCGGCAGAAAGTAATAATCTCCTGTTCCGTCGCGCTCTGTCCCGGCTTTAAAGTCACAAAGGCCTTTGGACGCTCTCCCCACTGCTCATCGGGGATGGCGACCACCGCGCACTCTATGACCGCAGGATGCTGCGCGATAACCTGCTCCACCTCGATCGTCGAAATGTTCTCCCCGCCCGAAATAATCACATCCTTCGCCCGATCGCGTAGCTCGATGTAGTTGTTCGCATGCCAGACGCCGATGTCGCCGGAGTGATACCAGCCGCCGCGAAACGCCTCGGCGGTTGTGGCCTCATTGTTGTAATAGCCCTTGGCGACATTATTGCCGTGCATTACCACCTCGCCCATCGTACGCCCATCGCGGGGCACATCATGCATATCCGGATCGACGATCCGCGCCCGCTCCGCCACAACGTTGCCCTGTCCCTGGGTCGCGAGCAGACGCGCCTGCTCCGCCTGGGGAAGCGTGTCCCATTCGCTGTGCCAGTCGCAGATAGTATAGGGGCCATATGTCTCCGTGAGGCCGTAGACGTGGATGGGAGAGATATTCAGTTCTTTCAATTGTCCCAGGAGCGTGGGCGAGGGAGGCGCGCCGGCGATGGTCGCGATAATTTGCTTGTCGATGCGATGTGCCCTGGGATGATTCGCCAGGAAGATCTGAAGAGTGGGAGCGCCGCAGTAGTGCGTAATGCCCTCGCTCGCGAAGAGATCCCAAACTGTCGCGGGATCGGGTCGGCGCAGACAGACATGGGTCGCCCCCACCGCCGTCACGGCCCAGGTAAAGCACCAGCCATTGCAATGAAACATCGGCAGCGTCCACAGATAGACGCTCGTACTATTCATCCCGGTCGATATGACCTCCGCGAGCGCATTGAGGTAGCCGCCGCGATACGTGTACATCACGCCCTTAGGATTCCCGGTCGTCCCCGACGTATAGTTAATCGAGATCGTCTCCTCCTCGTCCTCCAGCCAGCTCGTCACCGGCTCCGACGAACCGGCGCTAAGCAGCGCTTCATAGGGATCGTCGGGCGCGCCGCTATCCGCGATATGCGTAATCTGCACATCCGCCAGGTCCAGATGCTCCACAGCCGGATAGAGCTCGTCATCCACGAACAAAAACTTCGCGCCCGAGTGGTGCAGAATAAAGTTGATCTCCTGCGAACTCAAGCGCGTATTAATCGCCACCAGAATTCCGCCCGCCGCCGGGACCGCGTAGTGCGCCTCCAATAGAGGAGGAGTATTCGGACACAAAAAGGCCACCCGATCATGTTTCTGCATCCCCATCGCCCGCAACTGCCACGCGAGCCGGTAGACCCGGTCCGCAAACTCGCCATACGTATACTGCCGCCCTCCATGCACAACCGCAATCTTATCCGGAAACACCAGCGCGCTGCGCTCCAGAAAGCTCAAAGGGGTCAACTCCGTGCGATATACCTTCTCCGTCATATGAAGCTCCTTGCTAGCCTTGCTACCACGCAAAACCTACCTGGCAACGCAGCACCGTTACCAGGCATTTTCCTACCGAATGTCATGTGCCAATGCTGTCGAAATAAGAAAAAGGTTAAAAGAAACCGGGTTGCAGCGCCTGCCTCTGCGAAGCAGAGCGCGCTGATTGGATCAGCCGCAGCCACGCTTGAGCACTGCATGTTC
>CAXTXB010000112.1:0-12543 GCA_964247965.1 uncultured Dictyobacter sp. | reverse complement strand
CGCTACCCTCCTTTGTATGACTCCAAATGAGCATTTCGAGGATACAGCACGCTACATAACATTTCTTTCCTCGTAGCGATTGTATCGGTGTTTTCCTATTGTGTCAAATAGAAGAATTAGTATATAGCCAGTATCATTCATATAGTAAGAGAGTGCCGGAGCCTCGTCACCATCGCCTTCTTCGCGCATGAGCTTGTGCAGCGAAGCTACGCGATACTCTTCTCATTCATCTTTTTGCTTTTTATACACTTTTCAGGCAAAGCCCGAAAAGTGTAGAAAAAGCAAAAAGATGAAAAAGAGGACGAGCGCCGAAGGCGCGAGAGCTTGGACGTGATGGGCTCCGACACTCTCTAAACAATAGTATGTTTTTCCATTCAACAAAAAAGGCATAGGAAACGTAAAACCTATGCCTTGAATGGTAGAGAGTATTTGCTAGCCTCTGAACACTACTGTAGAACGGCTTCTTCAAGTTGTGGAGCTGGCGCTGAATTGAACGTTTGCCCCGTTTTCTTATAGCGTTTCGTGAGCTTTTCGGAAGGGATACGATATACCTCTGTCGCTAAGCCGACACGCTCAAGCAAGCGGATGATATAGCCTGAGAGATCAAATTGCCACCAGTGCAGGCCATGAAATGCAGAGCGCGGAAAAGCATGGTGATTGTTATGCCAACCTTCACCAAAGGCGAGCAGACCCACGATCCACTCATTGCGGCTCTGATCAGTGGTTTCAAACTCACGCATACCAAATGTATGGCAGATCGAGTTCACGCTCCAGGTAACATGATGAACCAGAAAGATGCGTACCAGGCCCGCCCACAACAGTCCACTCCAGCCACCAATCGCGTATGGTATGATCAGCGAGATCACAACCCACAGCAGAAAAGTGCGACTTACAAACACAACAATTGGATCATTGACTAGATTGCGACAGTAAACGTTGGGGTCAGCCATCTTATCTTTAAAGAGCCAGCCGAGATGGGCATGGAAGAAGCCTTCAACCGGACTGTGGGGGTCGCCTTCACGATCAGCATGCGCGTGATGTTTCACATGTGTTGCAGCCCACTCCAACGCTGCACCCTCTAAAGACATCGAGCCCAGGGCGAGCAAAAGAAATTTGACAATTGGATGTGGTCGAAAACTGCGATGGGTAAGCATGCGGTGAAAACCAACGGTTACTCCAATGGTAATAAAGCTATACATACCAAGCAGAAGTATAATATCCGACAAGTGAACTGCTCTATTCCACAATGCCCAGATAGCGTAGATTGTTGCAACGAAGGGGACAATAACTGCTACGAGAACTATACCTTTATAGACGGTGCTAAACTTCATCAAACCTCCGGTCGGGGTACCTCACTTCACGAGGCCCCTCGCCCTATCCTATTTAATCCACACCAAATTCACGGTGTCATAGAGTATGAGAGCCTAAGTTCAACTTTTGTTTCACGGAATGAATAATTTGCAAAACTCTGTCGTTTATGAACAGTGCAGAGTAGATGGGGACCTTCTGATAGTCCTCTAGCCAGAATGCTGCTAGTATGATATGCTGAGTCAACACTACTGTGTAAAAAAGTGACAGAACCAAGTTGTTTTACTCATCGAGTACTACATAATTAGAGAAGAACGTGGCAAACGAAGGACAACAAGGGCCCCCGCCTGAACAGGGGTCATCAGAGCAGCAAGCATATTACGGCTGGCAGTATGACCAGGATGAGACAGAGATAGCGCCGCCACGATCACCTTCTGGTGCTCCGCCCCGGCCATTGTATGTTCGTCCTCAACCGAACCAGCCTGCTATAGAACCATTAGAACCGTCGCAAGCATATGAAGCACCACTAAGTGCGTCGCAACAGAAGTATCAGCAGCCTATTCAGGATATGGGTACAACGCTGGGCTATGGGCAGGGGACGGAGTATCAATACGTTGATGTTCCGCAGCCATCACAGCCTATGGCTCAGCTACGACAAGAGCGGTTACAACAATTGCGTGAGCAACGTATGCGTCGGCAGCAACGACGTATACAGCCAGATGTGACGGTAGCATTTCCACAGGGCGCAAGGGACGGACAGCAGGCATCCGACCCTTATTCCGCTTCTCCATCTGTATTACCAGGAGGTACACAGCCATCTCCCTCTCCTGGTATAAGGATGCCGAATCGCTATCTTCAACCTCCCTTATCTCCTGCTAGCTCTTTAGAGGACGAAGTTATCCCTGTACGGTCCTCGACGTTGCCTCCTGATGGCGTTCAGGTGGAGCCAAAGGGGAGGGCAGCAGAACTACAGCCAGCGGCCGCGCCTGCACAAGATACAGGTATGCTCCAGAAAGTACGCATAGGGCGGGCTACGATGATCCTGACGGCAGCTTTTATTGCGAGCCGCGTCCTGGGCCTTTTACGTACCTCAATGTTTGCCTTCGTCTTTGGGACGAACAATATATCTGATGCCTACCTGCAGGCTTTTCTTATCCCGGATCTCATTTTTAATATTGTCGCGGGTGGCGCACTGAGTTCAGCGTTCATTCCTGTTTTTACCAATTTTATGGTCGGTGAAAAGGATGAGAAGAGAGCCTGGCACGTTGCCAGTTCTGCTCTAAATCTGGCCCTGGCGATTATGACCGCCTTAGCCTTGATCGCGATCATTTTTGCTCGGGCACTGGTGCCGCTATACAACCCTGGTATACATGATACTCATCAATTGGATTTGATTGCGTCCTTGACGCGTATCATGTTGTTACAGTCCGTTGTGCTTGGTGGTGGTGTTATCGTGACTGCTGTGCTCAATGCGAAGCAGGATTTCAGGCGGCCAGCTATCGGTACAGTGCTCTATAACGTGGGCCTGATCGCTGGACTCGTTCCTGGTATGTTTCTTGCCTTGCGTGGGCAGCGCAATGACCTGTTTGCTGTCTACGCTGCCACCTGGGGCGTCGTATTGGGCGCTCTATTGCAGGTTGCCTTCCAGATTCCTGGCCTCTTTAAGGTAAAGATGCGGTATACGCCCGCTTTTGATTGGCGCGATCAAGGTGTGATTCAGATTGGGCGTCAAATGCTGCCGCGTATCGTCAACTCGGGTATGATCTACCTGTCAACCTTTGTGGATCGCGCGCTGATTCTGGTGTTGGGAAGTGTCGCAGGGGCTGCTGGTGTGGACGGCTTAATCACACAATACTATCAATCGTTTCAGCTCGTATTGCTGCCCTATGGTATCTTTGGACTGGCTACATCGACTGCAGCTTTTCCAACATTGGCGGAAAATGTGGCGCGGGGACGCTTCGATCGTGTTCGCAGCACTATCCTGGAAACGTTGCGCAGTATTCTGTTTATGTCTATCCCTTCCAGCGTCGGCTTGATTGTATTAGGCTTACCTATTATTCAAGTACTCTTACAGCATGGTCGCTATACGTTAAAAGATGCGCAGTATACTGCTGTGCCGCTGGCGTTCTTCGCCATTGGTCTGGGTGGATTGGCTGCCGTTGAAATATTGACACGCTCTTTCTATGCCATGCGCGACACAAAAACGCCTGTAATTGTAAGCGTGACCCAGTTTGCCTTTAAGATTGCATTGAGTGTGATACTGATCAACGTAGGCGTTCTAGGTGCGCAATGGGGGCTTGGTGCGCTAGCTTTTGCAACTTCACTGGCGAATATTCTTGAAGCTCTAGCGCTCTTCTGGCTGCTCAATCAGCGCATCGGCGATATGCAGGTAAAGGCCCTGGGCATCTTTCTTGCGCGTGTCCTGGGCGCATCGGTGGCAATGGGGGTATGTCTTCTCGCTGTGCGCTTTATACTGGACCTCTTACTAGTAACAACCCGCGATCAATCTATGGGACTTCTGGGAACTGTGCTGGCGTTGATCAAGCTATTGATCGAGCTGTTTGTTGGTATCTTTGTGTATATACGCAGTTCGCGCCTCCTGGGCATTGAGGAGCTAGGCCCTGTCAAACGAATTCTGGATCGTCTTAAATTATCGTGGATATAGTAGTGTTGTAAGTGAGTTAGTAGTTCTATGAAACATATACGTCTCTCCATCATCGGCTTTGGGGTTGTGGGCCAAGGGCTAGCCGAGTTGCTTGCTGCAAAAAGAGATGGGCTGCAGCGAGATTTCGATGTGGATGTTTCGCTGGTAAGTGTGGCAACTGGCCGTCACGGTTTCATTTATCGTGAAGAAGGCCTGGATATTCCTACCCTGCTAGAACTGGCGGCTATCCAGCGGTCTCTCATCGATCATCCTGGTGTACGCCACTGGGAGAGCGCATTAGAAGGCCTGCGTGCCACTGGTGGCGATGTTCTCGCTGAGGCTACTGGCACAAATCTACGCGATGCCGAGCCCGGTATCAGCCACATTCGCGCCGCTTTGTCGATGGGGATGCACGTAACCACTGCGAATAAAGGGCCGGCAGCATTATTTGCCAACGAACTGTTCGCACTGGCAAAGAAACAAAATGTGCAGTTGCGCCTGGAATCAACTGTCATGGCTGGTACCCCCGTGATCAGTACTGTACGCGAGGGTATGGCAGGCGCTCGGGTACGTGCTGTACGAGGCATTCTCAATGGCACGACAAATTATATTTTCACTGCAATGACGCAGGGGCGCGAGTATGCTGAGGTGCTGGCCGAAGCTCAGGCGCAGGGCTACGCGGAGGCCGATCCTACTGCCGATGTAGAGGGTTATGATGTGGTGGCAAAGACGTTGATTCTGGCTTCGCTGGTCTTTGGGCGTTCGCTAAAGCCCGAGCAGGTGCAGCGCCAGGGGATTACAGCGATCACAAAAGAACAGGTCCAACAGGCCCTCGATGCTGGGAAACGGATTAAGCTGATTGCATCGCTACAGCACGCTTCTGAAGCGGCTAATGCTCCTCTGGATGCTCGTGTTGAGCCAGTCGCCTTGCCACTGCATGATCCTCTTGCTCAAGTGGATGGCGTGATGAATGCTATCACATTCCAGGCAGATACGCTTTCCGAAGTAACCATCATTGGCCCAGGAGCAGGTCGCTTACAGACGGGTCAAGGACTCCTTGCCGATCTAATCGCGATTTCAAAAACACTATAATATAGAGAAGATTCGCCTCCTCTCTGGCTGGCTTTCGAACTTTAGTGAGGGGCTTGCACTTTTTTAACAGAAGCAACGTTCCCCATGCCAGGAATTTGGAAGCGCAGGCGAACGCGTCCAAAATGAATTGTATCTTCATGCTGAAGCAGTTCGGCTTTCATCGGTGTAAGCACTAACGCCCCAAGTCGTGTTTTATTCCGGCTCTTCAGATCCTCAATATAGAAGAAAGAGCCCTCGAAGCTGATGCGCGCATGAAGCCTCGAAACCGTCATTTCAGGATCGAACAGGCTTAAATCGATATCGGGGCTTACCCCTCTTTTAGGGTCCGTACGGCCCACAATAACACTCTTTTGCAGGAGAGGAATGCGCTGTAGCTCTGGTTCCTTCTTCTCAGCCCCCTTTTTCTCATAAGTGAGATACGCGTAGACGCCGAGCTCTGTTGGTATATTTTTTGTGGGCGTATGCTCTTTTTTCTCACCGCCTTGAGCTTCGCGCATGGCTATATCTACATCCGTAGAGGACATTTCTCTAGTCGGAGCCACTTCTTGCAATTCAGTTGATCCGCTTGTTGCTGGCCGGATAATTTTTTGCAGATTTTCGAGTGCTGTGACAAGTTCAGAAGCGTTAAGAAAACGCCTGGACGGGTCTTTTTCCATGCAATGCTCGACGATCTCCTGGAGTCCCTGTGGTAGTTTGTGCATATACTGGCTCATTTGTGGAACTGGACTAGTCGTTTGTAGAATACCTGTCTCTGCTACCGTTCGTCCAGTAAAGGGAAGGCGACCGGCGACAAGTGTAAAAAGAAGGAGGCCGACCTGGTAGATGTCACTCCATGGCCCAATTGTGCTCGCTTGAATATATTCAGGTGGAGCATAGCGTGGATCAAGGTAGCCAATATCATCCTGACGTTGACTACTTACATAATTGAGAGACCTCAATAGTGAACGCAGCCCGATATCGTCGATCTGCACACGATCGGTTATACCAAGAGTATCAACGGTGATAAGCAGAGGACGAAGATCTAATCCAGCTATTCCTCCCGCGTGGAACTCTTCGAGTGCAATTGCTAACTGCCTGCATATATCAATGGCGCGCAGGATATCTATATCTTCTGTACTGAGAATGTGTTGAAGCGTTACTCCTCGTGGAGGATCGGTAGCTATATAAATGCGCCGACCCTCCACACCCCAATTATGTAGCTTGATAATATGGACTGATTGAATCGATTGACGCCTTGCAAGTAATTGCGAGATATAGGGTAGGGCAGTTAATTGTTCGTTTGTAGGCACTTCGATGACATGAAGTCCCACAACATCGTTTGTGTTACTATCGTATGCTGTATAGGTTGTAAGCATGCCTCCCGTAGTCACAACCTGCCCTGTTCGATAAAGACCACCTATGCTGCGAGCATCACGCTGTGGCATACTTGCCTCTTTCCTCTCTGAATGTCCCTGGATTATTTTGCCGCCACAACCTTCTTATCGTGACGAAATGCGACTATTTCGGCCATAATAGCCAGGGCAATCTCCTCGGGACTCGTTGCACCAATACTAAGTCCAATTGGACCATGTATGCGGCTGATCTGCTCCTGGGTAAGGCCCTGCGCTAGCAAACGTTCAGCACGTTCAACGCTTGTTTTTCGACTACCAATTGCTCCCACGTATCCTGCTTTGCTTGTCAAGGCAACCTTAAGCGATGGCTCATCAAACTTAGGATCATGAGTAAGAACCGCGATAGATGTAGAAGGATAAAGATGCATTTTTTGTAGCACCTCATCTGGCCAGGCAACAATGAGCTCGTCGGCGTCAGGAAAACGTTCGCGTGTTGCAAACGCGGCCCGTGCGTCGATAACGACCACGCGATACTGTAATGTTTTTGCAATGGTGGTCAAAGGAATGGCTATGTGTCCTGCGCCGACGATAAGCAGCTCCGGGGGCGGTGGAAAACCCTCAATAAAGACATCGAAGGTTTGCCCCGTTGTTGGCAGTGTGTATGTGTGTGTGCTAGCGTTTGCATTCCAGATGGCGTGCTCAGCATCTTCGATGACCTGGGCATCAAGTTCTTCGCTCCCCAGTGTCCCATGTGTCGTCTGATCTGGAAACACGATGAGTTTAGAACCAATGTGCTCTGACCCGCGCACAACCGTAGCCAGGGCTACTCCTTGTTCCTGCTCCAATATATGTGTAAGCTCTTCAAAAAGTTCGCTCATGAGTTTACCCCGGGATACATCCCACTGTTTCTCAACTGCATGCAGTCAGAGGGGCGAAGCTAATCGAAGCCCCTGACTACGTTGCAACATTATGTTGAAGTATCTAAATGCTACCAGTCGAGGCGTTCGACGAAAACTTGAATTGTGCCGCCGCAAGCAAGGCCGATCTGTGCAAGATTGTCTTCCTCGCTGATGCCAAATTCCAGCATCTGCGGCCGCCCATTTTTAATGACCTCCATTGCCGTCTCTACAACCGCTGGCTCGACGCATCCACCGCTGACAGACCCGGCGAGTTCGCCCTTTTCGCTGACTGCTAGCTTAGCACCTGGTCGGCGTGGTGCCGAACCAGCCATACTTACAACCGTTGCGATCGCAACCTTTTCGCCACGAGAACGCCACTTTGTGATATCTGCCAATACATCGCGCATAATAAACCTCCGGAAGGAAAAGGAAAACTTTTTGCTTAGAATAGACGGATTACAATTTAGGCTTACTCCAGGCTTGTATGGCTTTACGCCGGGCCTCATTGCTACGAAGTGGTCTACTATCATCGATTGACGAGAGCAAGTTGCCTAAATAGATCAGGCTATCCAAGTTATGTGAAGGCAGGAAGTCGTCGATGAATGGTAAAGCAGTCTTCATTCCTATAGTCAAAGGGCGATAGTCGGGTGAGCCCAGGAGCGGGTTGAGCCAGATGAGACGGTGGCAACTGCGCTGCAGGCGGTCCATCTCGTTTTTGAGTACACTAACGTCTCCGCGATCCCAGCCATCGCTGATAAGAAGCACAACGGCACCTCGCCCCAGGACCCGGCGAGCCCAGGTGAAGTTGAAGAAGTGGAGCGCATCCCCGATACGTGTGCCTCCTGACCAGTCCTGTACAATTTTAGAGACATCACGTACGGCATCATCGACGTCACGTTTCTTAAGTTGGCGTGTAATGCGCGTGAGCCTTGTGCCGAAGACGAATGTCTCGACATTCATCAAGCCATTAGAGATGGTATGGATAAAGTGAAGGAGTAATCGGGAATAGAGGCTCATCGAGCCACTGATATCGCAAATGATAACCAGTGGTCGTGGCTTCTGCTTCGCCTTGCGCCAGGTCACTTCAAGCAGTTCTGCTCCGTACTTGAGATTACGGCGTATAATACGGCGCATATCGGGAGAAGAACCTTTGCGGGCAGGAGATGTGCGGCGTGTCTTGCGCAGCCCCAGATTCCAGTGCATAGCTGCCATAAGACGTTTGGCCTCTTGTACCTCTTCCCAGCTGAAGTTCTCAAAGTCCTTTTTGCGTAATTGTTCAATTGCGCTATATGTTGTTTCGTGCGCATCACCTACATCATTGCGATCGTCTTCAGGCTCTTCCTCCACTGCTTTCTGTCTCTCGGTTGGACGCATCTCGCCTCGCGTATCTTTACGTGGGTCGCTTGTGTTCAGATGTTCTGCCAGGCGCTTACGCTCGGAAGGAGGCAGGCGCATCTGTTTCTCCTCTTTTTTCAGGCCCTTGCTCGCATTATTCTCTTTTTTGCTATCCATCTTACTGCGAATGAGCCAGAAATAGCCAAACATCTGATTAAAGATTGGCTCTTGCTCATGCTTGGTGAGCAGGCTACATTTGAGTGTGTAGTAGAAGTCTTCTTTATTGGTAATTTCGATGGTATTGAGCGTTTCTGCAAGGTCGAGAACCTGATGCGGGCCGACATTCAGCCCTGATTCCCAGAGCAAACGGCTGAATTCGGTCAGGCGGTAGAGCAGTCGTTCGCCCCGTTCCAGTTCCCATGGCTCTAGATCTAATGTTGAACTATGCTCGCCAGCATTTTCTAATATTGAACTATGCTTGCCATCATTTTGTGATGGAGTCATCATGGCACTATGCTCCTCGCAGCTTTTGCAGCAACTTGCCCAGATCGAGTCCACCTACTTTTAAAATGTCATCCTGATACTTGAGAACCGCACCTAATGTTTCGCGCAGAGGTCCTTCCGCTAGCTCAGCTTGATCGAGTGCCAGTAGTGAACTGAGCCAGTCCAGTGTTTCTGCGATGCCTGGTGCTTTGTAGAGCTCCATGGTGCGCAGCTCGCGCACAAACTGGCAGACTTGCTTCGCCAGCCGCTCGGGTGCCTCTGGCATGCGCGCTAAGACGATATCGTATTCTTTCTCTAAGGTCGGGAAATCGATCCAGTAGTAGAGGCAGCGCCTACGCAACGCATCGTGAATTTCGCGCGTACGATTTGAGGTAATGATGACGATAGGTGGCTCCTTGGCACGAATAGTCCCGATTTCAGGAATAGTGATCTGAAAATCAGAGAGCAATTCGAGCAGGTACGCCTCAAATTCCTCGTCACTGCGATCCAGCTCATCTATCAAGAGGACGGGTGGACGCGTGTTGGTGGGATCGATTGCCTGCAACAACGGCCTTTGCATGAGGAAGTCGGGGCCAAAGATCTCTTTCAATTCCTCCTGGCGATCGGCCGCCTGGCCCGCCTCTAGTAAGCGGATATGAAGCATCTGACGCGTATAGTTCCACTCGTAGACGGCTGCATTGATATCGATACCTTCGTAACACTGTAGGCGAATCAATTTTGTATCGAGAAGTGTAGCCAGAACTTTCGCAACCTCTGTCTTGCCGACCCCGGGTTCGCCTTCTAGCAAGAGTGGCTTACGTCTTTTGAGCGCGAGATAAACGGCAGTGGCCAGGCTGCGATCTGTAATATAGCGCTGTGCAAATAATGCCCGCTGTACATCTTCAATCGACGAAAAGTTAATAAACTGTTCCTGCTCCAACGTACGCCTCCAGGTGGAATGTAGTAGTATTCTGTATCCAAGAAAGAGTTACTTTATTCTAAGCTATCAAATGGGAAGTGCGCAAGCTCGTTCTTCCCGACGCTATGTTGCTACACCAGGATTTTGCCATCCTTTAAGAATAGGGTGTCGTCTACCCATACCTCACCTGACGTTCGCAGATCGCAGATCATATCCCAGTGAAGTGCAGATTGATTCACTCCGCCCGTCTCGGGGTAGCTGGAACCTAGTGCCAGGTGGACCGTTCCACCTATCTTCTCATCAAACAGAATCTGCTTCGTGGCTCGTGTGATGCGCGTATTGTTGCCGAAGGCAAACTCGCCCAGGTACCGCGCTCCACTATCGAGCTCCAGCATCTGCTGCAGATAATCTTCGCCCTGGCGTGCGCTTACCTCGCGTACCTTTCCATCGCGAAAGACAAGACGTATACCCTCGGCCGCGCGGCCGTCATAGGTAGCTGGAATGGTAAATTGAATCACACCATTTGCGCTGTCTTCAACTGGACCAGTGAAGAACTCTCCGCTGGGAAAATTTCGCTTGCCATCGCTGTTAATGAACGTGCGTCCAGCAATTGAGAGCGTGAGATCGGTGCCTTCTCCAATAATGTGGACTCGTTTCCGCCCAACAAGCCAGTCTACAAAGCGCTGCTGCTGCTGTGAAAGCTCTTGCCAGCGTGTAATAGGATCAGGATCATTGAGAAAGCAAACATCAAAGACGAACTCCTCGAACTCACGCAAAGACATATTTGCCTCTTGTGCATAGCCTGTCGTTGGGTAAAGAGTGCCACACCAGCGAAACTTTCCCTCCTGTTCGCGTTGCCGGAAGAGACGAGAGATAGTATATGCCGCTTGACGCCTTTTTGCTCCCTGAGCTGGGTCGATGTTGCTTAACGCCTTTGGATTGCTGCGTGAGGCAATAACCAGCCTGGCATTCGCTTGCTCTGCCATTAAGCGTGCTACAGGTGATGGCTGCATCAATTGCTCATCGCTCCCCTCACGTAGAAAGATTTCGTCCAGCGCTTCTAGCTCAATCACTGGAATTGGTTGCCCGCCCGCATGAAGAGCCTCGCGATATACAGCTTCTATAAGCGGAGCTGCCAGCGGGGTGGCATGAATTGCCAGTATGTCCCCGGGTTTAAGATCAAGGCAGTAGTGGACTAACGTATGGGCCCAACGTTCAATGCGAATATCATGCATGCATATAGCTCTTTCTAACCAGTCAATGTCCATAGAAACTCTAGAGATGTTGCTGCATCTATCTGTTTTCTTTTCATTAGGTCATATGAAGTAGGTCGGTCCAGTATCATGTAAAATAAGGAGAAAGCCAGGGCAAATAAAACAAGTTTACCCTGACTTTCATAGGAGATGGAGCGGAAAACCTGCTATGCTCGCTCGATTGCGACGGTGATCGCTCGGCGGGCCATGACACTGGTCATCTGACGCCGATATTCCGTAGAACCATGAATATCTGAAATCAGGTCCATACCGTCCGCAGCATGACTAGCTGCTTCAGTAATGGTCGCCTCATCGAGTTTCTTGCCAACTAATGCTGCCTCTACGCCGCTGGCACGCATAGTTCGTACGGCAGCACCAGTAATCACAATACTTGCTGCTGTGCATGTCCTATCTTGATCAAGAGTTACCACTGCTGCACAGCCAGCGACAGCGTAGTGAGACGCCTTATTCTCCAGCTTCTCATAGTTTGTGCCTGTATGGGCGGGCAACTTCGTAAAGCGGATCTCAGTAAGGACCTCGTTCGGCTCTAACGCAGTCGTAAAAGTATCCACAAAGAAATCATCCGCAGAAATGACGCGTTGCCCGTTCGGACCCTGCACCACCACCTCGCCTTTAAGGGCCAGGACGATGCCAGGCATGTCGGCTGCAGGATCAGAGTGCGCAATGCTGCCACCAATAGTGCCACGATTGCGTACCTGCTGATCTCCAATGACGCTTGTACCATCGGGCAGTAAAGCAAAGTTCTGACGCAAAAGATCGGAGCGTTCAATCTGAACATAGGTGGTGGTTGCACCAACAACGATCTTATCGTTCTCCTCACGAATGTAGGAGAGTTCAGAAATTTTGCTAATATCGATAAGGTGTTCTGGCTGAGATAGGCGCAATTTCATAGATGGGATCAGGCTATGACCGCCTGCCAGTATCTTTGCCTCATCGCCGTACTGCTGTAGCAAGGCGATCGCCTCATCTACTGTTTTGGCTGGATGATAGTCGAATACTGCTGGTACAGACATATTCTCTTCACTCCTCTTTATCATCAACTGGGGCGGGTAGTATGAAACTTCCGCCCCAGTTTGTCTACTATTGCTCGTGTATGATATGCCACAATTTTTCAGGTTTAAAGGGCATATCAACATGAGGAAGGTTTAAAGCATCAGCGACGGCGGCTGCAACTGCCGGCGTTGCGCCAATGGTACCAGCCTCGCCAACACCCTTTACTCCAAGAGGGTTAACGGCAGTCGGCGTGACTGTATGGCCT
>CAXTXB010000111.1:5272-12616 GCA_964247965.1 uncultured Dictyobacter sp. | reverse complement strand
GCAGGACCAGAAAGAGGATCTTGTGGCAAACGAGGAAGCGGATTTACTCACAGTGAGCGAAGTCGCAAAACAATTGCGAGTGGATGACACGACTGTCCGACGTTGGATCAAAAGCGGTGTACTCGAAGCTATTACTCTGCCGCACAGTGGAGTAAGGCAGGCCTATCGTATTCGTCGTGCAACACTTGATGCACTGCTTGCAGCACCACCGTCTCCATCAAACGAATAGCATCTGGTCAATGAGATACGCCGAACAGAGTGAAAGCAATTTTTCCTTCCACACATCCTTGACGCTTTTCGTAGACATCGGACTAGCTATAAATTTCGCCGGTATAACTGCAATCCATTTACTACAGGCAATGTAGCTTTTTGCATTTCACATTTTACAGCAAGGTGCGCAGACGAAGGATCATTTAGAGGGAAAAGAGCCTCAAAGTAGACGGGTACGTCTACTTGTTCGGCCTCGAACTCAAAATCAGACGCAATCAGTTGGGCCCTATTCAAGGCACAGATGATGAGTGCGCGCCCAGCATTTCTTCTGCGATGCTGTGGATCTACTGTGCCTTGACAATAAAGATGATACGCCTCCTGATCCTGCCGCATCCGCAACACGGTATAACCTACGATCTCTCCCTCGATCCCTTCCAATGTACCAGCCTGGCCCCATGTATTGAGTTCATCGTCATCATCAGTAATAACAAATGCATTAGCAGACGCATCTATCACTGGCGAGGAGATCCAATTAACGAATTCTGGCTCGCTCATTGCTGTACTTTTATCCACTTCTGCAGCCACACGCTGGATTTGCACCAGCGTGGGTATATCTTCCAGGCGAAAATTTCGGATACGCATACGCTACGACTCACCTCTCAGGTTTTTGAACAAGATCTTGCATTATTATAATCTGAAAGTGCGTAGTTTGTCGCTATCTTACCCTCTAAGTCGACTATGGGTTATACTATTAAAGAACTTACTATTTTAGTGGTTGATTACCTCGCCATCGAGGCTTACCATTGGGTTGTTTCCCAACTAGAGGAGCTACTCTACTTTGTCTACTCTAACTCACCTTCAACGTATCCGGCAAGAAATGCCTGCTACAACAGCGCATGTCTATCTCAACACTGGTACCTTCGGACCGCTCTCTGAACGAGTGATACAAGCTATGCAAGCGCGTGTGCAAGATGAATGGCAAAATGGGCGTGTAGGAATGACGTTCTTTGAAAACATGATGACATCGTACAGTAATGCTCGTCGTCGCGTAGCTAACCTTCTTCATGCAGATGAACAAGAGATCGTATTGACGCACAATACTGGTGAAGGGATGAACGTTATCAGCTATGGCATTGATTGGCATGCTGACGACGAGGTCATTACGACGAATCATGAGCATATCAATGCGCTCGGCCCTCTCTACCAGATCCGCGATCGCTTTGGCGTCAAAATCCGTATTGCGGATCTTGGCAAGTCGGCAGAGCGACCATTGGTAGAGACTATTCAAGAGCATGTTACTCCTCGTACGCGGCTGATAGACGTTTCACACGTGACATGGACAACGGGCACGGTACTGGATATCCGGGCGTTGGGCTATTTTGGACGCGAGCGAAATATTCCTACACTTATAGATGGTGCGCAGTCTGCCGGCAATATTCCAGTTGATGTGAAAGATTTAAATGTTGATTTCTATGCTATTCCGATCCAGAAATGGTTGTGTGGACCAGATGGCGCGGGATCGCTCTATGTACGGCGTGAGGCAATGCATTACGTTACGCCTACTTATGTCGGCTATCTATCGATAAAGCACGAACCCGATATAGAGTGGGAACTACATGGACACGCGCAGCGTTTTGAGCCAGGTGGCCATCAATCAGCGGCCATTGCGGGTATAGATGCGGCCCTCACCTGGTTAGAAGAAAGCGTAGGCTACCCCTGGCTCTTTGAACGCATCTCTACGCTACAAACATATGCCTACCAGGCACTTAAGGATATTCCAGGACTGACTATCTTAACACCTGTAGCTGGGGCTAGTGGCATCCTTACTTTCACGTTGCAAGGGCAGGATGATAGTGAAGTGGTAACGACGCTACGCGAGAAACACAATATCCATATTCGTAATATTCCATCCATAAAAGCATTGCGCATCTCTACAGGCTTCTATAATTCTGAAGAAGACATAGATGCGTTGGTCAGCGTTTTAAGGACTTTAAGCATATAATTGATCTTGCGGCAGATCTAGCATTTCGGGCAGAAAATTATCGATCACCGGAAATGGCGACCTCTTCAAGACGGATCGAGAGCAAACGTGACACGCTTTCGCGCATAGAGACTCCGTAGATGACCTGGGCGGCGGTCATTGTGACACGGTTATGCGTGATAACAATAAATTGAGTGCGCTGGGCCAGGCGTTTTAGGATATCGCAGAAGCGCGTCACGTTAGACTCATCGAGGGCTGCGTCAACTTCGTCGAGCAGGCAGAATGGCGGCGGATTGATCTCTAGCAACGAGAAGAGCAAAGCGGCTGAGACCAGGGCACGTTCACCCCCTGAGAGTAGGGAGAGATCCTGAATTTTCTTGCCAGGGGGCTGCACGATGACCTCAATGCCCGCTGACATGCTTGATGGAATCAGCGAGCCTTCATCTTCGTTTCTGGCACTAATCAGCTCTAACCGAGCCATGCCGCCATTGAAAAGGGTTGTAAAATGCTCACGGAAGCGCGTATTGACGGCCTGGAAGGTGATTTCGAATTGTTGTGCCATTGTGACGT
This sequence comes from uncultured Dictyobacter sp., assembly GCA_964247965.1. GTDB lineage: Bacteria > Chloroflexota > Ktedonobacteria > Ktedonobacterales > Ktedonobacteraceae > Dictyobacter. The sequence continues at coordinate 9,855 of CAXTXB010000111.1, read as the reverse complement.
CTAACTGACTGATAATTGTATGAAGTTGCAGGGCCGCCTGGTCCAGATCAGTGATCTGTGACGAAAGAAAATCGTAGCGTGTTTTCGTTTCTTCATAGATCTGCGGAGCATTTATATCGCAACCACCCATGGCTTTTAGCTGACTACGCAGGGCATCGATACGCTTTCGATAGCGGCGCAAACGGGCCTCTTCTTCGTCAGAAAGCGATGCCTGTTCATTTATGGCAATAGTCGGACTCCGTTGATTATGATCTTCAGGCCTATTCTGCTCAGGAATAGCGTGACGCGGGCTCCCGATGGAAGCAATATGCCTGGAAAGTTCATCGGGATCTGTGATCCCCATCTCTTCTTGTAATTGAGAGAGCAGGGTCTCGACGGCATCGCGTGCTTTCTGGCTGGTAAGCAGAGAGCGACGGTAGCTGCTTTCTTGCTCATTGGCGGCTTGCTGCAGCTTGCTCCGTTCCTGTTCTAGAGTAGAGCTGCGCTGTTCTATATCAGCCAGCTCCACTTCAATCTGCCGCAGATCATTTGCCAGAGTTTGAGCATGGTACCGGGCCTGTGCAAGACTTTCACGCTGCTGTGTCAGGGCTGTTGTAAGCGTTTGTTGCCTTTGTTCGATCTCTTTTATCCGTGCCACCTGTTGCTCAACTTGCGACTTGACATCCTGGACCTGTATCTGCTGATTGGTTAGCTGTTGACGCAGTGATTTTGCTTCCTGACGTTTGACCGCCAGTGCAGTACGGCCACGGCCAAGCTCTTCCTGCTGTTGGCGAAAAGTTATAGCACGCTCCTCCATTTCGAGCTGGAGCTCCTCAACCAGGCCGGTCATTTCGCGCTGTGATTTTTCGTGAGCGTGAATACGCTCCTGTACGGCCACTACCTCTTGCTCCAGGCCAGCAACTTCAGCCATTAATTGCTGCTCAATAGACTCGGCGAGCTGCATCTCAGTCTGTACGCGCTCAAAATCACGTTGCGAGCTATTAATCATCCGATTCTGTTCATTGATACGGCTTATTATCTTTTGAAGCTCCTTATCCATCGCAATCTGTTCGCTGCGTCGTCCTTCTTGCTGGCGCTGGATCTCGCTGAGCAGTGTATTTACTTGATTGAGCGTCTCATTCAATTCATCCAGACTGCGAGGTAGTTCGCGTAGCTCGCGTTCATGGGCGAGCAAACCTTGCTGTGCGGCCTCTTTTCCACTGCCGCCGGTGAGCCAGCCATCAACATGCAAAACCTCACCCTGCAAGGTGACAACGGAAGTTAGAGGAAGATCGCTGGCGGACGAGATACTGAGTCTGAGCGCCCATGCGAGCAGGGCCTGTGCAGCATCTAAATCGTGCACGATAACCACGCCGCGCAGTATCGTATTAAAGAGCGAGACAAAGCGAGGCTCACATTGTATGAGTTGCCAGGCAAAACCGGCCACACGATTCTGCAGCTCGGGGGAAGTTTCCAGGAAACGCTGCAGAACCGACGCTTCAACCTGCCCTTGAATGGTACTCACCTCACGAGCATCTTCGCTGTCATCCTCGCGCTCCAGCCACACGATCATCGCTTTGCCGGCTTTAGTATGCTGCAAATACTCCAGGCAGTGCAGCGCATTCTGAAGCGAATCGACGACAACTGCTTGCATAGAAGAGCCAAGGGCGGCCTCAAGCGCTCTTTCCATCCCTTCTGGCACAACGCCCAGTTGTGCCACAGGTCCAAGTACACCCGAGAGCTTGCCCACAGGCACACGGAGCAGGGCACGTACACCGTCGCCATAGCCGCTCAGGTTTTGACGCCAGTTCTTGAGCATATTCAGTCGATCAGTGATTGTACGTTTCTGTCGCTCGGCCTCGGCGAGGGTAGATTTCAGGCGCTCCATCTCCTGCTGTGCATCAGCAATTGACCTGGTAATGGCCTGCTTATGCTGCAGCAACTGCTGCTCCTCCTGGCGTGCCGTAGTGACTCTACTTCGCTCTTCGAGCAGGTATGACTCAAGAGTGCGCAAAGATTGTTGAGCCCGAGAGATTGTGTCGCGGCGCGTAGCAAGGGCACGGTTGCGCTCACCAAGCTGTTTTTGCAGACGTCCCGCTTCAGTCTGGGTCGAGCCAAGACGAGCCTGTACCTGGACAAGATCATTCTGCGCATTCCGCAACCGACGCTGATCCAGCTCATATTCTTTTTGCACCTTCGTAACCTGACTCTCTAAACCAGCTAAATTTGCTGCCCCCGCGTCGACGGCCTCATCAGCCAGATTACACTGCTCCTCCATGTCGATCAATTGCTTTTGTAGGGCAATCAGTCTTTCACGCAAACGACGTTCTTCCTGCTGTATATCTCCACGTTGCTGATTGAGACTAAGCGTACGTTCCTCATTTACAGCCTGGTCGCGTTCGCCTTTCTGTACAAGATCATTGACTGCACTCAACGCATTTCGTGCCTCATTGATACGAGCCTGGGTGCGTTGACGAAGCGAGCGCAGAGAGGTTGTCTGTTCATAAACTGCCTGTATAGCATGTTCTACCTGTTGAACCTGCCTAACCTGCTCCTGTTCTACACGCTCAGCTTGCTCTTTTGTTGCAGTGAGCCGCCGCCATTGCAGCGCATACCAGGAGAGAAGCAAGGCCTGCAACTCACTGTTTAACTGCCCGAATTCGACGGCACGACGAGCTTGCTCTTCTAACGGTGCGAGACGAGGTTCTATCTCGCTAACGATGTCACGCAGGCGTTCTACATTCTGCTCCATCTGCTTGAGGCGGCTCTCAGCGTCCACGCGCTGCACCTGGAAGGGTCGAATACCGGCAGCGTCCTCAAAAAGGCTTCTGCGCTCTTCGGCACGTAGACTAAGGGCTGCATCTATCAAGCCCTGCCCCACAACAGTATAGGAATCATGACCAATGCGCGCCTGAGCTAACAGTAAGAGCACATCTTTCAATCGCACCTTCTGCTTATTGATCAGGTATTCGTTCTCACCTGAGCGAAAACTGCGCCTCGTGACGGTAATCTCGCTATACTCAGAAGGTACCCAGCCAGTGCTATTATCAAGTGTTAGCGAGACTTCAGCCATGCCAAGGGGAGCACGACCCTGCGCGCCAGCAAAGATAATATCGTCGCTTCTCCTACCGCGCAATTGACGCATACTCTGCTCGCCGAGCACCCAACGCATAGCATCAGCTACATTTGATTTCCCCGCCCCATTTGGGCCAACAACAGATGTAATACCCGGACTGAACTCCAGTTGAGTGCGCGCCGCAAAGCTCTTAAAGCCGAGCATTTCTAAGCGTTTGAGATACATTGGCTGATTCCTCCCTACCTCTCAGAAAGAATTGACATCCACTCGATCATACTACAGAGCATCAGAACAGTCGAGCCCGTGGTCTTCTATGGATATAGACGAAAGAAAGATAAAAAGGACGCAACTTCTGTTGAAAGCTCTTTTCAGCCCATCACTTCAGAAGTACACGAACATAACCGTCTTTACATGACACAAGCAACTCGCCACTAGCCATAGGACCTTCTATTGTTTGTATTCGACCCGAATCTTCTCGGCTATAAGAAACGGCATCGTATGCGAAAACGGGAGGATTATTGGCGATATACAATTCAACAGGCCCATTCCAGCCTGCAACGCCACGAATAAAGTTATAGAGATGGCATGCGCTCCACTTCTGGGGTATGACGAGGAGATCGTCGTCAGTAGGAAAGGTATGATAGCTACTTTGTGCCTCGTCCTGGGGTATTAGTTGAGCATTACCCTGAAAGATTTTCCATACAGCATGTGCCAATAATAGACCACCACGCTGAGCGCATTCAGCCTCTAATTGCTCATAACGTATACCTTCAGGGACCGCGAAGCGCTCTTGGGCCACGATAGCGCCGCTATCCATTTTTTCTTCCATTAGGTGAATCGTTACACCTGCATACTCATGGCCTTCTCGAAAGGTCCAGAAAAGAGGAACGGGGCCGCGATTTACGGGTAGGAGCGCGGGATGGACGTTTAAGCAACCTGAACGCGGTAGCGAGAGGATGGAAGGTGGTACGAACAAAGAAAAACAGGCTACACATAGAAGATCAGGCTCATATGAGCGCAAAACTGAGAGGGTTTGCGCATGCCTCAGGCTGTGAACTTCCCAGATGGGTATACTTCGTTCCCAGGCTATATGAAGCACGGAAGATGCAGTATGTGCGAGCGGCAGAATGGGCCGGCGTGTAGGAGGCTCTAGACGACGTATAGAGGGTGGCTGAATGCCAGGTAAAGGTGTGGCTGGCACAATCACAGCGGCTACATCGATGCCACTTTCCAGCAGTGCGACTAGTGATGGTGTAGAAAAGTTGCTCTGCATACCAAAGAAAAGTATACGTGGAGCTTGCACAGCCAGCATTTCATCTAATATTTGATGCTCCATTTTCTCCTCTCTAACATAAACAATGTCTAAGATACTGTTTAATCTCCATCTTCTCAGCTTTCCTTCGCTTTGCACGTTCGCGCTACTCTTTTCGATTCTTAAGAAATGTTGTACGTTTTTTACATTTTTACAATCTTTTGCGCTTCGGGCAAAAGATTGTAAAAATGTAAAAAACGTACAACATTTCTTAAG
>CAXTXB010000111.1:0-5262 GCA_964247965.1 uncultured Dictyobacter sp. | reverse complement strand
AATCTATGCATGCCTTTGGTGTGTTCCCTTCTTATTAAACTTTTTGCATTGTTTCCTTTTCTAATCTTTTGCATGATGTGCAAAAGATTAGAAAAGGAAACAATGCAAAAAGTTTAATGTTACTTATAAAGAGCCGCGAAGCTGCATAACCTCACCAGCTAAGAATGCAGACATGATGAGAGTCCGGCACTCTCTAATTCAAAAACATGGTAAATAATTTACTATCAACGTTTGAATCCTAACAAATAGACGACATTATTGTCAATTATTCCAGGTGAAATAAAAATCCCGACATCATACTCAGCGCATAGTCGCTATGCAGTTCCAGGCATTGTCATCGAAGATAACAACACCCATATATGCTACACTAGAACATGATCAGACCTTCGACAGGAAGAATTTCGACAAAATGGCTATCTAATTCATTAAAAGAGCTTTCAACAGTTACGTGGATAACCTCTGTTAGCAGAAGTATTGAGACGATGAGAACGGAGAAGAGCGAGCAAGTAGGAAGGAAGGAAAGTGGTATGCCACAAACACCACATATTGAACGACATTTCACAGCAGGAGAGACGGTTCGAGACATCGTGATTGGTATGTCAGATGGATTAACGGTTCCGTTCGCTCTCGCGGCTGGCCTTTCAGGTGCAGTCAGTTCAACCACAATTATCATCACAGCGGGGCTTGCCGAGATTGCGGCGGGCTCGATTGCGATGGGGCTCGGCGGCTATCTGGCTGCTCGTAGCGATACCGAGCACTATACGAGTGAGCGTCTGCGCGAACAACAAGAAATCAAAGAGAAGACAGAAGACGAAAAAGCGGAGGTGCTGGAGGTTTTCACCTCTTATGGTCTCAGTGAAGCAGAAAGCATTCCAATCGTAGAGGCACTCAGCAAACGACCAGATACCTGGGTCGATTTTATGATGCGCTTTGAGCTGGGGCTTGAGAAGCCAGACCCAAAACGTGCGCTTACGAGTGCTCTTACCATCGCAGGGTCCTATATCGTTGGAGGCCTGATTCCTTTAAGTCCATACTTCTTCCTCTCACCAGCAACTACGGCCCTCCTTGTTTCGATCATCGCAACCTTGCTCGCACTACTTCTCTTCGGCTATGTCAAAGGACGTTTTACTGGCGCAAGTCCTTTCAGAAGTGCCATTCAAACGGCGCTTATTGGTGGATTAGCAGCAGCAGCAGCTTTCTTGATCGCGCGCCTCATTTCAAGGTAACGCTTCTCAATCCCTTTAAAGAACGGCCAGTAGCGATCCTCCTCATATCAGCTTCACAGACCTGACCCCCTATTAGCGCTGAGCACATTGGAACGATAAGGGAGCAGAACGCGTGCGGTCTGGTTTTGCTCTAGTAATGCAAGATGTCTTCAGGCATAGTACAATAAGCAGTAAGAACTAGATTGCTCTAGCTAGAAAAAACCTAGCAGGAACAAGCTATGATGGTCAAACGCAAGAGAAAACGGAGAGTATGAGATGCCACGAATAGTCTATTGTGTAAAATTACAGCGTGAGCTGCCAGGATTGGAAAAGCCACCGTTTCCCGGCAAGTTGGGGCAGCGCATATACGAGCAGATCTCCCAGCAGGCTTATGACATGTGGCCGGCACAACAGGTACTTATCATCAATCATTACGGATTGAATATGGCAGACCCTGAATCAAGAAAAATATTACGCGAGCAGATGGAAGAATTTTTCTTTGGACAGGATGCTGCGATGCCTGAAGGATGGGTGCCTGAAGGGGCAGGAGCCGGGGCAGGACCTGGTCCAAGCCGCAAAGGCGGCGGCGGAGCACCACGCAAGAAATGAGAAGCCCTGGTGATATTCTGCTTATCTCATGCTATGAACTGGGCCACCAACCATTCCATCTCGCGTCACTAGCAGCTATGCTGGCCGACTATCTACCTGTCTGCGTGGATACTGCGGTAGAAACACTGGCCGACGAAACGATACGTCAAGCGCGTTTTGTGGCTATCGCTGTACCCATGCATACAGCCTTGCGTCTGGGCGAACAGATTGCGCGACGCGTGCGCATAATCAATCCTGATGCCCACATCTGTCTGTATGGTCTTTACGCACTCCTTAATGCAGAACATTTGCTGCAGGATACTATCGATGCGGCCATTGGCGGCGAATACGAGGTTCCACTGCTGAGATTGATTGAGTCGCTCGAACAAAAGGCGTCAGATGGGCCTTCTGATGCGCTTCCTGGTGTGTATACCCGTTCGGCAAAAAGTGAGCCGTGGATTGCACGTACACCCTTTGTTGTGCCCGAGCGCAAACAACTGCCTGCGTTGGATCAATACGCACGTCTGCAGTGGGGCGAAGAACTGCGCATTGTAGGGTATACAGAGTCAACCCGTGGTTGCAAACATACCTGTCTGCATTGTCCCGTTACACCAATCTATGGAGGGCGTTTCTTCGCGATACCGGCCGATGTCGTCCTCGCCGATATCCGAGCTCAGGTAGCCAGGGGTGCACAACATGTTACTTTTGGCGATCCCGACTTCTGGAATGGACCGACGCACGCGCTCCGCGTTCTACGAGCCATGCACCGGGAATTTCCAACACTAAGCTTTGATGCCACCATCAAAATCGAGCATCTTTTACAGCATCGCCATCTGTTGCCAGAGATGAAAGAGCTCGGATGCGCCTTTATCGTTTCAGCGGTTGAGTCGCTCAACGATACGGTGCTTGAACACCTCGATAAAGGCCATACAGCCGCTGATGTAGCTGAAGCATTCGACGAGGTAGGGCGAGCAGGTATTGTTTTACGCCCATCACTTCTGCCTTTCACTCCGTGGGAAACTCTGGAAAGCTACATCAAACTCCTTGATTTTTTTGAAGAGCATCATTTCGTTGAGCATATAGATCCAGTCCATCTCTCTATTCGCCTGCTTGTGCCGCCAGGGTCAGCCCACTTAAACACGCCAGATAGCTCCATGTGGATTGGAGAGCTAGACCCTGGCGCATATACCTATCGTTGGCAGCATCCAGATCCACGTATGGATGAACTGCAAGTCAAGATCGCAGCCCTGGTGGACAAGGCTGAATGCTCCCAGGCCGATGGATTATTAACCTTCTTCCAGGTCAAGGCACTGGTGTACGCGGCCCAGGGCCAAAAATTTTCAACTTTCCGAGCCTTTCGGCAATACGGGCAGCGGAGTATTCTACCGCACTTAACAGAATCATGGTTCTGCTGAGCAGAGCCAACCGAGAGCCAGTTGGGCTCTAAAGTGGCGTTAACAAATACTGTTAGCAAATAATGAGTTGGGGAGAAGAGCATGCCTTCACTACCATCAGACGCAGTACTACTAGTTATCGATGTTCAGCAGGGATTTGATGATCCTTCATGGGGTGATCGGAATAATCCACAAGCGGAAGAGAACATAGCCAGGTTGTTGGAGATATGGCGTCGCACGGATCATCCAATAATCCATATTCAACATCTTTCACAAGAGGAGCATTCGCCATTGCACGCCGATAGCCTGGGCACCCAGTTCAAAGAACAGGCACAGCCACATGCACATGAGCTCATTATTCAGAAGAAGGTCAATAGTGCATTCATTGGCACGCACCTGGAACAGATATTGCATACTCACCATTTTAGCACGCTCGTCATTGTAGGCCTGACCACCGATCACTGCGTCTCCACTACAACACGCATGGCTGGCAATCTTGGCTTTCAAGCCTACGTCGTCTCTGACGCAACGGCTACATTTGAGCGCACTGGATACGATGGAAGAAAATATACAGCTCAAGAAATTCATGATGTCGCCCTGGTCAGCGTGCATCATGAATTCGCAACCGTTGTTGATACACAGAGTATCATTGAAATGCTCTCCACTCAATAAGAGTACCTTCATTGTTCATATGATGTGTATTCAGTACATTAAAGAGGATTCTATTCTATATGTCAAAAGAACTGAGCCCAAGCGCACAAAAGGTACAAGATATCTTGCAGGCCCGGGGTTTTAGCAGCCAGGTAGTTGAACTGGCAGATTCGACGCGCACGGCGAAAGATGCGGCGCAGGCCATAGGGTGCGAGGTAGCGCAGATCGTCAAGTCGCTGGTTTTTAAGGGGAAAAATACGCAGAAGGCCATTTTTGTCGTTGCCAGCGGCTCGAATCGAGTGAACGAGAAAAAAGTGGGCGCGCTGGTTGGCGAGCCGATAGAAAAAGCGGATGCAGATTTTGTGCGACAAAAAACCGGCTTTGCTATAGGAGGCGTTGCCCCACTTGGTCACACGGAGCAGATGGATACGTTGATCGACGAAGATCTACTGCGTTACGGGACGATCTGGGCGGCAGCTGGAACACCTTTTGCAGTTTTTCAACTGACACCTCAGGATCTACAAATGATGACTGGTGGACAGATTGCTTCTGTTGCTCAATAGAAGATATAGGCTCTTTCTGACCTATCTTCTTAGGCGGTAGCTTCGTCGGACCAGGACACTTTGAGCACGCAGGGCTCTTCAACATAAAGCACGGGAATCACGAGGCCGAGATATCCGTGCATCACAGGGCCATCTATCCTCGGGTTCCAGTGCTGTCAAAGGTCCTCAACTAGGTCTGGAAGTGCATGAATCCACTCGCGACCAGCATCCCTTTCCCTCATCACGGTTGTGGTGGCAAAGGCTTGAGGAACAATGATCATCGTCTTCTCCATTCTAATCATGGTGGACGTGTGGTAAGTTTTCATTCTCATCCCAGGCCGTGTTATTTCCCTTATTGTACATTCCGCTTGAGAGCGATGCCCCCGGAAAGAAGCGTTCGAGAGCACTTCTGGGCTTCCCACTACTTCTCGGAGGAGTTGCTCTTGCGGAGATGATCGTACGCCCTCTATGATCCTGTGGACGAAGTTGGAGAGATATTTGTATTGCACACCAGAGAAAGGCTACAATAGCAAGAAACCAGAGCAACTGCCCCGTTGTTTCAAGCTGTAGCAGTCGTAGAAGTACAGCAAGAGCGCTAAGCACTAATGCACCCAACAGAGCAACTATCCATATTTTCATAAATATTCTCCTTTTCTCATTTTCTTCTTTTGATACAAGGTTTGTCTTGTCTCTCTCTTCCTATAATAGTATACGCAGATAAGATCACTGGATAAAAGCGCTGAAGGCACTGAAAGTAAGTTTGATCTCATCGCCTCCACCTTCCTGTGCTCTGACTTGTCGCAGCTTCGCTGCTCTTTCTAAGTAATAGTAAATCTTATACATTTTTTGCATATTTCTAATTTTTTTGCGCAATGCGCAAAA
>CAXTXB010000110.1:10843-12676 GCA_964247965.1 uncultured Dictyobacter sp. | reverse complement strand
AACTTATATCGTCCCATAGTGGACGGCAAAAGAACACCAGGCATTAGCATAAGTGTGGATAGGCTGATACAATATGTTTATTACAAGAGCGACAGCGATGCACTAAAGAAGGATTACCGTGAGTAAAAATAAACGAAAGCGAGAAATGATCCCGCCCTGGAATATGCCCTCAGATCCAGTCAAGGCCGTATGGTGGTTTATGCACTGGCTATTGAAAGTGCTCATTCGTTTCTTCTGGTTGCCGATTCTCGTCATGGTCGTTTATGAGGTCGTTACGAACTTAAGAGTGAGTGGAGTTACAGGTGCCCTTATTGAGGGGCTAATCACACTTCTTGTGGGCGCTGCTGTCTGGGGTATACTCTATATAATTCTGCTATTTATAAATGTTGGCAGTGGAGTTCAACAGGTGGTATCAGATATAAGTCGTTTTCAACGGCAAGGCACGTTATACAACCGTACCTCCTCTCCCTTTATGGATGCTGTGCGTACTGATAAAGAAAGGGACAGAGAAGATCATGTCGTCGAAGGCACCATAACCGATTTGGAGGAAGAGCGCAATAAGCGTCGGCGCGACTGAGAGAGCTAAAGAGCACTCTCAGTATTACTTGCCTGCCACTGTTTCCATGCTTTATCTTCAACTGAGGGAACATACGAGAACAAGAGTAAACCCTGGCCTTCGATACGATAATTGCCCAGTGCTGCTGGTAGTATCATCGTCTGTCCGCGCTGCAGCGGCTCGCTATATTGCATTCCTGCTCCATAATAAAGCTCGACTTCAGCTCCGAGCGATGTAAGTATAATGCAACTGTCCTCAGTTGCCATGGATAAAGAACTATGCTGCTTAAAGAAGAGTTCTCGTGTGACAAAGTACCGGCAGGCAACGAGACAGCGGTCTGAAAAATCGGGCGTATCTACTAATTGGACCGGGAGCGCTTTAATCTGGCATGATGGTGCGTAATGAGTGACATCTAACGAACGGTTGATGTGAAGCGCGCGTGGCACCCCATCCATTGTTAAGCGCCCATAGTCGTACATACGATAGGTCACGTCCGAATACTCTTGTAGTTCATAAAGAAGAATACCACCGCCGACAGCATGGACGCTTCCTGCTGGCACAAAGATAACATCTCCAGCTTGAACAGTCTCTTCATGCGTAAGATGTTCGAGAGTTCTCGTTTGAATAGCCTGGAGCACAGTGGCACGATCGACAGAAGTTTTGAAGCCATGAACAACTTTTGCCCCGGGCTCTGCAGCCAGCACATACCAGAACTCGGTCTTACCTAGCTTGCCTGCCTCGTTTTCCGCTGCATATTTATCATCGGGATGCACCTGTACAGAGAGCTTCATATTGGCATCGATGAACTTCGCAAGCAGGGGAAAACGCAGCCCAAAGATAGATATTGACTGCTCTCCTAATAACAATGGTCCTAGTTCGTCAACCAGGGCTCCAAGGGTCAAACCTTCATATGGTCCATTTTTAATAATAGTGCTTATTTCGGTTTCCCATGACTCGCCGATGGCCACCGCGTTTGCTGGCAGCGTCTTCCACTTCTCTCGTTCCAGACGGCGTCCACCCCAGATAGTTTCATGTAGTGATGGAATTAAGCGAATAGGATATAAATACGACAAAACGCACTCCTAATGAAGACAATAAAAATTAATTGGCTAATAAAACGCCTTCAACCTGACGGCGAAGCTTGTTACGCATCACAATACCGGGGATACGATAGATCTCGTTTCCACCTTTAAAGAAGATAAGTGTAGGAACTCCGTCAACATGCCACTGGTTGACCAACTCTTCCTGCCCAGTGACGTTAAGTTTAGCGAATGTTG
>CAXTXB010000110.1:9780-10833 GCA_964247965.1 uncultured Dictyobacter sp. | reverse complement strand
GCTTGATCCTGATATTCTTTACTAACCGCTTCAAACTCAGGATCTAGTATTTGACACGCGCCGCTCTGTTCGGCCGAAAAGTTCACAATTACTAGTTTAGAAGCATTTAAAACCTTTTCAGCGAAATCGTCCTGTGTTACCTCGATATAACTGTTTGTCATGCCATCCTCTTATTTTAGTAATAAAATCTGCTCTTCAAGGTACCACCCGATTGAGGTAATTGTCAAGAAATCTTCCATTCCATTATACCTCCAGACAGGCTACTTCTGAGAAGAATGCGCCCTATGTTTTGGCTACTAATAGCGCTTCCGCATCTTCTATAATATAGCGATAGCCTTGCTCAGTCAGGAACAACTGGCGATTGGCCGAGAACTCCTGGTCGCGTGTATCGCGCGTAACGATAGTATAGAAATGTGCCTGCCCTCCATCGCTTTTAGGCCGCAGTATACGTCCGAGACGTTGAGCCTCCTCTTGCCGTGAGCCGAAGGTCCCGGATACCTGAATAGCAACGTTTGCATCAGGCAGATCAATCGCAAAGTTTGCCACTTTACTAACGACCAGGCGTTTAATTTGACCATTGCGAAATTGCTCGTAGAGTTTCTCTCGCTGGCTTGTCGAGGTTTTTCCAGTAAGCAGAGGAGCCTGCAGATCCTCTGCCAGTAGCTTAAGCTGATCAATATACTGGCCAATGATCAAAACTTGATCATTTTGATGGCGTTCTGTAAGATAGCGAGCCACGGTTAACTTTGCAGGATTCTCAGCGGCAATACGATACTTCTCGCGTGTCTCAGTCATCGCATAGTTTAATTGCTCATCTTCTGTTAACCCAACACGGATCTCGTGGCATTCAGCACTAGCGATCCAGCCCTGCTGTTCCAGTTCGCGCCAGGGAACATCGTATTTCTTAGGTCCGATCAAGCTAAAGACATCCGCCTCTAGTCCATCCTCGCGCACCAGAGTTGCAGTCAGGCCTAGCCGCCGGCGCGCCTGAATCTCAGCTGTAAAGCGGAAGACGGGGGCGGGAAGTAGATGGACCTCATCATAGATAATGAG
>CAXTXB010000110.1:0-9770 GCA_964247965.1 uncultured Dictyobacter sp. | reverse complement strand
GTTAGTGAAAAGCGAGAAATGAGGATAATATTCTTGATTGGAGCCTTCGATAGTGCGCCGATAGGTCAAAATTTGATAAGTACTTACCGTAATTGGCGCAATATCTTTTCGCTCTCCTGTATATTCTCCCACCATCTCAGGCGGAATATTTGTCTTGTCCAGTATTTCATGTATCCATTGACGGACAGCCACAGTGTTTGGAGTAAGGATCAGCGTGGCACGTTGAATATCAGCCATTGTGGTTAACCCGACGATAGTTTTTCCTGCGCCACATGGTAGGACAACCACGCCGCTGCCTCCGCTGGGTGCGCCTCCTGCATAAAACGCTGCCGATGCGGCCCTCTGATAATTGCGAGGCTCAAAAGACTTTCCTTGTTGTGTCTTGCATTGTAGTGAAAGAGGAAGCGGAGAACCATCGGTATACCCGGCAAGATCTTCAGCGGGGAATCCGATGTGGATAAGCGCTTGTTTGATGTGCCCTCGTCGTGAGGCATCGATCTGCACAGTGCAGCGATCGACCTGTTCTAAAAGATAGGGTTGCGTCCGCTTGTTGTGTAAAATCTCAGCGATAAGGGCGCTATCCTGTGATTGAAGAAGTAGTCTTTCGCCATCGCGTATCAGCTTCACCCGGCCATAACGACTAATTGTATTCTGAATTTCAGTGATAACATTAGAAGGGAGCGAATATTTGCTATAGAACGTGAGTTGATCAAGGATCGCCTGGGCAGTCATTCCGCCTGCCGCTGCATTCCAGAGAGAAAGAGAAGAGAGGCGATAGGTGTGAATATGTTCGGGTGATTTCTCTATTTCAGCAAATTGAGCCAGCGCGTCACGCGCCTCTGCATGTAAAGGATGATCAACTTCTAGAAGAATAGTACGATCACTTTGCACAATAATTGGATTGTTTGGATTCATCTTCTCTCTTTTCCACTCTCTACACGCCGGGCATATCTGCCCAGGCCCTCATATATTTGATAATTGCTGTACATGCAGCATCCTCGTAGCCACGCATAAGATGGCGCGCACCAATGACAACCTTAATGCCCTTTGGACCCTCTAACTGTTCAACGAAAGGCTCTAACTTAAAGAGCGGGCAGATCTCATCAAACTCGCCAGTCACAAACAACTTAGGGCGTGTAAATTGCCGAGGGAAGCCACTTGCCACACGAAACAGAGGCAAGCTAACAGCGATAAGAGTACGGATACGTAAATCGAAAGGAGCATATAAAAGGGTGATGTAAGCTCCAAAGCCGTGGCCAATGACACATATTTTTGTTGGGTCGACTCCTGGTTGAGTCAATGCGGCATCGATTGCTCCTGCTAAATCGAGTGGCTCCAGGCGGCCATCTGTTTGCTGCCCCTGGCTATGGCCAACCCCGCGAAAGTTGAAGCGTAATACTATCATACCAGTCTCTGCAATGTTGCGGGCGAGTGCCACCGTGAGACTATCATTCATATCACTGCTTGCTGGTTGAGGGTGACAGAGAATAACAACTGGCATATGCTCAGCCTGGGCGGGGGTATGGAGCACCCCTTCCAGATTATAAGCGGGCTGTCCCTTGCTATGAAATGTAATTGGTTTCTCTGCTTGCACTAATAAGGTCATGACCAATCCTTTTGCATCCTCTAGAGTTTGTTCCTCGCCTCTAAATAGTATCTCAGGAATGCTCATGCGTCAACTTTCTCAGCAAAGGAAAGTTGTGATATAACCATCTATGGCTAGTTTGTCATGCATGAAAATCGCACATTGCAAGGTACGCACCAGATTTTGACGATCACAGTGATTTGTTTGACAAAACCTTTGCATGAGAGACGAAGAATGTTATACTAACTATGACATACGCATACTTATTTTTAAGCATACTGGTATTGTATGTCAGGTAAGGAATCCTATCTCCTTTTAGGGGATGGGCTTTAGGAATGGGGTGGCAATACCTCCGTCTTTCCTGGAGCCGCTCCCTTACCAGACCCAGCCAGACGTGCTTGCACGTATTGGGCTACGATATCGGTAATGCCAAGGAACGTACCTTGGGATGCGTCGCCAGTCCCAAGCTCTATAACTCCTAAGTTAACCAGGTGAACAAGGGTGAAGCGAGTGCTTAGGGGATGTGCAGGCCGATATCATCGTCGAGGCGAACATTACCTGCGCAAGCGGTGTGGGTTAAGCCGCTCCTCTCAAAAGCGGCTCCCCTTTGGGGGTTCTTTCCTTCCACCTCCTGGAACGGGGTGGGTATCCAGAAAGCGATTTTTTATGAAAACGCCTGTTTCTCTTTTCTTTTGTACACATCAGTAACTTCTTAGCATTCGGGTCTTGGCCGATATGATCCTGGAAGTATCCTATTTAGAGGTTGCCAATATCCTTATCTACGAAGTATACTAGTGAACTTATTAGCTACGAAATCTCTGTGGCTGGGAAGCGTTACTCAACTTCTAACATAGTGCTTAATGGAAATTGTTCTTCATGAGAAAGAATAGTTTGTATTTTCTTATTTAAAATGCTTAACGCTAAAACGTCATAGATACATACTGTTCGCGCACGTGATACCAATACTTGAAGGAGTGTAAGAGGATCTCATGCATTTGACCTGCGAGGAATGCTATATCTATGTTTTTTTACGATAGATGCAAAAGAGGTAGGTCTTAGAAGGGAGACTCGATGTATATAGTGAAATGTAGAGGTAGGAGCACATATGTCCAGCATTTTAGTCGTCGAAGGTGAAGGATTAATTACAAAGTTAATCAAGGAGAATTTGGGGGAACAGGGCTATCAAGCTATTATGGTTTTGAACGGCGATGATGCTGTACAACTGGCTTTACGTGAGATGCCCAGTTTAGCTGTGCTTGATGTCATGCTACCAGGTGTTGATGGGTACAAAGTGATACAACGCTTACGGGAGCATCCAAAGTGCATGCATATTCCTATTATCATGGTTAGCGCCTACAGTTCGCTGGTGGATAAAGTACGGGCGTATGAATTAGGTGTAGACAGCTACATCACAAAACCTTTCAGTGTTGATGAGCTTATGGCTCATATTCGTAGACAACTTCGGCGTATGCAGCAAAACACACTTTCACCCCTCACACGTCTCCCTGGTGGCCTACAACTTGAACGTGCAATTGATTATAAGTTACGTGGTTTGGACCCCTGGAGCGTCCTCTATCTTGATCTGGATAACTTCAAAGCATTCAATGATGCCTACGGTTTTTTAGCTGGAAATGACATGATTCTGTTGGTTGGGCATATTTGTCAGCAAGTGGTATATGAATATGGGAATGCAGATGATTTTGTGGGCCACGTGGGTGGTGATGATTTTGTTATTGTAACTACTCCTGACCGAGAACAGATGTTGTGCTATCACATACTCGCACGTTATAAAGAAGAAAGCCGGGTGTTTTACCGGCGCGAAGATGCGGAGCGGGGTTCAATTCACGGTGTCGATCGTAATGGCCGTCCATATCAATTCCCTCTGGTATCTTTGTCAATTGGGGTAGTGAACGATCAGTTTTGCTGCTCTTCCTCGACCGACGAGGTCGGGACGCTCACGGCAGAAGCGAAGCGACTGGCAAAGCGCTCGGCAAATAACGTTTCATATGCCTCGCGACCAACATGGCAAGTACCTACGCATACACATATTTCTCATACATCACTCTCTCTCGATTTTGTTGGTCACCTGAATCACCGTTTATTTCATTTTACTGAGGAAGATGCTCTGGCGAAATTCAAATAGAAAAAGTGGAGTCCTAGTTTTTGCTTTTGGAGCTTTAGGCGAGCAGATTCGCCTTTGCTTGTCTCTCTCTGCTATGCTAGAAGTATTCATATACTTTAAAGGAAAAGATAGAAAGGCAGTGATTACTATGAGCCAGGAATATAAAGAAAATCAACTAGAGATAGATGAAAGTTTTGAGCAAAGGGAGCGTGAGGCCCAGCGCCTGGCGGTGCGAGAAAACGCAAAGCATGTGCTGAGGGAGAGTGGCCTGGCCGAGATGCTTCAAGGCATTAACAAGAACTTACTCAAAGGGCGGGGACATTTCGAGGAATACGATTCTCTCATCCTTTTCAGGTGGGGAACGCCATGGACGTTACGTCATCTTTGGATCGAGGTGCGGGGAAGCAGCATTCTATTCCGCCTTCAACCACATAGAAGATGTGCTCACGTAGCACCTATATGCGATGGCGAGTATCATACGCTTACAAGCGCCATGTGGTCTGACCATGCGTTTCTACAATCTGAGTTAAAGAAATATTATGATCGGCCTGTTGCTGAGACATCATCTGATTAGCACCGTAGCAGTGGGCTCCATCCACTCTAATCACCTGCGTCATCGATGTGTTCTTATTCTATCAGCCGCACGCGTCTGCTACCTCTTTAGATAGGCTCAAGAGGTAGCAGACGAGTGCTGCTGATACCCTCTATAAATTTATTCATTGCTTGATAGTTAGCATTTGTATAGAACCCTTCTCTTTCTGCATCACTTGCCCAGCTAAGGAAGCATAGAAAGCTGGTAGAAGACAACGAAAGTACTTGCTCTTTGTTTCCAACACTATTTGCGGTGCTGGATGCTTCAGGTGATAGAGCTTGAGAGCGTGCAAAAAAAGCGAAGGCAAGTGACGACTGCAGACTGTGTTGATGGAGACCTTGCAGCCAGCCCTTTTGAACAAGTTCAACGTGTTGAGAACGAACAGTGATAAAGTGAGCATTTGCCAGCATCGGTGGAGCGATAGGGCGGCTATACCCCCAGATGTAATACATTAGCCACTGCTCTGGTTGTGAAACGAGAAGGTCTGGAGTTGCTAACAAGAGTTGCTTTGGATTATGACGCTCCTGAGCGTGAAGCCAGCTCTCTTCATCCTGCCATGTTGTAAGAATAAAATAATATGCTTCATTACTCCGGCTTCGATAGTAACGAAATGAGACGAGCCCAGGCGCACTCCGCAGCGTATCTCCTATTGAACGTATACCTGAAAATATCTCTGTATCTTTGCGCGTGACCGTCTGCGCTAGCGTAACAACCAATAACTCCATATTTTGTTGCAAAACATCCTCTTCGTTTACTATTTCGATAGAACCAGAAATATTATTGATCCGACAGAACCTTTACTTTTTAGTATATATTGCTTTTTCTGCAAAAACTGAGATTCACCCAGGTTGTGCAGAAAAAGCAATATATACTAAAAAATCTTATTAAGCAGCGAAGATGCGCGAGCTCATCTATCAGGGAGGCAAACGTGACACGGATCAAACACGCTCTTAAAGATACGTAGAGCATAGCATAGCCTCATCATCTACGCAATAGTATCCTTTGGTTATTCATAGCGCCAAAATCTACTCTTGTCGGCTTGCTCTGAGCAGGATATACTTTTCACTAGATAGGGAAGTACGGAAAGGATTATTCATCCTTTAGTAAAGATCTTATAGGTAGAGCGATGAACATTTCTGGGCTTGGTGAGTTTGAGCTTATTGCTCGCCTGACTGCTGGGCTGGAGACACGTACCGTATCGGATACAGGGATAGGGGATGACTGCGCCATAATAGACCCTGGTATGGGAAGCAGCACGCTTTTACTTGCTACCTGTGATAGCCAGGTAGAAGGAGTCCACTTTACCTTAAAGACCTCCCTCCCTGAGCAGATTGGGCGCAAGGCACTGGCCGTTAATCTCAGTGATATTGCAGCGATGGGCGGAGAACCACGCTATGCGCTTGTCTCCCTCGTTCTTCCTGCAGAACTTCCTTTAGAGACCCTCGATGGGATCTATGCGGGCCTGCGGAACGAAGCTTTGCGTTATGGAACCACCATTATAGGTGGCAACATTACAAGCGCAGGCAGATCTGATCAGCTTATAATTGACATCACGGCGTTGGGAAGCGTAGAGCGTGGGCGAGCTTTACTCCGCAGCGGTGCACAGGTTGGAGACGTACTGTGTGTGACCGGTTCACCTGGTAACTCTGCTGCTGGCCTGTATAGCTTATTACATGCGTTGCATCCATCCGCCGACTACTCACAAGAGGATTTGACGGTGGTGCGTCACGCACATACAACGCCGACTCCAAGGGTTCAGGAAGGGCGCGTGCTAAGCCAATTTGGTCCAAAGATTGTGACCTCGCTGCTTGATATCAGTGACGGCCTGAGTGGCGACCTGGGCCATATCTGTGAGCGAAGTAAAGTTGGTGCTCGTATTAACCTTGCTGCTTTACCTATGTCACAAGCGATGCGTCGCCTGGCTAAGATGGCAGGGAAAGAACCTGAGCAGTGGGCATTGCATGGTGGTGAAGATTATGAACTGCTCTTCACCGTTTCTGCAGGTTATGAGCAGGATGTTGTGAACGCAGTCGAGCAAGCAACAAGTACGCATGTAAGCATCATTGGATCTATCGTACCCGCTGTAGATGGTATGAGGCTGCTCTATTCAGATGGGCATCAAGAGCAGCTCTCCGTCCAAAGCTGGGATCATCTTAAGCATTAGATCTATGAAGCAAGGAGGAAGAACTACGGGCTGGACTAGCGGCAGGCTCTAAATACCAGCCCTCTCGTCCTTTCCCCTACATCCTCTTATGATTTCCCGACGATCTGAACATTGCCGTCGTCCTGAATGTTCAATAAAGTAGGTGCAGCCTGCTGATTGGTAATCAGCAAGGGACTAATGCCTCGGAACAAGATAGGGCTGCTCAATCCAGTAAATTGAAGATTTTTGATCTTTTGCACGAGTTGCTCTCGTGTTGGAAAAGACGTAGTATCTTTAACTGGCCCTATGCCCTTTGTGATACTCTGCAGACCATCTGCGAACAAGAGCGACGCCTGATCGAGTGCTCCGGGACTGCTACAAGAACTGCCAGAAGGAGCAAATGACGTACAAAAGCTTGCGTAGAACTGTTTTTGCCAACCTTCCGTCGCTTTTGGCTGTACCGCAGCAGCTGTTGGTATATATATACGTGGCTGTGTAAGCTGGTTTTGATGTGCCCACTGTGCCAAACCTTGCAGAGCCGCAGGCTGTATAAACTCTCCGCCAATTATAAGGGCTGGCTGCTGACTCTGTGGCAGGCGTGCAATTGCCTGAGCCAAAGTATAAGCGTCACCGGTCTGAAGCGATGCAAAGAGAACGTCGGGACGTGGTTTCGCGCGCAGAGCATCATCGAGCGATGCCAATATATTCTCATGGACCGTTTGCGCTTGCTCGCCATTTGCACCTGCCAGATCGTCTGTAGTAGTTGTCTCAAGCGCAACAATATGGGCGTTGTCATTTCTATTGAAATTATCGATGAAGGTTCGCGCTGCCATATTTGATGACGAGTTATTGGGATTATAGATGACAGCTGCATTCATCGCTTTAAGTTTCGTATAGGCAAAGTAAGAAGCAAGGCCGGTCTGCTGCCTGTTATCGGTGGCCAGGCGTACGAAACCAAAGCCAGGAGCACAGTGGCTATAGAGCGAAGTCTGCTCAATTTGATCAGAGAGAAATGGATCTGATATAGTCGGTGCGATAACTGGCACACCTGCGCGGCACATGGCAGGTAGCGTACTTTGGATCAGGCTATTCGATCCCAGTCCAAGGGCAGCGAGAAAAGGATGAGTATTGTCGATGAGTAAGCCGAATTGCTGATAGTTTTTACTCTGTGCGAGTGAGGCAATCATGCTAGCAACCTGAACTGCTCCAGACTCGACACCTGTTGTATTAGCCAGGACGAGATAAAGCAATGGCGCACCCGATATTTTCATCTGTGCCGCATTATATTGCTTTTGTACAATCGATACACCGACTAACTCCTGTGTACCTGCCGCATAGAGAAAATGCCGATCGCTACCCCCGGCCGGATTAGCGTCGCCTGCACTGCTATCAAAACTTACCGCGACCACGCCAAAGGGACGATGTGATTGGCGAACGTGTAAATTCTCCTGGTAGATAGCCGCCTCTCCTGCATTACACCCACTGCCATCGCTCTGGGTAGTGTGTATGGCAGAGGCTAATAGGCCGTCTGTTTTAGATGAAGTAGGTTCGGACATAGCCAGTGCTGCGTCACGCTTATTCTGGTAAGCGGAGGCATCGCATGCATCGAAAACTTTAAGACCGTCACTAAGGCTCACACCATCTGGCGTCGGCTGCGTGGCCACATGCGCGCTATGATAGCGACTTTCATTCCAGTTAAAGCCCAGGAGCGCACCGAGCGAAGCCACAAGCAGGAGCAGCATTAACGTACCATAAGCGAGTGCTTTTGGCGACATGGGGACCTGGCCCGAGCGGAAGAAGCCGCTCACTTCCCAGCCAATCGCGCTAAAAGGATCGCGCACCGCCCGGCGCTTATACTTCTTGTTTGCTTTAGCATCCTGCTTGAAAAGGTCCATGAGCACCAGGCAGCCGGTGTCACAGTCCAACAAATGTTCGTGTACTTCAGGATAGAGAAGTGCGACTGGTTGTCCATCAGCCAGGGCATCAGCGTATTCCGGTAAGAACTGTCGGCACTGCTCGCAGTCCAGAATATTCTCTCCTGACTGTGTGATGGCAGGCATATCCTGAGCCTTTGCAGCCGTCTCAGCAGTTTCAGAATGAGCAGGTACAGGAAGTGAGCGCTGTGGCAAAGGGTTCTCTACTGAACTAACTATCTGATCATTTGTTGCAGCCGCTAGGGGACGCTCTTTTAAAAGTAATTGTGTAGCGGGCTCTGCCTCATTGCTACCTTCTGGTAGGCGACGGAATTTTTTCTTTTTATTAAGTGGTACTGTACGGTCCGTCATTGCCTGGGATGCCTGAGAAGCCACGCAGCGTGCGCAAGTAACCATATGTTGTTCAGCGGCTTCCACAGCCTCCTCAGGAACTGCATCTGGGTCCTGATTGCGTTCTGCTAATACAGAAATGGCGAATGCGCATGCGGGTGGTAGTCGTTCTTCGATTGCCATCACAGCCTCGTAGTGATAAAAATGTAGAATACAGCCGAACTGATATGGCTCACAGCGAGTGAGCGGTGTTCCCAGCTGTGTTTTCAATAAATAAAAAATAAATAGTCAACATAGATAGCGAAAACAAGGCTATTGTTGACGCGAGAAGGAGCGAAGAGCATAGGTTACTTGTTGTTCTAGCGTCATCGCCTGATCCTGTGGAACCTTTGACAGAGCTGCCTGCGCTTCCGCGGTAGAGAAGCCCAACCCAATCAGAGCTTCAAGCGCTTCCGCATGTAGCCCACCGCCTGAGGTGGTTGCCTGATTTGATGTCAGGCCAGCCAGGGAAGGCAGCTTGCCTTTAAGCTCAAGAACAATATGTGCCGCCAGCTTTTTCCCCACGCCGCGAGCTAAACCCAGACGCTGCTGATCTTCATCAGCAATTGCTTTATAGAAAGCTGCCGCATCCATCACTGAAAGCAGGGCCAGTGCCACTTTCGGTCCTACGCCACTTACTCCGATCATCTGTTCGAATGCATCGCGGTCCGCCTCAGTTGAGAAACCATAGAGCGCAATGCCATCCTCGCGCATATGAAAGTGTGTATGAAGTGAAACCTCCATACCCGTCTCTGATAAACGATTAAGTGTTGGCGCAGGAGCAAAGACACGTATACCGAAGCCTCCGACTCGGATAAGTGCGTAGTCTACGCGGCTCGCCTCAAGAGTTCCGTGAATACTTGTTATCATCGCCCCAAACCCTGCCTCTTCTATTCGCTATTAACGTAACGCCTGTCCACATTTATAAGTAACTATTGACCTTTTCAGTAGGAGAAATGGAAAGAAATCCCTATTATTTGTCTAAATAATTTATTGAGGAGGATTGTACTCATGATATTATTGGC
>CAXTXB010000109.1:4880-12701 GCA_964247965.1 uncultured Dictyobacter sp. | reverse complement strand
GGCTACTATTTCTTGTATTGAGAAGTCACATGAGATTATATTGGTTTGTGGCCTTGTGCCACGATTTCAACACCCCAGGTCTCTCCTGCGTCCAGCATTAAGAGCCACAAGAATGTAAAACAGCTTCCCTGGTGAGTACGTTCAAAGCCGGCCTCAGATCCGGTCACTGTCTCTATGGAGAAACGCCACAGCGTCGCGGACTTAGTGCTGGAAAAGCCTACGTCTTGTTGAAGCCAGGTATTTCCAATATGGAAGGTTGTTACGTCAGGAACTTCTCCTGTGCTATCAAAATGGCCATCTTCTAATTGATGGCCCTCAATCTGATAGTAGGCCTGTGGATTCTTGCCACCTCCAAGCAGATTCACATTCCACTCGGAGGCAAAATTTGTTTCCAGGCGCGCTTGCCCCTTGTTTTTGATCTGATAGCGGACAACGAGTTTTTCCTCGCCCAATGGAATGAAGAGCGTTTTTGTGAGCTGTATGAGAAGAGGGCTAAGCGCTCCCGAGCGTTTAATCTGTCCCTCCCGCTGCATTGTAATAGTGATACCTGTCGCATCTTGTTCGACTGTGGTCTCGTACGGTTGTTCCGCAAAACTGCTTTGCTCTTCGTAGCGTCCCATCGAGTAATCGGTCAATGGTAAGCCTTGAGGGAAGAAATGATCGATGAGACTATTGCGGCGATAGCGGTCCACCACAAGATAGCGGTCAAGATCATTTTCTTTTGTACGAATAGTGGTATGAGGTGATCCGGGCTCATTGCCTGTGGATGAAGAATCCGTCTGAACAGTATTGCGGCGACGTTCCTGTTCATGGAGACGCAGTGTTTGATGATAGCTTTCCTCTCGTCTCGTCATAACTGAAAGCATATTATGGGCACTGCGGCGTAGATCCCATTCAAAGAGTGTCCCACCACATTGAGGATCGATATACAGATTCTGTTGATCGCTCTCGACTATGATCTTCTGAAATGTATCACGGTTGAAGTCTGTGAATTCGTAGTGCTGCCATGCTTCTGTACCGTGCGAAACACGGTCAGCCGCATTTTCAGCCTGGATGAGGTGTTGATAGATGGCTGAGCGCACGTGGGCCATATAGATGCCACCAAAGAGTCCGTGCCAATATGTATCGTTGGCCTGCGCTTGCAAGAGATGTGTCAGCCCTACCTCCTCCGTCGCGCCAGCCGCATAAACAGCATCATGCACACGAAGCATTTTCTTATGCTGATTATTAATTTCGGGATAGCGAACCAGGAAATTGCGCCAGAAGCCGCCACGCATGAATTGAAGGATATCAGTGCGCTTCTCATGCTCCAATTGATGCACAAGTTGTCCAAACTGGAAGGCTTTTTGTGCTGGAAGCGCCCATTCTGTCATCTCTATATAAGATGATGTCGGAATATAGATGCGGCCGAGTGCTGGATGTGAACTTGCGTACTCTCCTAGTA
The DNA here is from genome assembly GCA_964247965.1 of uncultured Dictyobacter sp. Lineage (GTDB taxonomy): Bacteria > Chloroflexota > Ktedonobacteria > Ktedonobacterales > Ktedonobacteraceae > Dictyobacter. The sequence goes on along the minus strand of CAXTXB010000109.1, from coordinate 11,257 downwards.
GTGTAGTGTGCAGCCACGAGCTGTTCTGCTCAAGGGCGGTAAAGAATTCTTCAACCCAACCATTGCGCCCATTTGAGCCCCAGCAATATGCATAGGTATCGGGCCAACTTCCAAACTTTTCTCCGTCGTCGCCCATCACAGCAATGCGATTGCCATCAGGAGTCACCAGTGAGCGTAGGGCCTCTATGCTCTCTCGTACTGGTCGCCAGGGAATGGTATAACGAAGCGCCTGGCTCGTCGCGTAGACCTTCAAGACGCTGCTCTGATCTTCGGTGGCGTAGTAGCCATAGAGGTCGTGATCTTCCAGGCCCGCGCTTTTGAAGTGTATATCGTCCAGGATCGTCCAATCCATATCGGCCTCGCGTAAGAAGCGCGGCAGACCCGGCTCCCACACTCTCTCTGCAATCCACATACCAGTTGGCTTCATCCCAAAGTCGTGCTGAACACGCTCTGCAAGGCGGCGGATCTGTACTATTTTATCGGTATCAGGAATCGATGGAAGAATTGGCTCGTAGTAGCCACCGCCGGCCATCTCTACCTGCTCGCGTTTGACCAGCTTCGCAACACGCTCAAGAAATTCGGGATGTGCCTCCCCAAGCCAATCGAGAAGCGATCCGGTGTAGTGAAGTGCAAGTCGTACCTGTGGATGCCTCTCCAGTGCTTCAAGCATCGGTAAATATGATGCCTCGTAAACTTCTTGAAAGACCCATGGAAAATTACCCACCGGCTGATGATTGTGGAGCAGTAACCCCAGTTGTATACTGCTCTCCTGCTTGCCTGGTCCTATTGTCATATCTACGATCTCCCAACAGAGTGAGATGGTGTATACACGCACAGCGGCATACCCTCTACTGTAAATATATCATATGATCGTCGAAAGAATCCTCGACAACCGTTTATTTTGGTGCGGAGGATATGCACATATATCCTTTACACCTTATTTGATATTATCGGATAGTGTCTATAACGGCACATTTCCATTGTAACGGGGAAACTTATTCATGCAAAAGTCCAGGTTCTCTATGCGGTTTCTTACTTCTTTTGCTTTTACGCTTCTGCTGGTCGTAATGTTTACTCCCGTTGCTCGGGCTCGTCCCTCGGCTAATCATACTGATTTGTCGATCGGACCGAAGCAGTACTACCTTGCGCTTGGTAATTCGCTGGCCTTTGGTTATCAGCCAGATCTTGATTTTGATCATGGCTATGTTGATGACTTCAGCGTTGATTTACAAAACCATGGAAGTAAACAAACGGCCAATCTAGGGTGTCCAGATGAGACGAGCGCCAGTTTTATTAATGGCGGCTGCCCCTATGCAATACTACGTAAGTTCCCATACCAAGGCAACCAGTTGAGCGCGGCCCTCCTCTATCTCAATGAGCACCAGGGGCAGGTGAGTCCAGTGACTCTTGATATCGGAGCCAACGATATGCTCCCCGACCTCAGCAGTGCTACATGTGTCATTGATGCCCAAAAATTTAAGACTGATCTCGCAACGCTTGATAGCAACTTAGCACAAATTATTCTCCCGCGCCTGCACGCGGCGTTGACTGTAAATGGTGTTGTGACGGGTGATTTATTGGTCCAAAACTACTATGACCCTTATCAAAATCAGTGTCCTAACACCATACCTTTTATGCAAGAGATGAATAGTCATATAGCGGCCGATGTCCAGAACTTTGGAACGCTTGTGGATGTCTTTAGTGCCTTCGGTGGTGCCGGAACGCCGAATCCGAATATCTGCATCTATACCTGGATTTGTAACAGATTTTTTCACGATGTGCATGGCACAAAGAGCGGCTATGAAGTGATTGCGGGTGTCTTCGAACAAAGTGCTGGATACTAATTACTTTCCTCATACTAAAATGATCGTCCGTGTGTGCGTAGTTTTTTGCGTCAGAACCTATACTCTTTGGGCTAAAGTTGTTACAATCTCATGGGAAGTGTGCGGTTTCTATGGAGAGTTAGAGATCATGTAGTAGAATGAGAAGGCATACTGAAGATGGGAATAATAAAGGTCCTGCTGGTTGATGATCATGGGCCATTGCGTAATGCTCTGCATGAGGGTCTTGAGGCGACCGGAGCAATTCAGGTCGTGGGAGAGGCTTCCACTGGACGTGAGGCTGTGTCACGGGCGTTAGAATTGGATATGGATGTTATCCTGATGGATGTCCAGTTGCAAGACTTACAAGAGGGGCGGCGTGCTCTTAGTGGTGTGGGAGCTGCGATCGCTATTCGACGGGAGCGGCCACGCATGCCTGTTGTTTTTTATTCTATCCAGGACGATGATGAGTACTACCGTGAGTTTCGTGCGTCAGGTATTCTTACCCACTATGCCTACGTGCGGAAGAGCAACTATTTATTACCCAGTATGTTAGTTCCTCTTTTACGCGATGCCGTCAATGGGCGTAGCCTGGTCGATCCCGAGATTGAGGACCGCGTGCAGGAGGTGCGCGACCTGGACGAGCAATCACCGCGTGCGCTGCTTGAACCAAACGAGATGCGAGTGGCGGAGTTAATGGCGCAGGGTATGACGAATGAGCAGATTGCGACTCGGCTCAGTTTACACGATAAGCGTGCGGTCAGTCGGACGAATGGTCGTATCTATGCAGCCTGGGGACTAAGCGAAAACGCGGTGGACGATAAGGTCGCACGGGCTCGCGCGACGTTGATTTATATGCTTAATCGGATGGTTATCTGGAATGAAAATGGTGTCGCGTTAGTTCAGGATCGTCGCGGCGAATGGATTCCACTCTACAAAGAAGAATGACATGCAAGCAATTTTACTCCTCAGTCCAGCGTTAGTTCTGCAGACATTCCTGCTCGCCGTCTCTATCTTTAATCTCATTGCCTTCCTCTGGCTAGCTTGCACTGTCTGGCTAAATGGTGATCGACGAAGTATGATTGCGCGCGTTGGCGTCGTCGGCCTCAGTCTCTCTGCATTATTCTTCTTTATTCACGCGCTTCTCATTTCGGGGCCATTCTTAAAAAGTTCAGAGTTTGATTTTACTGACTTTTTATGGCACCTGATCTGGTTTCCTGCTATTGGTGTCCCATATATATGGTTTGTGATTGGACTCCACTATGCTGCACTTATTAATGTGCAGTGGCGCAAAAGGCGTCCACTGCTACTTGCATGCAGCGCGCTTTTAGGCTGTAGCGTACTGACATTGCTCATTGCAAACCAGGCGACCTTTACATTTAGAGATACGCTGCTGCTGCTGGCATACAGTGCGGTCCATGAAGATTTACACATAGAGCTCTTTTCGCCTCTCATCCTTTTGCCTATACTCTTCTTATGTTACGTCACGTTCTGCGCCATTGGACCATGGTTTACACCTGGTCGTATCGGTCGTCTTCTAAGCACATTGTGGAAATTCGCGATCATGCGTCAGCGTCAGACCTCTTTGCGGAGAAGCCTGGTAGAAGCCTTCTGGGATGATCCGGTCGATATTGATCAACTGGCGGAGCCAATTCTTTCCTGGCACCTCGCACGTCCTATTTTGCTTCTTGCAGCACTGCTCATGGTCTGTCTGACGGTGAGCCTGGGTGGTCTTGGAGTCTGGTCTATGTTCAACTGGCTCCATTTACAGGGAAACAGTCTTGGTGCGGGTACTCTCCCTGCTCCGCTTACTACTATACCCCTCAATCTGATCTTGCTCGACATTTTTGCCACTGGATCGGTGGCCTTAATCGTCTTACTCATTGGGTATTCAATCGTTCGTCATGGCATTCTGATCGAACGCCCGCTGGCACGGCGCGGTTTCTTTGAACAATGGCGCGGTATTGTTATTGTTGCGACGACGATTGCTATTTTTATTGCACTGCTGGTCCTGCTCACACGTAGTTCACTGGGGGCGCTCTTACTTATTACTTCGATTGCAACGGGAACGTATGCCCTGTTTACCTGGAGTAGTTACACTGCACACGATCGTTATATTGCTCTACTTGGTCCTTTTCTGCGCAGCACAAACTTGCGCCATTGGCTCAATACGGACCTGCAAAAGACTGAGCAGAATATGGAAGCGCTCTTTTTTCATCTCTGTAAAGATGTATTGGAGGTGCAATGTGCGCGTCTGGTCGTGCTCGCGGGACCTGTAAGACGAAACTTCAATTATCGCTGGTCAAGCCTCGATTCTTTCGATAATGCTGAGGAGCAGGCTGGTGGTATGTACGAGGCTTATACCTGGCGAGAGAAACACCCTCAGGTTGCCTTTTCTGACAAAACAAATGGTCAGTCTCAATCAGACATCTATGCGTATCGGCTACGGGTGTTCCTACAAAGTGTCCCGGTAATCTGTTGGGTTTTACCTATCTATGATGAGCTTGGTCCAGTTGCCAAGCTCTATCTAGGCCCGCGCGAGGATGGCAGTGTTTTTACAAATGAAGATATGGATTTAGCGCAGGCATGTGGGCAACGCATACTGGATACTTTGCGTGATCATGAGGCCATGCTTGCGGTCGCTGGTCTGCTTCGTCGTCGTATTGTCGATGTGAAGCTATTGGGTGCCCAGCAACGGCGCGTGCTGCACGACGAGATTCTTCCTATGCTTCACCTGGCTCTCTTACGTCTAGAGACGGTGCGCTCTCTTGATATAAGAGAGTCCACAGCAAATGACCGTTCCGAACAAGCACTCAATGATTCCATTGAATCGATCAGCACAGCCCACCGCCAATTAGCGGCCATGATGCGTGCCATGGCGACCGGTGCTCCTCACCGCCTTGAGCGCGATGGTATGATGCATGCGATTCATGCCATGCTTGAGCAAGATTTTCAGCATGCGTTTGACGGGGTTGAGTGGCGTGTGCCCGAAGAGGTTGCTCGCTATATAGACGATTTGGTACCCCCGGCCATTGCTGAGCTCATCTTTGCGGCTGTGCAGGAGGCTCTGCGTAATGCTGCACGTCATGCCCGTGGTGCCGATGTTCACCGCCCCCTGAAAATAACCCTGGATGCCTCGTGCAATCCTCATCTAGAAGTTGTTGTGGCCGACGATGGCGTTGGGATTATCTCCACAAGTAGTTCTACAACGGGAACCGGCGGCGGCCTCTTGACCCACAGCGCCTTACTCGCCATCGCCGGTGGCAATCTTACCGTCAAGACCGCTCCAGGCGAAGGGGTCGCTGTACGCATCTTTCTCCCTATTGAGGCTGTGCGCTGATTTTTGACGGAGAAGCCCACTCCTGAATACATAACTTTATTCTCTGTTACCAATCTTCCCCTTTCTGTATACTAGCTATTCTGTATACTAGCTATAAAGTGCCACCCGTTTTTACGAAGAAATTAAGCGAAAAATGAGAGCAGAAAGCCAATGCTACCTGATGAGCGTGTGAACAGCATCTCTAGCACATAGCGACTACTTAAGGGAGGGAAATCTATGATACTGATAACTGGCGCGACTGGCTATATTGGTCAACATCTGGTATCTCACCTCGTTGCTCAGGGGGAGCGGCCGCGCTGTCTGGTGCGGAATGTGAAGAGGGCCGCGAGCATTTTGCCCGCAGATAAAGTTGAGTTGGTGCAAGGGGAAACGACGCAACCTACTACGCTAAATGCGGCCCTATATGGAGTAGAGACGGTTGTACATGCTGCGTTTATGACTGCCGACAAAAAAGAAACTCCGTCTGATCATTATGAGGAAACAAACGTTGGAGGTACTTCGAATCTTATTCTGGCTGCCAAAGCGGCGGGTGTGCAACGGATTATTGAAATCAGTGGCCTGGGTACGAAGCCCGACAAGCCTGGCAGCTACATGCAGGGTCGCTATCTATCGGAAAAGATGCTGATAGAAAGTGGCTTGAGTTGGACTATTATTCGCCCTTCCGTACTGTTTGGGAAGGATGCATCTTTTATCAAAGGTCTTGTCGATTTGATCCATACCTCACCGATCTTACCTCTTATTGGTGGAGGGACGACAATGTTCCAACCCATCTATGTTGAGGACGTCGTTACAGTAATTGTGAAAGTTCTTGAAGATCCTGGCAGCACAAATGGAAAGATCTATACCATTGGAGGCCCGGAATACTACTCATTTACGCAGGTCTTCAACGAACTACTGAAGGCACTTCACACCAACCGTTTAAAGGTCTATGCCCCCACACCTCTCGTTGCAATAGGAGCAGCCGTAATGGAAGCGGTTTTACCCAAACCGCCGCTAACAAAGGCCGCTATGACCCTCTTTTCCTTTAACAATACAACTGATCTCAACGCTGTCGAACGAGATTTTGGATTTAAACCGGCCTCTTTCCATGCATATCTTCAGGAACATGGAGTATAAGCGTGGTTGCTAAAGAATTATGACGCATCCCAAACTTGATACCGTTGGGAAACTTTTATTTTTTGGAACTTTTTTTTTGTTTCCGCGGAAAAAATGGTGGT
>CAXTXB010000109.1:0-4853 GCA_964247965.1 uncultured Dictyobacter sp. | reverse complement strand
CCCCCCCACAAAAAATTTGTCTCAAAAAAAAAAATTTCCCCAACGGTATCAAGTTTGGGATGCGTCATAAAAAACAGGAATAGAAAGCAGCGAAGTCGCGACAGGTAACATGTCTTCAGTGCTATAACACCAAAGAGTTGCTGTGCTATAATGGGGAAGTTGGCTCGTTTATGTGTCAGGAGCGAATGTAAATTTCTTCTTCTCATATCATTTATTTGCATCGTGAGGATTGGTAGGTCCTTCTACATTATAAAGTACTGTAAGATAAGTAGCCTGATTTTCTATTCTCTGCCATAACGTGCATAGATGGAGGGAGCCAAGTGGTCTCAATAAAAAATCCAAGTGATGACTTCCGAGCGATAAGTGATGCCTTGCTTCGGATTTCACGTTCACTACATGAACATACTCGTAAATTAGAGATCGCAGTGGAAGGGAAATATGTGAATGAGAGTAGCGATCCCCGCGTCCGCTTACTGAGTGACGCCTTACATGTTAGCCAGGCTGCAGATATGGAACTAGGGCGGCTTGGTCAATCTATGCAGCGCGCTTTTCAGGCCCTACAAGTAGAGAACAGTGCTTCCCCGTCAATTCCAACTGTGGTTTTTGAGCGTGAGCGTGAGGATCTGACGAAGAGCATTAGCTACCTCAAACAGGAACGAAACGAATTAGAAACACTCTACGAAATTAGTCGTACGCTTAATTCCACATTGGAGTTTGATGAAGTTTTGCGCCTCGTGATGGGTCGGGTGATCGAGTTTGTAAAGGCTGAGCGAGGCTTTTTGATGCTCGTCAATTCTACGACGGATGAACCTGAGTTTACGATGGCGCGTGATAAAAATGCGCATATCATCCCTGAGAATGCGTTTGCCACCGCCCGGATCAGTCGCAATACAGTCAAGCGTGTTATACGTACACGCGAGCCAGTTCTGACTACTGACGATGCCCTGTCCGACAACGCTTTAAAGGGTCAGGAAAGCATCATGACGTATGGTATCCGTTCGATTATGTGTGCTCCATTGGTTGTGCGTAATAATTGTATTGGTGCTGTCTACGTAGATAGCCGCTTTACCGCCAGGCTCTTTAATCCAAAGCATCTAGAAATGCTGCTCGCTTTCTGTAATCAAGCTGCAATTGCTATTGATAATGCGCGCCTCTTCGCTGACCTCAATAAAGCCATTCAAAAGGTGAGAGAAGATAAACAGTACATGGACAATATCTTTGGATCTATCGCCAATGGTGTTATAACAACGGATGCATCTGGTATTATCACTACATTTAATGCGGCTGCAAGCATGATTCTGCGCATAAATCCTAACCAGGCACGAAACAAGCATTATCAGGAAGCACTGAAAAGCTTGCCCAGGCAGATCGGGATCATTGATATGCTGCAAATAGCCCAGACGCAGCATGAGCATGGAACGATTGTGAACCAGGCTGTCGACTGTATGATTCCCGGACGTGAACACGATGAAACTGTCAACCTGAACTACTACGTAAGCTCGTTACGTGATCCGCAGGGAGCATATATTGGAATGGCTCTGGTGATAGATGATCGTACTGAATTGAAACGTTCAGAGGCACGAGCCAAGAAGGTACGACGTATCTTCGAGCGCTATGTGCATCCGCATGTTGTAGAACAATTGATTCGCGATCCTATGGCACTTAAGCTGGGAGGCGAGACCAAAGAGATTTCGATCGTCTTCGCCGACATTCGCGGCTACACCAGTTTGAGCGAAAGCATGCAGCCAGAAGAAGTCATGAACCTGATTAATCGCTACCTGAAAATCATGTGTGAGGCAATCTGGGAGGAAGAGGGAACTTTGACGGCGTTCCAGGGCGATGCGCTGATGGCAATTTTCAACGCACCTTTACCGCAAAATGATCATGCACTGCGGGCAGTACGCGCAGCGTGGAAGATGCGTATGGCTGTTCAAGAGTATCAACGTTCGCATCCGTCAGAAGCTCCTGTTTCATTTGGAATTGGAGTGAACACAGGACTGGCCACCGTAGGAAATGTTGGGGCGCAGGAACGGATGCAAAATTATACGGCCATCGGCGATGTTGTGAATGTTGCCTCGCGGCTACAGAGCAACGTCAATGACAACAACATCTTGCTCAACGAGCCAACATATATACAAGTCTACAGGCATGTGCAGGTGGGGCAAGCCTTTGCTTTAAACGTCAAAAACAAGAGCCAACCTCTCAATGCACGCTACTTAACAGGCCTGCTCTAAAAACACTCTGTTCCAATTGGTCATCGTACGCTCTAAAGGGATTTGCGCAGCACAAACCCCTTTTGTTGCAGGCGTATAAAGCCGAACCACTCATAGAGACGATGAGCGTAATGGTTCTCTTCCTGTGTATTCAGCATGATGCGCGAAACATGCGCTTGCTGAAAGAAACGCGTAGCCTCCGCCATTAAACGTGCACCTATACCCTGTCCACCAACTGATGGATGTACAGCAATACGCACCAGGTATCCAAACTCGTCGTCCATCGCGTTAAATTGATAGCCAATGATCTTGCTATCTAATTCCGCAACGACGAAATAAGGGTGTGTCCTGGTGATATCTACAAAAGCATTGCTATCATAGCGCCAGAGATCTTCAAAACAAGCATTCTCAATTTTTAACAGAGCCGCCATATCATTCGGCAACTGGATGGGACGGATAGTAACCTGCTGATTCCCTTGTGTAGGAACAGCGAAATCAAATTTGTCGTAGGCATAGAGGCTGCGATAGGGAATGAAGCCGCGCGTGAGCAAGACCGATCGTAGCCAATCATTATTAGTATCGTTGCCAGAGTAGTGAATATAGCGCACACCTTGCGCAAGCAGATTTGAGTAGAGTTGATTGAGTAGGAGAGAAAGGATATGGGCAAACTCCTTACTTTCCGTCCAGCTCACGCCAAAGCCACTAATCCATGCAAATGGCGAACTCATAATCTGCGACAACAAAAAGCCGTAAAGTGAGGTATCGTGCAAGATGCCTACTGCCGGATAGCGTTGAAGCAATAGCGGTAACTCGGTGAGCGTAAATCTCTGGTAGATATATTCGGATGTGCGCAGCAGACGCTCAATCGCATATGTATCATCCTCACCGAGTGAGCGCACATGGTCTTGGTGATATGCCATACGTCCTCTATCAAGAAAAAAGCAATGCCTGCTATATACCTATACCTATCTCCACCGTATTTGGTTAGTATTCTCAGTGTATCGCTTTTAGTATCGAATCGTCAATAGCTTTTCGGCAGTTATGATCCAATTATAAAGGATACTCTAATTTTTTGCTGATATACCCTCTACTTATAGGGAAAGCAGATCTTTTTAGATAACAGGAGCATAGCAGGCAAGCGAGCTATTTCAGGTGCCAGATGCTTCTTATTGTAACACGAACGGCCTCGTTACTAATGCAGAGGTAGCATTAATCTGTTGTATCGTGTTCGTGAGACGAGGCATCAGGCGTAGACGGACCCTGTATCTCTCGTCGCAGCTTTTCGCTGTCTGGCTTGGGAGCGTTGCGCATACGATAGCCCGTAAGCTGATGGATGCGCCGTAGCTCTGCAATAAGCACATCTGTATTAATTCTATATGCTGGAACATTGGGAGGCGGACCATAGCCGTCGACGGCTGCATCATCGCCCAGTAACTGGTTGATGCATGTCACTGCGCAAGAAGCTGTGGCCTGTAGATCGTAACCACCCTCCTGTACCATAATAAGGCGTCCCTCACACACGCTAGCAGCCAGGTTGATAATAATCTCGTTGAGCTTAGCGAATCCTGCTGTGGAGAGCAACATGCCTGGTTGGCCTGCAAGCCCAGTCTGAACTTCAGCATGCTTCCAATGGGCGTCGAAGCCGGCAGAGACCAGGATCAATTGTGGATCGAAGCGATCGCCTGCGGGAGCCATTACCTGACGGAAGATAGGCTCATAGATCTCAAAGCCACAGCCAGCTGGAAGTGGCACATTGATAGTTGTGCCCAGTCCCGCCCCCTCACCGCGCTCGTCAGAGAGCCCTGTCCCCGGATAGAAGGGAGCCTGGTGAACGGAGAAATAGAGGACGCGTGGATCTTCGTAGAACATTTCCTGTATCCCGTTGCCATGGTGAACATCATAGTCGATAATCATTACGCGCTCCAGACCATAATGATCGATGGCATAGCGTGCCGCCACGGCAACGTTATTAAAGATGCAGAAGCCCAGAGCCGCTTCTGGAACCGCATGATGTCCAGGTGGGCGAACGAGGCAATAGGCATTATTGATTTCGCCCTTCATCATTGCGTCAATAGCGGTGATGGGAGCTCCTGCCGCCGTGCGAGCCGCCCTATATGATGCAGCAGAGACATACGTATCGGTTCCCAGCATAATAATATCTTCGCCACCAGTAGCCTCTTGATAGGCCATCTGGTGGCAGATCGTCTCCACATCCTGGATATAATCGCGATCATGAACCGCCGCCAGCTCGTCAATTGTCGCCGCACGAGGAGGCAGTTGCACCAGGCCTTCCCGTTGTAGCCATTGGAGGTCTCGCAGGTAAGCCATTGCCATCTCAACGCGCTGTGGCTGTTCCGGGTGGCCGGGTGGCACACGATGGGCAAGAAATATTGGATCATAGATGAGTGCCGTGGTCATAAGCATCCTCTGAGCATAGAGTGTTCTAAAAGCGATAGGTGAAAGAAGAAGGAGGAAGAGCTGGCTCACCATCTTCCAACGCCGCGATACGAGAAAAAGTATAAATCACGTGCGTAAACATGTCAATTGATTTTGTGTCGGGCTAGAGGTCATGCGGGACATTTTTTTTTATTGTTTTCACTTTTTTTTTTGTTTTTTTTTTTGGGGGGAAAAATTAGGATT
>CAXTXB010000108.1:0-12760 GCA_964247965.1 uncultured Dictyobacter sp. | reverse complement strand
ACGCCCCAACCCAAAGTTGAGCCCTTGCAAGACAATGGGAACAACGGCAGGGGAGGAATGGTAGAGCGAGATTCGGTCCCAACATGGTCGCGCTCGAATGGCATGCAGAGACAGATGGTGCGTACGCGCTTCGCCTTGAGCCAGTATCCAGGGTTGGTGACCAACACAATCATCGCGGTCAATGTAATCGTCTACCTGTTTATGAAACTGGATATGGCGGTATTCCAATGGGGGGCGCAGGCTAATTCGCTTGTATTGCAGGGGCAGTACTGGCGCATCTTCACCGCCATGTTTCTCCACGACCCCAATACCATCTTTCACATCTTTCTCAATATGCTCTCGCTGTTCTTTATTGGCAGGGCGGTCGAGATTTTTTATGGGAAGTGGCGCTACCTGGTGATCTACCTGCTCTCGGGTATTCTGGGCGGCATTTCATTTCTGATTCTCTCGCCGGGTGATGTGGCCGTTGGTGCATCGGGGGCAATCTTTGGCGTCTTCGGAGCGCTGGGCGTCTTCTATATCATCAACCGGAGGGCGCTGGGAGGCTCTGGCGGAATCACCAACTGGATCTTCTGGCTGGTCCTTAACCTGGCCTTTGGGCTCGCGCCCGGCTCCAACATAGCCATCTGGGCACACGTCGGTGGCCTGCTCGCTGGCATGATCATCTCCTACCTGCTCCTCCCGCGTGGCGGACGCAGACAGATCCTCGGCTAAACCGGGGTGAAAGCGGGTGGTAGAGAGAAGAACAAAAGAAATACCGCCCGCTTCTTGTAGACCTCAGTACACTAGATATAGGGAGTCGAGTCTACAATCTCGCTGTGACCCAGGCTGAGTCACATCAATCCTCTCGATGTTCCGTTCTTATCACCACGGCACAGAGACAGGGTGATCCTATCCATGCCCTTTACCCCCTCTCGACTCCCTCCCTTTACTCTTGTAATAGAACTTTAGATGAGGAAAGGATTATTTCCTCTCTGGGGTGAACGTATAGGGAGTGGAAATAAATCTTTTACTTATGATTAGGTTAGAAGCCGAGCTTTATCTTTCTGGTCTTAGAATGACAAAACTCGGTCAACACTAGTAACATGAGCTACTCTACTTCTCTTCTACGGAGGTGGCTACGACTTCACGCTGGCTATACTCAGTTACCGCACCTACAAGCGTGACGCTTTTCTCGATCCGTATATCGCTAGCGGATGCGCCGATGCTAAAGGTGAACTCGCCTGGCTCGGTGACAAAATGCATCTGTGGATCGTAAAAGGCGAGTCGGGATGGATGCACGGTAAAAGTGACCTTGCGTGCCTGTCCCGGCTCAAGCGAGATACGGGCGAAGCCGAGCAGGATGCGCTGTGGGCGAGCAACGGAGGCGACATGATCACGGCAATAGAGTTGTACAACTTCGTCTCCAGCGCGCGCGCCTGTGTTACGTACCTCCACTGATAATTCAATTGGCTCGCTAGTGTTTCCACTCTGCACTACAATATCCCCGTAGCCAAAGGTGGTGTAGCTCAGGCCATGCCCAAAGGGAAAGAGCGGTGTGGTGGGCGAGTCAATATAGTCGTTGAAAAACATGGCACGGTCGCCGCCGGCACGCATTCCAGCATAGTTAGGAATCTGGCCGACCGAGCGTGGCATGGTTACAGGCAGGCGGCCACTGGGATTTATCTTGCCGGTCAATATATCAGCCAGGCCATTGCCTCCCTCTTCTCCTGGAGGAAAGACTTGCAAGAGAGCACTGGCTTTCTCAGCAACCGGACTCAGCGTGTGAACACGACCACTTAGCACTACTACAACCAGTGGCACCCCTTTACTCGCAAGAAGATCGACCAGCTCCTGCTGTACACCAGTAAGATCGAGGTTGGTAGCATCATTGGCCTCACCTACTGTAACCGGTCGTAGCAGGCCACTCTTGCCGGCAACCACAACTATGGTGACGTCAGATTTGCCAGCCGCCTGTGCCGCAGCCTGGAAGCCAGAACGATCATCACCCATGACCTCACAGCCTTTTGCATAGTGTATCTCTACACCTTCTCCGAGCGCAGCTCGCAGTCCTGCTAGAGGCGTAACGTGTGGAGTAAAGTAGGGACCGAGTGCATAGTCTCCACCGGCTGTCGGCACGGCAAGCTCGGCGATACTAGCCTCTTGAGGGGGCGCGTATATCAACTCCTGGTGCGAGGGATAGTGATAATCGCCCTGCAGGAGCCGTTGGTCGTCCGCACCGGGACCAATGACTGCGATCCGCTTTACGGTAGGAGCAAGTGGCAGTATGCCATTATTCGTCAGCAAGATAGTCGATTGAGCTACAGCCTTACGTGCTAGCGCACGCTGTTCTCCGGTCTGAAACACTGCATTGGCGCGTTCAGCGTCAACATAGGGACGCTCGAAGAGACCGAGCTGGAATTTGAGGCGCAGTATACGGCGCACGGAAGTATCAATCACGTCTGTGGAGAGCCGCCCCGCCTCAATCTCGGCCATCAGGGGTGCGCCATAACAATCAATAGCAGGCAGCTCCATATCCAGTCCCGCCAGCAGGGCCAGCCGAGCCGCCTCTCCTCGATCCGCTGCAACATGATGATACGCCATGAGCATGAAAACAGAAGTATAGTCCGCGACGACAGCACCGTTGAAGCCCAGTTCGTCGCGCAGCAGGTCGTTTAAAATAGCAGGGCTACCAGCACAGGGCAGGCCATCGACGGACGCATACGAGTTCATGATTGTCGCCAACCCGGCGTCTCTGATCACCGCCGCGAAGGGTTCTGCATAGACCTCACGCAGCTCACGCGCTCCTAGTTGAACCGGTGCCCAGTTCCTTCCACCCTCTGATAGCGCGTAACCCAGGAAGTGCTTGCCCGTCGCGGCCACACCATAAGCCAGATTCTCGCCCTGCAGACCCTGGACATATGCCGTCCCAATGGTCCCGATTAGCACCGGGTCCTCACCATACGTCTCTTCCACCCGTCCCCAGCGTGGGTCGCGCGCAACATCCAGCACTGGTGCCAGAGCCTCTCGTGCCCCCACCGCCAGCATCTGCTTCCGTATCACGTCCGCCACCTGCTTAACAAGTGTTGGATTCCAGGTCGCACCTAGCCCGATACCTTGCGGAAAGACCGTTGCATCGCGATGGCTGAAGCCGCCCGTAGACTCTTCGTGCACAATCACAGGGATGCCCAGCCTGGTGCGTTCAATCGCCACCTTCTGAACTGCATTCATGTACGCGGCGCTCTCTTGCGGATGCAGGCCAGTCGAGGCACCTATACGCGTCACCTGCCCGATGCCGTGTGGCATCATCTGCGCCACCACCTCGGCATCAAATGTGCCTTTGCTGACAAATGCTGTACTCCAGATGCAGCCGAGCTGGGCTATCTTCTCATCCAGCGTCATAAGGCTAAGCAAATTTTCGACCCGTTCCTCAATCGAAGCTCGCGGGTCGCGATAAAACATAGTGGACAATGTTGAACTCCTTATACTTCCGAATACTTCCGACGTTTCGTTGTCGTTTTCATTCCGTTCTTACTTGGAGAAGCCTGCAACCAGGCCGCCCGGTAGCTAACACCGCCCGAAGATGTACAGCAGGATAATAGGCGTGGCCGAAAGGAAAACAGCCGCCAGGATCGCCGGGACATTCGTAGAATTCCTCTAATAATTACTTATTTCTCATCAGGTTTATGGTTGATGATACGTAGAGCTTCATCAACAATATCTTTTGATGAATAGTCGGTCCCTTCAATAGCGGGCTCGTCGGGTTGGAAGACGCCCAGTTCGTCTTTGGGTTGCAGCATTTCCTGGATGTCTTCTTCGGACATGTCGAGCATCTCTTCGTAGGCGATCTCTGCTCCATCTTCCAGTTCGTCTTGAATTACGTTGAGGTCGCTGAGGCCGCGGAAGAGGATGGTGACGGTTTCGCCCTCCGGGCTTTGATAGGTATCTTCCATCTCGCGGCCGTGGGCCATGGTCTTCTCGTAAGCTTCTTCGGCCGAACTGGCGCGTATTAGGATCAGGTTGTTGTGCACAATATTTTCGTGTTCGCCGGTCATGCGCGTCTCAGTTACGATTTCCGCCAGGTACCACCTGGCACGCCCAGAATTGTAAGCCATTGGAGAGCTCCTCTCTATCGACATGACAATAAATAAAATTGGCAGTTGTTTGTACGCATATTATATCCCCACGGACCCAATCTAGAGTGAGTCCTCCTCGACAAGATCGGCCACAATTTTACCAGAAAGCATGACCAGCGGCACGCCTCCACCAGGATGTGTGCTGCCGCCGACGAAGTAGAGTCTGCGAATGGTCTGCGAACGATTGCCCGGACGCTGAAATGGTGCCATGCGGGAATTTGAGGAGAGCCCATAGATCGAGCCGGCATTCGCACCGTAACGCTGCTTGAAATCCTCTGGTGTGATAATCGCCTCGCATACAGCCTGTTCACGCAGGTCAGAAAGATCGATCTGACTGTAGCGGGCAAGCTGATCGAGGATCTGATCTCGATATGCCGGAGCATCGCGCTTCCAGTCGCTCTTTTCCGTGAGATAGGGAGCGTTAACCAGGATAAAAAGATTCTCATGCCCGGCAGGAGCCTGGCTTGGATCGGTTCGGGTCGTGGCACAGACGTAGATGGTCGGGTTGCGCAAAGGCATCTTGCGTTCAAACAGGTCAACAAATTCCTTGCGATAGTTGTCGGAGAAAAAGATATTATGATGTTCTAGCTGCGGATATTGTTTCGCCGTTCCGAGCAATATGACAAAGCCCGAGCAAGAGGGCTCTAGCTGCTCCAGGCGCTGGATCTGACGCTTGTTGCTTATGGCTGGCGATAGCAGTTCGCGATGTGTGGTGACTACATCACTATTTGCAATCACGCTATCACTACGCAGCACACGCCCATCGGCCAGTACCACCCCGCAGGCCTCGTCCCGCTCGACGAGGATACGCCGCACGTCACAGTTCATCTCAAACTCAATGCCGAGCTCACGCGCAACCTTTTCCAGGGCTTGAGCAAGCGCATAGATGCCGCCGCAGGGATACCACCCGCCATCCGCAAGCTCTACATATGGAATGATGCTATAGACCGCGCCGACCCGGTAGGGCGAGGAACCATTATATGTCGCATAGCGATCAAACAACTGACGCAGATGCTCATCCTCAAAAAATCCACGTACACAACGATCGAGGGTTGCAGGAGAGAGGGCTGAGAGCACCGCCCGTAAACGCTCGTATCTCGTGCCTTGATCGGTTCCTGCAAGCGATGCGTGCCCCTGCTGAACATAGCGAATAAACGTTCCTAGCACATCGAGGGGACCTCCCAGGCTGTTATAGAGAAATGGATCGGCCGCCGCCTCAAAGATCGTTCGCGCGTAGTGGATAAAGTCCGCCAACGCCGCCCCATCATGCGGATTCAAACGCGCGAATTCGGCCTCCAGGCGCTCGTGATCTCGCCAGGCATTAAGCACCTGACCATCAGAATAGAAATAGCGGCAAGTAGTCTCAAGCGATACGAGATCCAGGTAGTCCTCCAAACGTCTACTGGCTCTATGAAATAGATCACGTAAGACATAGGGCATTGTAATCAGAGATGGGCCAGTATCAAAAGTGAAGCCGTTCATAACGACTTGATTGAGCTTCCCGCCCACTTGTGATTGGCGTTCCAGGACGCGAATATGATGTCCCTGTACAGCGAGGCGTATAGCGGCCGAGAGGCCTCCTATGCCAGCACCGATAATAATGATAGATTTTGTAGCAGACACGCTCTTCCCTCGTTATAGTATTCTGTATGATGATGGTATCACACTTGAAAGGCGGGTAATTTGAAAACATTATGATTCCAGCACGTAAGTTTCCACTAGGGGAAAAGCTTGTCTGGTTGCTAATAAATACATCGTTTCATCAGCACTTTGATCGTATCTTTTTCCGCATGCGAACAGAGTTCATCGATGAACAACTCCCGATGATTATTTGTGCCAACCATTCGAGCTGGTGGGATGGCTATATAGCAGCTTTGGTAGAACGCCATTTGAAGCTCGACGGCTATTTGATGATGGAAGAGGCGCAGCTTAGACGCTACTTTTTTTTCTCCTGGATTGGCTGCTTCTCAGTAGATCGGCAGAATGCGCGCTCGGCAATAAAGTCTGTGCGATACGCCGCACGTTTGCTTAAAGGGGGTCCACGGAGAATGGTCTGGCTTTTTCCGCAGGGTGAGATTGCGCCGAATGATCGCAGGCCGCTTGAGTTTTTTAGCGGTGCTGCCCATCTCGTCAGGCTTAGCGCACCCGTCCTACTCTATCCTCTGGCGAGTCGCATCGAGTACCTGGCGGAGCAGCGACCAGACCTCTACATTAGCCTTGGAGAACCCTTGCTGGTCAGCGAACAGGAGCTGCAGACGCCCGGCTTCCTCAAAAGCTATACGAAAAGGCTACAGGAGTGCGTGACGGAGGAACTCGACCAACTGCGGGCAGACGTTGTCGCCAGCGATTATTCCAGCTTTACCCTGATTATGCGCGGCTGGGCGTCAACAAATCGACTATTTGACGCGGCGCTTTTAAGAAAACAGATTACGAGGCAGTAAATTTTCAGTATCTCGAAGTGGATCATGGGAGCGGCATAATGAAAGATGAAGGCTATCATCTTCTGACTTTTCAGGATAAGCGAAAGTATACGGGAGAATTCCTGACATGTCAATTGATTTTGTACTAAAAGGCGATCTAAGCATACTATGTATGCTTTTGTTTCTATTGGTGGTTAACCTGTGCACGTTTAAGCGCCTGCATGCTAGATTGCCAGAAACAACAGGGCAAGGTGTTGTGGCAGACGTTGAGAATGATGTTGCGGAGAGGCAAGCGCAGGGGGTGAGCTCTCTGCGGGCTTCTCTAGCAGGTAGACGACGACAACCGCAAGGGATTGTCGCTACGCGAGGGAGAAGAGCGGAGCCGGTTGCTTCTGTTCTAGTTCCCGCCCGCAACGAAGAGGGATGCATTGAGGCCTGCATACGCTCACTTGTGGGACAAACATATGGGCCGTTGGAGGTGTTGGTGCTTGATGATCAGAGTAGTGATAGCACAGGTTTGATAGTTCAGTCGTTGATAGACCAGCTTCCAGAGGCGCAGAGAACGCGTTTGCGCTTGCTCAAAGGTGGTGAACTTCCGCCCGGGTGGATTGGTAAAAATTATGCTTGTCAGCAATTGGCAGAGCAGGCGCAGGGCGAGTATCTGCTCTTCACCGATGCCGATACTATTCACGCTCCAGAGATGTTGCCAGCGATTTTAGATTTCATGCAGCAGGAGCAAGTTCAACTGCTTACAGGGCAGCCTGAACACGTATTGGGCAGTCCTGGCGAGCGGCTCATCGTGCCCCTACTCAACTTCACCATATTGACTCTACTGCCCGTCGCTCTGATTGGAAGACGACCCGAACCCAGCCTCGCAACTGGCAATGGTCAATTACTCTGCTTTGAACGTGCGGCTTATGAGGGGGTCGGCGGGCATGCGGCAGTAAAGGATCGTATTCTAGAGGACGTTTTGCTTGCACGTAAGATAAAGGCATTCGGATATCGTATGGCTTTTGTTGATGTGTTAGAGCTTGTACAGTGCCGCATGTATCATTCCTGGCGCGAGGTATGGGTGGGCTTCTCAAAAAACCTCTTCGCGTTTTATAACTACTCGCTGCCCTTCGCGATCTTTGCCCTTTTACTTAACCTGCTGCTCTTCGTTTTGCCGCTTCTGCTTAGCATCCCATTCCTCGCACTACCACAACATATTGTGCTCTATACGCTTACTGCTTATATGCTTGCGGTAACGATGCGTGTGCTACTGACACTGCGTTTTGTACGAACTCAACGAGGGCTGATGCTCGTCTACAGCTTATTGCATCCAGTCTCGATTCTGCTGGAATGCTTGATCTTAGTGAATGCGATACGCTGGCGCTATCGCAAGACAGGCACGATGTGGAAAGGGCGGCAGTATAATAATGTTTGACTTGATGGGTTAGATTCAACCACCTCCTTTGCTCGCTCATCCCCACGCCGGGGGGGTGGGGGTGGGGGGGGGGAGGAGGGGGGTTGGTGGGGATGAGCGAGCAAAGGAGGTGGTTGAATCTGCGATGGAGGTAGATAATAGTGCCCCCAAGTAGAGCAAGCAAAGCGGCCCAGTAGTAGCCATGAGTGAGGTCCACAAGACCAAACATGAAGAGACTACAGGAAAAGAGGATAAGAGGCGTTAGCAATACCAGATGCCAGATACTCCTCCTGCTCTGTGCATACTTCCACTCGATCTCCTCGCGCAGTAAAATTGCGGAAGTGCTGCCTTGAGTGAGCAACCATCCCACCACTAATAACAAGAAAAACGCTACGACGAACCAGGATGCAAAATTCGCCAGCGGCACACCATAATAGCTTAAGTGACCCGCCCCCAACCACTGCCAATAGTGCTCGACATAAGCTGCAACAGGCTCTATCGCCAGGTCCAACAATGCTGCCAGCGCGGCCGCAAGCAGTGCATCCCCAAGGCGTACAAAAAACTTAGCAGCTTTTTTGCCTTTCGTTACTGCTCCATAGCTACCAAAGACTACTAAGATCCAGGCAAACATAACGGCCAAGGGAACACCGCCGGGCAGGGAGGGAAATAGAATACCAGTGTAGCGGTAGAATCCAAAGGGAAAACCGGTCGTCACCCCTAGCGTCTCTACACTATACGAGAGCAGAACGACGCAGAGGCCAGCCAGGAGCGCCCTCCAACGGTTGTAGAGCAGCATGGCACTCACAACGAGCAGAGTACCCTCCAGAAAGAGCAGGGCACTACCAGCCCAGTCAAGCGAGAAAGGAGGCTTCACGTCGAAGGCAACTCCAATAACGGCAAAGGGATAGGCGAAACAGAACAGCCCAAAAAGTGCCAGGAAGAGATAACGCAAGAACGTCTGCATAAAGCTTCTCTCTACCTCTATTCTATTAGAGAAATAATACGCGCATAGCTCCCTGTTTGCACAATAGGTGTAAGCGCACTATGCTGTATATCCACTGCATACAGGGCGTTATCAGCGTAAAAGGTCAGAATGTGGGCACCGAGCCATGGTCCCAATTCAATATATTGTGCACTCGCCGTTGCCAGCAACTGTGGATTATCCCTATTAGCACCCTCAAGAGATACGCTATAAAGCGCATGATGGCGAGCAAAGGGTAAACGATCGCCGCTTGAAAACTGTATGTAAGCAAGCGTGCGCCCATCTAACGAGAGTTGTGGAGTCGCCACCCAGTGATAAGCGGCCGGACTATCCAACGCTTGCTGTTCAGGTAAGATCACACGTCGTCCCTCCAGGCTTCCCTTCGCTTGATTTATAGACGCCACAAGTAAGCTATTCGCGTAATTGAGCGAGGTAATGTCAGCGGGCGTACCACTATCAGGCATGGGCACGAAGCCCTCATAGGACGAGTAAAGCAGCGTATTAGTCTGCGGCGAAAAGAGAAGCGGCCCCTGCTGTACATCAGAAGGTAACAGCGGCTGCACACTCGGACTTCCAGAGCTTTCAAGCAGATCGAAGCGCCACAAGCCATATTGGACCAGACGGTGATCCCCCTGATCATTTGTCAGCAATAAAGTGCGAGAATCAAGGAAAGAGAATATTCGGAAGCAGGGGCATTGGGCGGCAGGGTGTTGATAGACCCGCACAATATGTGCAGGCGCATCAAGTGGTTCCACATACATAGTAACATCGCCATTGCCAGCCTTTGGCGCGCTACTCCAGGCAATTGTTGTGCCATCGGGGCTCAGGACAAGAGAAGTGATAACCTGATCGGACGGTAAGGCTACCAGACGGCTGGGATGACCAGAGATAAGGCTCGTGATCCAGATGCCATCACCGCTATAAATAAGTTCATGCGCAGGAGTAACGATAGGAGTTACAGCACGATTGTAGATATAGCCAGGAGTTTCCAGGATACGCGATACACCATTTGTTGTAGAGAGGAGGGAGATGCCCTGCAGTTGTTCATAGATGACTGAATAGCTAGCAGGCAGATGGAAGGAAGCTAATTTCACACCACCAGGTCCCTGCAGAGGTTGAACAGGATCTATTGCTGCACGCGCTGCCTGCTGTGGCCAATGCTGTACGATGAAGTAGGAGCAGGCTAGAAGCACCAAAACGAGCGCCACCAGTATAGGAAAAACTCCACTTTTGGCTATAGGAAGATTCTTTTTTACTTCTGGCACTGTTGTTTCTCTCATAATAATAGTCTGGCTTGTCGTTCTGGCGTTCAACAGTTACAATTATATACCTCTAGAGGCATGACGCTGGATGAAGGCAAGGGTACGGGCAAAGACCTCTTCGCGATCATGATCCTTCATAATGACATGATATGAGTTATGAAGTGTTAGTAAGTGTTTTTCCCGCGAGCTAACAAGACGATAGATGGCACGTCCATCGCGGGCTGGCACGACATGATCATGGATAGCGGTCATAATAAGGATCGGAACCTTCACCGAAGGAAGTTCTGCACGCAACAATGGTAGGTATTGTAACATACTTTCCACAGGAGCCATAGGTGTCCTGCGATAGACGCCTTGCGTGTAGACGCGGCGGGCCAGAGGATCGCGCACATCCTCGCGAACGGTTGGGAGCCAGGGTGTTACACGTTTTACCAGGCGTACAGCCGTCAACATACCGGGATACATATTAATGGGTGCGCACATCGTAACCAGGCCATTGATCTCCTCGTGCGCCGCCAGGTGCAGGCAGAGCGCACCACCCAATGAGTGCCCAACCAGGAAAACCCGCTCACAGCGCTGCCGCAAATCCTGCAACGCGCTTCTCACCGCCTCAACCCAGTCTTCCCAGCCAATGGGGAGCATATCGCGCACATGCGTTCCATGGCCGGGCAACATAATGGCTTCAGCCACCATGTCGGAGGAGGAAAGAAACTCTGTTAACTCCTCCATATCATGAATGCTACCATTCAATCCATGTATCAGCAACACACCTGTCGAAATAGGAGGCGGTGATGGCGTTTGTTCAGGGTTAGATATCAGCTGGTAGCCAGCAACATGCTTCAATTGCACGGGTAGTAAAGAATCCATTGGCAATCCAGTATCGAATATATAAGTTAAACTAAAACAGGACAGCATTTATAATTGGAACGTTTTGCTCCTTAAAGCCAGGGATAAAACATGAAGGCATCACGCCAACCAAATGTACTTATGCGAAGTTCACCTTTCACAATTGTTTGTTACTGTAATTATAAAGGGATGAAGACGAATGTAAAGGATAGAAGCCATCCAATTAGCACCTATAACAAGCATGGGGAATATTTTAGCCAGAGCAGGTGTATGTATTTGTAAGGGGGAAGGTGTGTATTTAACAGAGAGTCTCTTCTTCCAGCACAGATTTGACCAGAACATTCCCAAAATCTCCACCGCAAAGATGCCAGTGGGATGTGATTAATTACCTACACTCTTTCAGCCTATTCATGCTATACTTTTTTCAATTACGGCGTGGCCTTCTTCAGTCGAGCACGCAGAGGCCAGTCGGGGAGAATATACTAATGAAATTTTCGACCAGAGCTATTCATGCAGGCCAGGAGCCAGACCCGTCCACGGGCGCGCTCATGACCCCAATCTTTCAGACATCAACCTATGCCCAAGCGGGTATGGGCGAACATAAAGGGTACGAGTATGCGCGCACCGGCAATCCTACGCGTACAGCATTAGAGGCCTGCCTGGCCTCGCTTGAAAATGGCAAGTACGGACTGGCATTTGCGTCAGGACTGGCGGCAGAGCAGGCTGTGCTCAGTCTACTGAATGCAGGAGAGCATATGATCTCCTGCGACGATCTCTATGGAGGCACATACCGCATTTTCGAGCGCATCATGCGGCGCTATAATGTCGAGACGAGCTATGTGACCTCAAACGCTGTGGGCGAGTATGAGCAGGCAATCCAGCCAAATACTCGACTTATCTGGCTAGAGACTCCGACCAATCCGCTGCTACAACTGGCCGATATTCAGGCCGTCGCAGAAATTGCGCATAAGCACAACATCCTTCTCGTCGTCGACAACACATTTTCGAGCCCTTACTTCCAGCAGCCGCTTGATCTGGGTGCCGATATTGTCTTGCACAGTACGACTAAGTATATCAACGGACATAGTGATGTCATCGGTGGGGCGGTGATCACTAACGACGACGAGATCTATCAGGCCATTAAATTTCATCAGAACGCAGCCGGAGCGGTTCCTGGACCATTTGATGCATGGCTCACGCTGCGCGGCGTCAAAACGCTGGCACTGCGCATGAAACAGCATCAGGAGAACGCATTCACAGTCGCGAAGTTCTTGTCCGAGCATCCTCGCGTTGAAAAGGTCTATTATCCAGGGCTGGCCTCGCATCCAGACCACGAATTAGCAAAACGGCAGATGAGTGGTTTCGGCGGCATGGTCTCTTTCCAGTTTAAGGGCACACTGGCGGATGTAGACGCCGTCATCCGTCGCTTCAAGGTCTTTACCTTTGCAGAAAGCCTGGGGGGAATTGAATCGCTGGTCTGCCATCCCGCTAGCATGACACACGGCTCAATTCCACGCGAGATACGCGAGGCGCGCGGACTAACCGATACCTTGCTTCGCCTCTCAGTAGGTATTGAAGATGTGGAAGACTTGCTGGCAGACCTGCATCAAGCGTTGGCTTTATAGTTGCTATTGTAGTACAGATGACTTGTCGCGGCTTCGCCGCTCTCTAGACTCATTTTATGTATTTCACTCATTTTATTCATTTTGCTTTTTCTACAAATTATGGGC
>CAXTXB010000107.1:0-12761 GCA_964247965.1 uncultured Dictyobacter sp. | reverse complement strand
CTCTTGCTCGCTGCGTGTGGTGGTAGTAGCTCTACTACAGGCAGTGCTCCCGCTAGTGCAAGTACACCAGTTGTAAAAGCGGATATTACCATACCTAGCAAGAGCTTGGTCACACCCGGTACACTTATAGTTGGCAGTGATACCACCTATGTCCCTATGGAGTATTTCGATAATCAGAAAAACGACTATACGGGCTTTGACATCGATTTGATTCGGGCGATGGGTCAGCATATGGTAGGCCTGAAGGTAAAAATCCAGAAGACCGGTTTTGATACTATCTTTAATGACCTGGGCAACAAGCGTTTTGACATAATAATCTCATCCGTAACAGTAAGTGCGGACCGCCAGAAGACGTTCGACTTTGTGAACTATTTTAACGCAGGTGAGTCGTTGCTGGTGCAGAAGGGGAACCCGAAAGGTCTTAAAAGCGTTGCCGATCTGTGTGGATTAGACATCGGTGTGCAGACCGGTACGGTTGAACAGACCGATCTTGATACAGCTAACAAAGCCTGCACAGCTAAGGGCAAACCAGCCATTAAACAGACTATTCTGCAATCGCAGCAGGATGTTATTCAGTTGCTGGCTAACAACCGCGTGGTGGCAACATATCAAGATTCGCCTGTAACTGACTACTACAACAAGATTAATCCTGGACAATTCGAGGTTGGCGGTTCAGTAGTCAATGCCGCTCCTTATGGCATCACCATTCGTAAGGGCGATACAGCAATATTAAATGGTGTCCAGAAGGCTCTTCAAGAAGTGAAGAGCGACGGTACCTATGACAAACTCTTCGCAGCTTATGGCTTTCCAGCCTCAGCAAAAGCATAGGACCGAGAAGAATAGACTTCGGGCAACACATTTGCCTGAAA
Source organism: uncultured Dictyobacter sp. (assembly GCA_964247965.1). Lineage (GTDB taxonomy): Bacteria > Chloroflexota > Ktedonobacteria > Ktedonobacterales > Ktedonobacteraceae > Dictyobacter. The sequence goes on along the minus strand of CAXTXB010000107.1, from coordinate 11,892 downwards.
ACGTGGTATATTCTTCTCTAAATATTACTCGTTTCTTGTAGAATGCTCCCTATCCCTTTTCGTATAAGAGATAGGGAGTTCACATCCTACACAGGAGGGTCGCTATGTTTCGTTGGGACCAGGTCTGGTACTATCTTTTTCAAGATCCCCATCTCTACTTTTTGCAGGCTGCATGGACCACCCTATGGATCTCAGTAATAGCACAAGCCATCGGCGTTGTGCTGGGTCTGTTTCTTTCATTGATGCAGATGTCTAAATCCCCTTTTCTGCACTGGCCCGCACAGGTGTATATCTGGTTTTTCCGTGGCAGCCCTCTGCTTGTGCAGGTCTTGCTGCTGTGGGTTGGCCTGCCGAAGGTAGTGCCTGGTGCCCTTTTGCCCGCCTGGGCATGTGTGCTCGTCTCGTTCTCGCTGAATGAAGCCGCGTACATGTCAGAGATTATTCGCGCCGCCATCGGTTCGGTCGATACGGGCCAGATGGAAGCTGCCCGCGCGCTGGGTATGCGCTATAGCCTGGGTATGCGCCGCATCGTCCTGCCGCAGGCCGCCCGCGTGGTGATTCCGCCGCTGGGCAATGAATTCAATAACATGCTCAAAACAACATCGATCGCATCCGTTATTGGCTTGCAGGAGCTCACTGGCTCGGCGCAGATACTTGGTTCACAGCTCTTTGTTGTCTTTGAATTGCTGATTGTCGCAACAGTATATTATCTCATCCTTACTACAATATGGAGCTTTGTGCAGAGTTGGATTGAGGCCCGCTTCGATCCTGACAGATCCAATGTGGCCTTGAAGACGAAACCCAAAAGTGTGGCCCAGCGTACGTTCGGCATTGAGCTTCCTGGTGCGGGTGCTCGCTAGTACTCCCTTTGGATTATATATAAGGGATTATAGATTTGGAGAGGAAGAGCATGACGACATCGATAACAAACAGTGATGATACGAGGGTGAACCAGGGAACCACGATGGTGCGCACGGAGAAGTTAGTCAAGCGCTTTGGCGACAATGTTGTACTCAATGGCGTCGATCTCTCTGTTGAGCGTGGGCAAACTGTGGTGGTGATTGGTCCCAGCGGTTCCGGCAAAACAACCCTCTTGCGCTGCCTCAATCGCCTGGAGCAGATTAACGGCGGGCGCATCTATATCGATGGGCAGCTTATGGGCTATCGTGAACGTAACGGCAAGCTAGTGGAAGACTCAGAGAACAATATCGCACGCATGCGCTCACACATTGGCTTTGTCTTTCAGCGCTTCAACCTGTTTGCCCATATGACGGCCCTGGAAAATATCATCGAGGCACCCATACATGTGCTCGGAGAGCCAAAGAGCGTCGTAGTTGAGCGCGCACACAACTTGCTTGCCAAGGTCGGCCTGGCTGAAAAAGCTGACTCTTACCCACATAGACTCTCCGGTGGTCAGCAGCAGCGTGTCGCGATTGCGCGTGCCTTAGCCATGAATCCTAAATTGATGCTGTTTGATGAGGCAACATCCGCCCTGGACCCCGAACTGGTCGGCGAGGTGCTCAAAGTGATGCGCCAGCTAGCTGAAGAGGGCATGACGATGGTCGTGGTGACGCATGAGATGGGGTTTGCACGCGATGTCGCCGATAAGTGTATCTTTATGGAGAAGGCTCAGATCGTGGAGCAGGGTCCACCGAAGCAGATCTTTGAGCATCCTGAGAATGAGCGCACACGGGAATTTCTAGGCCGCTTCTACGAAGATAGATAGAAAGCGGTCCGCGCCTTCTCATTAAATGCCTCTGTTATTAATTATCGTACATTTCTTACACTTCTGCCCATGTTTGCGCTAGCGCAAACATGGGCAGAAGTGTAAGAAATGTACGATAATTAATAACAGAGATAGGAATCTTAGTGAAAGGCATTTTTTTATCATGCAAACTCCAGTGATCTGGAAGCGACCGGACCTGCTGTTGCCTCAACCTTTTGACAGCATCTTTTTTGACGTGGACGGCGTCTTGATCCGAACGACCAACTCATTTCGCATTGCGAATATTGCGACGACTGAATATATGGTGGGCAAAATTTTTGACCTTGACTGGGGTCAAAGCGAGGGAAAATCCCTCGTCACGCTCAGCGATATTGAGATATTTAAGCAAGCGGGCGGTTTTAATAGTGACTGGGATATGTGTTATCTGCTCATCTCTCTCTCCGTGGCGAGGCTGCGCGAGTGGCAGACCAGTCCGCTTGCGGGGCGCACAACAAAAGAATGGAGTGTGCTGGCGCGTGAAGCCAGCTTGCAGGGACGCGGCGGGCGAAAATGGGTCGACGAGGTCTTCCCCGCCAGTGCGCGTCCCGATTACGCCCAGGTCGTCGAGGTCTTCAACGAGTTCTACTGGGGTGCCGACGAGCTCAAACGGCGCTTCGGCCGTGTGCCCAGGTATGCTCCACATGCCGAAGGTTTTGTGCATAAAGAAGAAATGCTCTATCAGCCCGACTTCTTTAGCCGACTGCGCAAGGCTGGTATTGTGCATCTAGGCATGATCACTGGCCGCATCGGCGTGGAGGTCGAGAGTGCGGCGGAACGCATGGAGGCTTATAGCGGCGAACGCTGGTGGGATGTCATCATTTCGGCCGATATGTATCTCAAGCCTGATCCACGCGCGCTACAGGCCGCTATCGACGCCGTGGGTGCGCGAGGTAGTCTCTATATTGGTGATACGGCTGATGACTTCGATCTTGTGCGCAGGTATAAAGCTGAGCATAAAGATGGGAGTAAGAAAAACGAGCCGCTCGTCGCCATGGTTGTGCATGCAAACGATGAGGAGCTCTACAGGCAGCGTGGTGCCGATGTCCTGGTACGTTCAGTTGAAGATCTGCTGGTGCTATTGCTGTAGCAGCGGCAATTCGAACGTAAAGGTTGTCCCTTGCTGAATATCCTGCATGCCCTCTACATCATGAGTCTCAAGACGCAGGGTACCGCCATGCTCATCGATGATTGATTTAGTGATATAGAGACCCAGGCCGGAACCCTGACGCCTGCCCATACTGGCCGCCGTCAGGCGGGTGAAAGGGCGGAAGAGCTGTCCCATTTCAGACGATGGAATGCTCGTACCCTGATTATGGACGCTAACAACCACTTTATCATCTATCGACGTAATCGTGACAGTGATCGTCGTGTGCTCATCTGAGTACTTGATAGCGTTATCCAGTAAATTGCCCAGCGCCTGCTGAAGGCGACCGCAGTCCCAATTGCCAATCAGAGGTTCATCTGGTGCCGCCACAATCAGAGTATGATAGGGAGCAACGGGGCGCAATTGCTCAACCATCTCGTTAACCAGTTGCACAATGTCGCAGTGCTCGCGTAGCAGCTTAAAACTACCCGAAGAGAGATGAGATGCATCCAGCAGATCATTGACCAGCCGGCTCATCCGTTTTGCCTGACTGACAATGATACGCGTGCTCCGCTGAATGGCAGCATTCTTTTTCTCCATCTGCTGGCGCTCTGGCATACTTCCATCTTTGGATGTAGCACTGTTGCGCGCAAGCATCTGAGCATAATTAATGATTGGTGAGAGTGGACCACGCAGGTCATGGGCGATCATGGCGGTGAATTGCTCTTTTTGTGCCAGTTGCTCTTGCAGTTGGAGATTCTCCACCTTCAGCTCGTCTACCTGGCGCTGTAGATCGCGGATAACTTGCTCGTGTGACTGTTCGCTTTGAAGTTGCATGACCCTTGCTCCTCGCAACTGGCAGGGAAAATGAGGGCATACTCCGAGCCATCATTACTAATTTGTAATCATAGTATACACTCTCGTTTCACGTCTACAACGGCCAATGTTAACTGAATAGGAGTATTGGGTAGTTTTGTTTAATGAGTCATTGCGAACTTTTTAAAAATTATTAAAAGTATTTTGTTGCGGGGGGTTTTTTTTTTTTTGGGAGAAAAAAAAAAAGGGGGCAAAATACTGTTCATCATTTTTCAAAAGTTCGCAATGACTCATTACCGAAGGCGTGTGCTCTATGAGAAAAGAGGGAAGCAAGGGCTTTATCGTTTATGCCTGATCGGTGGGCAGGAGATCCAGTTCCTGCAACTCTTCACGTGTCATCTCACTAAAACTTGAACTATCCAGAGTAGGATCAGCATGCGAGATCATATGCCGGATACGCTCAACTATAGATTGTTGTATATAGAAATCAGAGGTAAGGAGAAGCTCCCCAATCGCTATTTCAATCTGCTGCCGCTGGATGGCGGCGAGTGCTGATTCAGCCATACTATCTATCCTTCTGTCCTTCTTACTTAACCCTGAGCCTTGTCTCTTCCAATACTTCCAATACGTGTCTGAGAGTAGAAACGGCTATCCGTGTTGCCGCCTTCTCTCTCCCTCTTTCTTCCTCTTTTCCCTACTTTGTCGGTGTCGGAGAGGTTGTAGAGGATGAACTTGCGCTATCAGATTTGTTCGAACTGCTCTCCGATGACTTCTGCTCAGTTGACTTCTGATCCGAGCCAGCCTTGCCATCAGAAGCGCCTTCGCCCGACGTTGTCTCGGTATGACCAGGAGGAATGGCGGCGACCTTCTTTTCGGCGTGATCGGTCTTGTAGAAGCCTGACCCCTTAAAGACTACGCCAGCCGGGTAGAGGACGCGGCGAATATGATTTCCACATTCGGGACACACGGTCAAAGGCTCATCGGTCATTTTCTGCCACGTCTCGAAGCGGTGGCTGCAGGTTTGACACAGATACTCGTACGTTGGCATATACCAATCACCTCTTATAAAAATTGAACACATTCTGTATGGGCGGCGCATTATGGACAGACAGGCAATAAGCTATTGCTTGATTGCTACCCTTTACACAACCACCCATGCAGGTACAATAAGATAAAAATTTTGTAATAATTAAGAAAAAGATAGACGAGCGGCAGGCCAATTCAGGGAATCGACCTATCTTCAATAGTACTGCGCTTTTGCTGCGCTGTCAATCAAGGAAGAAGAGTGCTAGCACTCTTTCGACGAAAATATCTCACATAGGAGAACATCTGTCCATAGGTCGATTATTCCACGCGCCCGATATACTCCTTAACTTTCTCCGCTGCATCACGCGTCATACCTTCAAGCGCGGCGAGATCATCCACGCTGGCGGCGCTAATAGCACGCACTGAACCAAAGTGTTTGAGCAGCGCCTGTTTGCGCTTGGGTCCAATGCCAGGGATCTCGTCGAGGACGGATTTGAAGGTGCGGTTCGAGCGTACCTGGCGGTGATAGGTGATGCCGAAGCGATGGGCCTCATCGCGGATGCGTTGCAGCAGGTAGAGCCCTTGCGATGCGCGCGGCAACATGATGGGCTCAGGTGAGTCAGGAACGAAGATCTGCTCACCCGTTGCCAATTTGGTATGGGAGCCCTCATCTTTAGCCAGGCCCATAATTGGAATGTCGATCTGCATCTCGCGCATGACATCCAACGCACCGTTCAACTGTCCCCTGCCACCGTCGATAATAATCAAGTCCGGCATGGCCCAATCATGCTGCGGGGTGGTGGCCTGCTTCTCGTCTAACTCCTGGTCTTCCGGAAGCGCCTGAATCTCTTGCTCTCCTTGCCCACTATCCTTCTGTCCGTCCTGGATGATCTCCGCGATTGTCTCTCCAATGGGAGCGCCGATATCCTCGTCTGGTGCGCTGGCAATCGATGAACCGCCATCTTTGCGCGCCCGGAAGCGGCGGCGCAGCACCTCCTGATGACTCGCCACGTCGTTTGCCCCTTCGACCTGCTTGATTTTGAAGCGGCGGTACTCGCTATTCTTTGGACGCCCGCCCTCAAAGACGACCATGGCCCCGACTGAATTGGTGCCCTGAGTGTTCGAGATATCGTAGCACTCGATGCGCCTGGGCGGGGCTGCAAGATTAAGTGCCTCTTGTAGCTCTTCCAGGGCCAGTTGAGTCTTCTGGCTATCAGTGAGCCACTTGATGCGCTGCTGCTCCAATACTTGCTGCGCATTCTGCTTGACCATCTCGACCAGGCGCACTTTATCGCCGCGTTTGGGTGCGGTAATCGTCACGTTCGTGTTGCTATCTGCGCCCGCAGTCCCCTTGCGCTTCTCTTTTAGCCAGCTCTGAATGACTGCGCGATCGTCGGGTTCCGCCTCGACAATGATCTCGGCCGGTACGTGCGGCGAAGTCTCGTAAAATTGTTGGATGAATGAGCCCATAATCTCGCTTGAACTGCTCTCGCGCGTTCCCTGTAAGATAAAGTACTCGCGCCCGACCAGCTTGCCGGCGCGGAAGAAGAAAACCTGCGCGCAAGTCTCATCATCCCCTCCAGCTAACGCTATCACATCCTGATCGTCCTGGCCCTCTGTATTGATGATGCGCTGCTTCTCCAGCACACGCTCGACGGCCTGAATGCGATCGCGGATGCGCGCCGCCTCTTCGAAATTAAGATCTTCGGCCGCCTGCTCCATCTTGCCCTGCAGATCTTTGAGCACCTCATCATGCTTGCCCTCTAGAAAGAGGATAATCTGCCGGATGACCGCGCTATACTCTTCGCGCGTCGCATAGGCCACACACGGCGCGATGCAGCGATGAATATAATACTGAGTGCAGGGCCGGGCGAGCAGCTTCTGCTTCCAGCCCTCGCGTGTGGAACCGTTAGCAGGTGGAGCCCAGACACTGTCATCGTAGCGGCATGTGCGGAACGCGAATAGTTTATTAAGCAGGTCGAGGGTGGCATCAACTGCTCCCGAGTTGGTATACGGCCCAAAATAACGGTTGCCGTCGTGATGGAAGCTGCGCACGCGGTAGACGCGCGGAAAATCTTCGGTAAGGGCAACTTTGATATAGGGATAACTCTTATCGTCGCGCAGCAGCACATTATACTTCGGCCGGTACTGCTTGATGTAGTTGCTCTCCAGGACAAGCGCCTCGACCTCGTTTCTAACCACAAGAAACTCGATATCGTCGATCTTCGCCACCATACTGCGATTCTTTGGACCGTGATCAGTCGATTCCTGAAAATACGAGCGCACACGACTAAATAAGGAGATCGCCTTGCCCACATAGATGATCGTGCCCTCGGCGTCCTTCATCAAATAAATGCCAGGTTTATGTGGCAGAGAGTTGAGTACAGATTGAATTTTATCATTCATAATAGCCTGGTCTCTTAAAAATCATTTTTATCGCTCATCGTCTTCGTTATTACCGCTAAAATATAAGTACTATCTCATTGTGAGCAAGCATTGAATCCGTTGCTGAAGTGTCCTCTATTATACCGCTTTCTGGCTCAAATTGTCATTATTGCTCACATAGCCATAGACGTAAGTAGATAGCCAGAACGGCAATAGTGATGTATACTGGATAGTACTTACCGTCTGTTCGAACGCACATCACCGACAATGGTTAGGGAAAAATGAGCTGCATAGGGACCGCCGGCCATGTTGACCATGGCAAATCGACACTTGTCAAAGCACTCACCGGCATAGATCCAGACCGCCTGGCAGAAGAGAAAGAGCGCGGCATGACCATCGATCTAGGCTTTGCCTGGCTGCACCTGCCAAGTGGTCGCGAGGTGAGCATTGTGGATGTACCAGGCCACGAGAGCTTTATCAAAAATATGCTGGCAGGCGTAGGTGGTATCGATGCGGCCCTGCTGGTGATTGCCGCCGACGAAGGCATTATGCCGCAGACGCGTGAGCACCTGGCAATCCTCGACCTCTTAGCCGTTCCGCGCGGCGTGGTGGCTTTGACCAAGGCCGACCTTGTGGATGAAGAGTGGCTAGAGCTGGTGCGTGAGGAGGTCGCGGCAACACTGCAAGGAACCACCCTGGCAGGATCTGCTATTATCCCCGTTTCGGCCTACACACGGCAGGGAGTCCCAGAGTTGCTGGCTGCCTTAGACAACGTATTGGATACATCTTTGGACCGCAAAAATATCGCCCGCCCGCGTTTACCTATTGATCGTGTCTTTTCATTGACTGGCTTCGGCACAATCGTGACGGGCACGCTGCTCGACGGCAATTTCAAATTAGGACAAGATGTGGAGATCTTGCCACAGGGTATTAAGACACGTGTGCGCGGCCTGCAGACCCACCAGCAGCAGATCGAGATAGCCCAGCCAGGGAGCCGGGTGGCGCTCAATGTGGTCAACGTCCCGCGCTCAGATATCGAACGTGGGAACGTCGTGGCGCTTCCCGGCCAACTGCGCACAACCATGCTGATAGACGCGCGCATTCATCTCTTGACGGACACTGATCGGCCCCTTGGGCCTCTTGCGCACAACACACAGGTCGATTTTTATGCCGGCTCACAGGAAATTCCAGCCCGCGTTCGCCTTCTAGATATTGAGGAGCTGCAGCCGGGAGAGAGCGCCTGGGCCCAACTGCGTTTAAGCAAGCCCGCAGTCGTGGCGCGGCACGATCACTTTATTTTACGTATCCCTTCGCCAGGCATGACCATTGGGGGAGGCGAAATCATTGATGTCTTGCCACGTTATCATCGACGCCACCAGCAGGCAATCCTGGATATGTTGGAGCATACATCCCACGCATCTCCAGAAGAGCTTGTGCTCGCAGCCCTTGATAGCAGGCGATCAACGCGCACAGCTGGAAAGACGATGCCTTCTGCGAAAAATGTGCATGCCGCGCCCGGCTATCTTCTTGAGGATATAGCTAAACAGTGTAATTTAGCCCTGGATGTGACGCAACAGATACTAGAGACGTTGTTATCAGAAGGAAGGGTGCGCAAGGTCGGTGCGTTGTGGTGTGCAGAATACGTTTGGGAGGTGCTGGCCGAAGATGCGATCGACCTGGTTCGGACGTATCATGATCACTACCCATTGCGGATTGGAATCTCCAAAGAAGAGTGGCGTACGCGCCTGAATCTATCCGCAAAAATGGCGACAGATATATTTATATCCCTGCAGGTCGAAGGGTGTTTGGAGACTGTTGAGGTGTCAACTGGCGATTTAAATATGCCGCCCGAAGCGTCTACGCGCGTTAGCGGCTTAATTCGTCTTCCTGGCTTCGTTCCCAGCTTCACTCCTATTCAACAAAAGCAGGTGGCGCAGTTGATGCAGCTCTTCCGGAAGCATCCCTCAACTCCTCCAAGTCGGAACGAGGCCCAGGAGATCGCGGATGCAGAGGTAGTCAATGCGCTTATCGAGCAAGGGCAATTGGTCAAAGTCGGTGACGGCGTCCTTTTTCTGCGCGAGTTTTATGAAGAGGCTATCAACAAATTGATTGTCTATATGCATGAGCATGGCAAGATAACCGTCTCCGAAGCGCGCGATATACTGGACACAAGCAGAAAATATATATTGCCTTTGCTAGAACGTATGGATATTTTACACATCACACAGCGTATGGGCGATGAACGGATATTGGGGGTAAATGCTGGGGGAAGAACAAGTGCTCAGGGTACAACTTGGATCGAGCATCATGCGTAAACACAATGCTAGAGATTTTTTGCTATAGGTTAGTCTGGCTATTCTTTGGTAGGAAACTCGTACTTTCGTGTAGAATGTTCCATTCTGATGTAGAATAAGTTAGAATAGTGGCGCAGTACGTTTACCTTTCCCCTGGTTGGGGAGACTTGATTGTGAACCATCGCCGTGGCGTCGTTTCTTCTGTATACTGTATGAAATGCCGCCGTGGCACCCTGAGAGTAGGACCATTGGACCGGTGGTACCCATATGCGGTGCTCTGACAGTTATCGTCCAACTGGCAAGATGGGCGCTTTGAATAGTCGCCCTTACAGTGCGGAGAGCTATGCAAATCGAATTTTTGGGTGAGCGATACCAGTTACAAGACCCTATCGGGCGTGGCGGGATGGCCACGATTTACCGAGGTCGCGATATGCGCATGGAACGAACCGTGGCTATCAAGGTGCTGCGCGAAGTGTATAGCACCGACCCAAAGTTTGTGACACGCTTTCAGCGAGAAGCGAAGGCTGCATCCTCACTCCAACATCCTAATATTGTGCAGGTCTATGACTATGGTCAGAGCGAAGGCAATTATTTCATTGTAATGGAGCTGATCGAAGGCACTGACCTGCGCCGCTATCTGCGCTCCCGTGGCGTTCTGGCGATCGACCGGGCAATTATTATCGCGCACGATGTGGCCCTTGGCCTGGGAGCGGCCCATCGCCGCGCAATCGTCCACCGCGACGTGAAACCTCAAAATATTCTTGTGGGTCGCGATGGCTCAATTAAATTGACCGACTTTGGTATCGCTAGTGTGTATAAAGATATTAATGCCGAGCGTCTGACAACAACGGGTATGACTCTAGGGACGGTTCAGTACTATGCTCCGGAGCAGGCACAGGGCGAGATTGTGAGCCCCGCCGCCGATGTCTATGCACTGGGCATTGTGATGTATGAGATGCTGACTGGCCGCACTCCTTTCGATGGCGATACTCCGGTGGCTGTGGCAATGCAGCATATTCAGGACACACCCGCTCCCCCCACACAGTTGAATCCAAATATACCTCCAGCACTGGAAGAGATTATTCTGCGCTGCCTGGAGAAAGTTCCTGAAATGCGTTTCCGCGATGGCAGTGTGCTTGCCCGCGCCCTTGAGATGCTGGGAGAAGAGGATAGCAATTCAACGATTCCTGCTAATCTTCCCTCTTCTGGCCTGACAACTCCTACAAATAATGGGGCGTATAATCAGATACCTTCTCCCTCAACTTCTGGTACATATACCGAGGCCCGCCCCGGTCAGCTCACCTCGTCTCCTAATAACAATACGAATGGCAGCGCGACCAATAATAATCGGACCGGGCAGGTTGTCTATAATCAGAATGGGACGCTGGAAAACGGTGCCGCCACAGCGCTTCATCCCGATCAACAGTATGCGCCGCTTCCGGTTGATCCTGCCGCTGCTACGATGGCGATAGATCAGCGCCAGATTCCCCCCTATGGGTTGATAAATCCAGCCGAGTCGGGTGTAACCCGTCCTTTTAATAAGGGGCTGGTGAATGGTCGCACCGGCCTTGTGCAGGATAATAAGCGCGAGTCTCGCGTGGCTGGTATGGTGACGCTCTTTATCCTGATGGCGACTCTCTTGCTGTTGGGCTTTAGCATCTATCTGGCCGGCCAGTTGGGTTTCCTGCCATTCGGCGGCGGCGGCAGCGTGACGACTCCTGTCCCTACAACGCCAACTGCCGCGATTGTTCCCCCTGTGCTGGTGCCGGACCTGGTGGGCAAGGATATTGCAGATGCGCAAAACGTCGCGCAGTCCAAGGGCTTTAAATTACAGGTTGCGAAGGGCCCCAACACTGGAAGGGTTAAAAAGCAAGCTCCCGAGGCAAATTCTAAGGCCGCCTCCGGCTCAACTATCCTGGTTGAACTGGAACAGACGGTAAAGATTCCGGATCTGGCCGGAAAGACTCTCATCGATGCAACTGCTGCACTTAAAAACGATGGGCTTCAATACAATGTCGTGTCCGATCCTGATAAGCCTGTCGATCTAAATGAAGACCCCAATGTAGTTACACATACTGATCCAAATGCCGGCTCAGTTGTGACCCTGGATAAACAGGTAACATTGTATGTGACCAACTATCAGACTGCACTGCCAACGGTCGCGCCAACCGTCCAACCGACAGCAACGGCTACGCCAATACCACCAACACCAACGGCCGCGCCAACACCAACGACCGTGCCAGAACCGACACCAACGCCGAGGCCCAGAAGAAAGCCGACGCCAACACCAATTGTGCAAGACACTCCCGCTGTACTACCAACAGCCAGTGCAACGCCTTGAAAATAGATATATTGATATAAAGCGAGATTGTATGTTCATCTCGCTTTATATCATATTCATCCAAGGCGTGTTTGATTGCTGTGATATGGGCCTTCTCGCCCTAGCGCTTGTCGCGGCTTCGCCGCTCTTTAAGAGTAGTATTAATGATTATCCATTTATTACATTCTGCATATTCTTGTAC
>CAXTXB010000106.1:11501-12782 GCA_964247965.1 uncultured Dictyobacter sp. | reverse complement strand
CAAAAAAAGGAGCGCACAAAAAAAGTTTTCCAACGGTATCAATTCGGTATGAGTCCCCATAAGACCATAGGAAGCAGTAATCCACTTCCGTTAAATATTCGTAATCATAGCTAGAGAAAAGCATGAACAACCTCGTTTTTTCCATATGAAAAAGGTGTTATAGAACATTGTCTCTTTAGAAGGTTTTTGTCCAGAAAAATGAAAATTTATTCATAATTGGACAGATAGAATTCAGTGAATGTTCATCGAGTGATGTTATTATATGTACATCCTTAAGGTCATGTTCAATTTCTATCGATTGTGGAGGGGCAAGCGGCTTATGGCAGAGATACCGAGTAATCAGCATATTACCTATCAATTACAATATCGCAAATGTGGAAAAGCATCTTGTAGCACTTGCCGTAAAGGCCAGGGACACGGTCCGTATTGGTATGCATATTGGCGTGTGGGAACACGTCTACGTTCAGGTTACATAGGTAAGATACATCCCAGCATGCGGAAGTCAGCACCTCCTCTTGTCGATAAGAGGGGGCAACCGGCAAAGGTGCTTACAGAAGAGTATGCTGCAACTATAGTATCTGCAGCACGTCTTTAAAAGACGTGCTGCCAGTTTTCTCACTTGTGGTAAAATATTCCTAAATTGTGTGTACAGCAAACAAATGATCTAGGAATATTAAGATGAAATGCCCTTTTTGTGGAGGTACAGAGTCACGTGTGAAGGATTCACGAGATATTGGCGATGCTGTGCACCGCCGCCGTGAATGTGAGCAGTGCAAGGGCCGCTTTAGCACGTACGAACGAGTTGAGAAGTTCCACTTGTTGGTAATCAAACAGGATCAACGCCGCGAGGAATTCGATCGGCAAAAACTTTATGTTGGTATCCGTAAAGCTTGCGAAAAACGCCCCCTTCCAGCAGGTGAGATCGAAAAAGCGGTTGAGGAGATTGAGCAGGAGTTGTATCGCTTCGGCCGCCAGGAAATTCCCAGTAGTGTGATTGGGGAGTTGGTAATGGAGCACTTACGGCAAATGGATAAGATTGCTTATATCCGCTTTGCAAGTGTCTACCGTTCCTTTGGGGATGTTGAGACGATGTTTGAGGAGATTCAAAAGCTGCTCAATCGCGAAAAATCAGATGGTACTGACCTGACTCCTATACCAAAAGAGGATACGCAGGAGACTCTTTCACCTAAAGATTTTTAGTTGTTTTCCATGTATTGCAGAAATTACAAATAACCAAATTTTTTAAAATTTGTGATGTGGGAGTGTTGGGATTAATTGAAA
>CAXTXB010000106.1:5920-11491 GCA_964247965.1 uncultured Dictyobacter sp. | reverse complement strand
CCGAAGTTTTGAAAACTTCGGGATGAGTCATTGCTGGAATACATGGAAAACAACTGACTATTATTCGAAACTCCTTGCCTCCGCTTTGCGTAAGCGACGACTTAGTACTCCAAGCAACTTGAGTGCCACATCAGGTTGGCTGCGTAGAAAAGCACGGAACTCCCACACTGGCAGGATCAGGGCGGTCACATCCTCGGTAGCGGTGGCCGTAGCGGAACGCGGAAGATCATCGAGCAGGGCCATTTCGCCCAACACGCTCCCCGGCCCAAAGCTTCCCAGGTTCTCTTCAGCTTTATCGGGGTCTTTCGCCATTGTGATCTGGACATGCCCACTTTTCAAGATATAGAGTCCTACTCCATTGTCGCCCTGTGCGAGAAGAACTGTACCTTTAGTGTATGAACGCTCCTGGCAGCTTTTTGCCAGTGCCTGCAGTTCTTTCTTATCCAGGGTAGAAAAGAGATCGACACGAGCGAGAGCATCTTCGTTCATGAATTTGTGACGGCACGAAACCCACTGCCTTTAGACATGGGAGGAATGCCGCGCTCCTTTCTTGCAATTATACTTCTATCCCTACCATTATAACACTACAAGATCCCTCTGTGTAATTCCAGGCGCAATGCTACACTTGCTCTTTCATTTTTTTAGAACTACAATGGAGTGAGGACCATAACATCCATTGAATCTCCACTCAAAAAAGGACGCGTTTGAGGAACGATATCTATGATGACACCAGAAGACGAGAAAAAAGAACAGGACTTGCAGCAGGCTCAAAAGCGCCTTCAGGTTGCCTTTGATTCATATAATGATGGAAAACTCGATAAAGCTGCTGAAGCCTTTGGAGATGCGGAGATTCGTTTCCGTATGGCAGGGAACTTTAAGCAAGCCGGCGACAGCCGCAATATGATCGGTGATATTCAGGAACAGAATAATCAGCTTGACCAGGCAGTAGCCAGCTATCAAAGGGCGATGCGCCTCTATCAGGAAGCCAACCGCCCCCTCCAGGTTGCGGCCAGCGGACTCTCAATGGGGCATGTAGAACGCCGCCTCGTTCACCTCGATCGAGCGCAGGACGCCTACCAGAACGCACAACAGATCTACCGTCAACACAATAATACCAAAGGACTGGGCAATGTGGAGCTTGCGCTGGGACATATTGAGTTGCAGCGCGGCAATACTGAATATGCGGCCGAGCACTACCAGGATGCCATTCGCCTCTTTAGAGAAGCGAATGAGACGACCAATGAGGCCGACGCCAGCCGCAGCCTTGCCGATATCCAACGTCTGACACGGCGGTTTACAGAAGCAGAGGCCGCCTATCAACGAGCGCTAGAAATCTATCAGCAGACGAGCGACAACTTTGGTATTGTCGATGCACAAGTTGGTCTGGGCCGCATCTACACCGATCAGGAGCGTCTCGATGAGGCGACAACTCTATTCGGCGACGCGCTCAGCCGAGCAAGCGTCATCGAATATGAGTTAGGGACGGCAGACGCCAACCTGGGCCTGGCAGAGGTAAGCTTCCTACAAGCGCAGATCGATCAAGCATTGATTGGTGCCCAATCGGCAATACAGATCTACACCGATCAGCAAAATGCTCTGGGTACTGCCAATGCAGGGCGTCTACTAGGAGAGATTAATCTGCGGCGCGGGCAGCTTTCCTATGCAAACTCAATTATGGAACGCGCACTGCGCACATATAAGGCAGTTGCCTATAAATTAGGGCAGGCGGAAACCACCGTAGGACTGGGCAGCATCCAATTCCAACGTGGCTTCCTCAATAGTGCTCAGAAAACCCTGGAGGACGGACAGAAGCAGGCCCAGGCCCTACACAACGATCTTGTTGCCAATAAAGCTCTCCTTGCATTAGGAGATGTCTATCGTCAGGAAGGCCAGCTCGGCCAGGCAAAAAACAGCTATACCGAAGCCCGGTCCTATGCGGAAAACCTGGGTGAGATCACCGGGGCGACAGGCATTGCTCAGGCAGAGATTCGGCTCGCACGTGTCTCAATTCTGTATGGAGACATGAAGGAGGCCGAAACCTATCTAAAGGCGGCAGACGAGGCCATACAAAAGAATGCGCTCGCGAGCCAGATTCTATCGACAGCTGAAATTGCTCGTGGTCAATTGCTCGTAGCGGAAGGCGATTTTTCGGCGGCAGAGAAACATTTTAGCAACGCTCATAATCAAGCCGAAGCACAGCAAGAGCCCTCCCTTGCCATCGATGCTCTCGTCGGGCAAGCACAAACTCGCATAGCCCGTGGAGAATTCGAGGCGGCACTCAACACATTTTTAGAAGCGGGGCGACAGTACCAGCTCATTGAAAATACAAATGGTGATGGAGCCGCAGTGTTAGGCGTGGCCCAGGTCAATAGTAGGCAAGAAAAATGGACGGAGGCACAGGAAAACTGCGAGGCTGCCCTTGTCCGCTTCAGACAGACCGAGGATCATATTAATGAAGCTGATGCCTTACTTGTACGCGGCCTCGTTCATCGTTCTCAGCACGATCTAGAACAGGCATACGCAGATTTTGAGCAGGCACTCAAGCTCTATCATCAACAACGTCGCCCCCTTGGCGTCGCCGACACACGCTTCGCCCGTGGATCGATCTCCTTGTTACGCGGCAATCTAGAGCAAGCAAGCGATGAACAAAGCAAGGCCATTGTACAGGTTGAGCGCGTCATGAATACTATCAGTACACCTCAGCGCTGGGGTACTTTCTTACAACAATATGCCGAACAGTATGCTGAGACCGCTATCACAGAGATCCGCAGAAGGCAAGATGAGCAGGCACGCACCCTCTTACAAAAATTTGTACGTATTGCAGGCCGAACAGAGGTTGAACGTCAGCTCAAAGCCTATGAAGATACCATCCCTACCAGCGGCGAAGAGCTAACAACCGAGGAGTTACAGGCGAACACCGATCTGATCAGACGCCTGGCACAGTTACGTAAGAGCATTTAAGACGTTGCCGCCAATGTTATACTAAGACAGGTGTCTTGCGCCTACAAGCAGGCGAGGTAAACGCACACTTTCTTTTCCAAAGATAGACATGCGCGAGCATACAACGTACAATACATCAACAAGCAGACAAAGACATAACCAGGCAGATACAATATGTACAATATTGAGAGATAAACCTGACTCTTGGAGGAACTTCGTTATGGGCATACAATTCTTACGCGGAAATTCACAGGCTCCAAAGGGGCACGCCATTTTCATCGCCAGAAGTAGAAGCAACTCACGGGTTGTGTATAGTACCTATTGTCTCGTACCGCCAATACCTATGTCTATTGCAAAGTATCTTCCTCCGCTCTTCGCGGCGCAAATTCCCCCGGAAGAGTTACAAGGCGCAAACAATATTGCTGGCATGCCCATCCCCCCCATGTTAGAGGAAGGGATGAGTATCGAACAATTAGAGACACTTGCAGAACGCAGAGATGATGATTTGTGCGATATCGGTACGGTTTCCAACGAAGAAGTGGAGCGCATGCAAATGGCCACGATCAGCAGCCAGGAGTATGCTCAGATGTATGCCAGTGCGATGGCTCAAGCCGCGCCGCTTCTTCCTCAGAAGGGCGTATTAGAGAGTGACTCGTCCATGGCGGAAGTAGATGCAGAGCAGCTTCTCGTGCAGAGTATGTCCGAGCGTCAAAAGCTGGCGGAAGTGGGAAAGCTGGTCGGTGTGGCTCGCTATGCTTTAGAAGGAAATGATACTGCAAATCTTCAAGATACAAAACAGCGCCTGGAGCGCCTTGTTCGTCTTCTACCCGAAAAGTATCGTGGCTCTGAAATTATCAATGCAGCCTTTGCACCGGATGCGCGCGGAGCTAAATTAGCAGAGCTCTACCTGAGTCGGGCATACAAATTGCTTGATGAAGAATATGCGGAAATTCCCGGCATAGAGAGCGCCATTCGCGAACTAAAGGGTTAGCATTTTTATGCCTGTTCTTATACCTCTATCCTTCTCTATTTCCATAAATAGGAGTCTTATATGGCAGCAGTAGAATTGAGAGTAGACATTTCGACACTTATTGACGCAATTATAAGTGGCGACACCCAACGGATTATTTCTGTTTCTCGTGACCTCTTGCAGCAAGAGCGTAGTGCTGATATACTAATTGGCCGTATAGGTGTGCTTGCTGCTCAGGGCGATCCCGAAGGACACATCACGATTACGGTGGCGGCGGCAGCGATGATTGCGCGCTTGCTTCACGCCCGCCCGGCACCATTGGATACTGTATCCCCTTCTCAAACGCGGGCAATCGCACTCTTCGTCCAGGCTATGCTTACAGCTAGTCCGGCGGTACGCGCGGGTCATGATGCTCACGTTGAATATCCACGTGCTTTCTTCCCTAGCGAGCTTATAGATACAGGGAAAAGCATTAACGAGTTGATGAATGAGGCGGTACAGCAGAATAATCCAGAAATGGTAGAACGTATCTTGCGCGGCTTCTACGGTACAGGCGCAGACTATCGTACGCTTCAAGTTCGTACCTATGAATCAGTTTCTACTGCATTTCATAATGGTGGCCATCCCCTCATCTACGCAGTGCGTGGCTTCCAGTTACTTGACGCGGTAGAGTGGGGAGAGTATGTACCTGTGATTATTCACTGGCTCGCCCCTTACCTGACCATAAAACCTGACTCGGTTCAACCTTCCTGGAGCGATGACCTACGGCGCTACACAGCCGATCCAGCCCATAGTCTAGCGAGCATCCGCACACGTTTGTCTGCGCCAAAAGATGCCAGTGCCTTACCATTGCGTGAGCTCCTGCTGAGTAATGCAGATACGACGCAGATCTGCCAGGCTGTCTATGACGCCCTGATTACAAATGAAGCCTCTCCACGCGCAGTTGCCTTGGTCATTTCTCTGGCCGCAGCCGATCTGCTGCAAAAGGTTGAAGAAAAGAGCCGGGAGGTCTTTCTCAACGCGGCACACGGACTACTTTATGCCTCGGCCGCAGGGACTGTTTTCAGGCAGGTGCAAGACGTGGAGGCATTGAACCTTCTCTTTACGGCGGCTGCTTACGTGAATGCTTTACAGAAAGATATTACCGCCCAGAACGCTGCTCAGGCACAACCAATCGTCCCCAATACTCCTTCATCTATCGCTGGTGGTGGGCTTATTGCTGTATCCCAGCTTGAAACGCTGGAAGAGCAACTCAAAAACCAGGATGTACGCGGCGCACTTACAACAGCGCAACGCTATCTCTCGCTGGGGCATAATGCACGCGCCTTGTTTGGCACGATTGGCCTGAACGCGGCCTTGAATGACACAACGCTTGATCAGGGACATAGCTTACAAATCGTTGAAGCGGCTGGCGAAGATTTCGTTTCATGGCCCAGAACACTCGCCAATGTAAATATCGAGTCGTTCTTGCACGTTGCATTGCGTGCAGCGGCATTTGGGCAGCGCAATAGTACTATCTCGACTCTAGCATAAGTGCGCACTAAACGCTAAGTGTAAGCATAGAGGATATCATAATGGGTCATCCTAAATTTTTTTAAAATTATGTAGAATTTTTTTTTTGGTGGGGCTTTTTTTTGGGGTGGGGGTATTTGGGGGGGGGG
>CAXTXB010000106.1:0-5910 GCA_964247965.1 uncultured Dictyobacter sp. | reverse complement strand
TCCTTTTTCTGCCTCAGGCAGAAAAAGGAGCAGGGAAAACACAGTCTTCATCATTTTTCAAAAATTTAGGATGACCCATTACTTCACTTTCGTCTGGAGGAGATGCGCGGCATGCTTATCACTAACAAGCACGCTCTACGAAGACCCTTTTCACTTACATTCTGCTGCTTAGCGCTCATATTTTCTGCCTGCAGCCTCTTTGGAGATGCAAATCCAACCTTGCCGAGACATCCAGTTAAAGCGCCACTAAACAAGCAGAGCTACACGGTTCCAGAAGTGGGCATTTTTGATTTCGACACCCTTGATCCTGCCCTGGCACATGATTCAGCTTCATTAAGCGCTGTTCAAATGATATATACCGGCCTGGTTCAACTGGACGATAATCTGAGGGTACGGCCTCAACTGGCACAATCATGGCAACAAGGGAGTGATGGTGTTACCTGGACATTTCATCTTAAAGCTGGCCTGAAATTTAGCGATGGTACAGCGCTTACGTCCCACGATGTGGCCTATAGTATAGATAGAGCTTTACAGCCAGCCACGAAATCAAGCGTTGCTCCTGTCTATCTTCGATTAATAAAAGACTCTGATCGCTTACTGGCCGGACGCGTTACTACCCTCATCAATGATAGTCTCCTGACGCCAGATCCACAAACTCTCACTATTATCACTAATAAGCAGGCGGCCTACTTTCTCTCTATGCTTGCATATCCATGTTCGTATGTCGTTGAGAAAAAGCTTATTGATAAATATACAACCAAATTTACTGACCATCTCAATGAGGGTGGTGGAGCTGGGCCGTTCAAGGTCGCTCAGTATATTCATCGTTCGTCCATAGATTTTGTGCCCAATCCAAACTATTATAATCAGAGGCCTCAGTTACAAAAAGTTACATTCGTTTTCTTCCACTCACCAGACGAAGCGTACCAGGCATACCAGGATCATAAAATCGATATGACGGTCGTGTCTATTAGTACCTTTGCGAACGATAGAAAACGTTCAGATTTCTTCCAGGTGCCACAACTGTGGATCAATCACTACGCAATGAACTATTTGACAAAACCCTTTGACAACATCCATATTCGCCAGGCTTTCGCCCTTGCTATCGATAAGACAGCACTCCTAAGAGATGTTTGGAAAGAGACACTTATTCCAACAAATCATATTGTGCCACAGGGAATGCAGGAGTATAATCCTGCCCTTACGGGTCCGGACGGAACAAAGACGCTAAGTGGAAATCCCAGATTGGCGCAAGAGCTCTTGCAACAGGGATTGGCAGAAGAGAAATGGAAGAGTGTTGCAGATATGCCCGCGATCCATTTGACCTATGCATCAGGTGCCACTAGCTCTGAACAAGAAGTAAGAGAGCTAATCACCATGTGGCAAAAAGTGCTGCACGTTCAAGTTATAGCTAGCCCGGTTGACTACGATACCCTGCTAGACAAAGTGACGGCAGCAACCAATAATCCACAGGGTATTCAGTTCTGGGGGCTTTCCTGGGTTGGTGAGTATCCTGACCCACAAGACTGGCTTACAATGCAATTTGGCAAAGAGATGGTTGATAACAATGTGAATTATGGAGAAAATAACAGCGCGCAGCAACGCATTCAACAGCAGCTTGAGCAGGCAGACGCAACCAGGCAAGAAAGTGAACGGTTAAGTAGCTATCAACGGGCGGAACAGCAAATAGTGAGAGATGTGGGATGGATACCAATAGCACAGGCCACAAGTACATTTTTGCGTACACCCATGATCGTCAATATCAAGGATAATGCACAAGGTATCATCCCACCTGACGATTGGGCAAATATCTATCGTATTCAGTAACCCGCTCTTCGCGCCCAGGAGCTAGACATTCGCACGCCGCTCCAGGCGCTTAATACGAGCAAGTAAGCGAATACGCGCTACTAAATGATGAACATCGAAGGGTTCTACAACATAATCATCGGCGCCAGCATCAAAGCCTGCAACTTTGTCCTGAAGAGTTGCCAGGGAGGTCAACAACATAATTGGAAGGTGATGTTGTGCAGGATCGCAGCGTATAGCACGACAAAGGTCTAGCCCACTCTCCTGATCAATCGCAACTTCTGAAATCAGGATATCGGGTGCATGCGTAGCAAGGCAAAATTTTGCCTCTGCAATCGATCCTACACACTGCACCGAAAAATCATTTCCAAGTGCATACCGCATTTTATCCTGCGCGTGTGGATCACTATCCACAAAAAGAATATGTAACCTACGCAAAAATGCACCCTCTAATCACGTTCAGCCTGTGTCTGCACCAGGGAATCTGTACGACGCTGACGATCCGCAGGAGTCAAACGTAGTACTCGTTCAATGGCTGCATTCAAAGCCGTTGGCTTAAAGGGCTTTGTGAGATACTCATCAGCACCTGAAAGCAGGCCTGTCATTTGATCTTCCTCGCGTGTCATCGCGCTTAAGATGATAAGGGGAATATCTGCGGTACGCGTATCTCCACGCAGGCAGCGTACCAATTGATATCCATCCATTTTCGGCATTTTTACATCAATGATCACACAATCAGGTTGTTCGATGAAAACGCGCTCTAGCCCCTGCACCCCATCATATGCTACGACGACCTGGTATGCCCCCTGTAGATTTACTGCATACTTGATGAGTTCTACGATCGTTGGGTTGTCGTCGATAACCAATACCTTCTTGATTGCATTCCCGCTGCTCATAAGGCTGCCTCTCGCAAAGCTTTGCACAATGTACTGGTTACAGATCTCAGAAAATTATCACACCTTTCGCATTGTAACACAGTTGTGTGCTACTGCCAACTTACCTGATGTTCTGTACTATTCTTATTTATAGTAGTGATGCCCTGATTTTCCAGGATATGCTAAAATAGAAGAGAAAATACATCACACACAGAGCCTGAAGGGATAAAGAGATGCTCGACCGCTATTCGAGACAAACGTTGTTTGGACCAATTGGGAAAGAGGGACAGGAACAGCTACGAGCAGCAACAGTGACCATTATCGGGTGTGGGGCATTAGGGACTGTGCTCGCCAATAACCTTGGTCGCGCAGGTGTTGGCCACTTGATTATCGCTGATCGCGATTATATTGAGTTGAATAATCTGCAGCGGCAGATTCTTTTTGATGAGGATGATGTCGCCCGCCATATCCCGAAGGCAATTGCGGCCGCCGAAAGGTTGCGCCATATCAATAGTGATATTCAGGTCGAAGCACTCGTTGAGGATGTCAATGCTGATAGTATCGAAGCACTGGTACATGAGACGGATCTTATCCTGGATGCAACCGACAACTTTGAGACGCGCTATCTTATCAACGATGTCTGTATAAAATATGGGCGACCCTGGATTTATAGCGGTGTCATTGCGGCATATGGTGTGAGCATGAATATCTTACCTGGTGACACGGCTTGCCTGCGTTGCGCTTTTCCAGAGATGCCAATGCCGGGCACGACGCCAACATGTGATACGGCGGGTGTCCTCAACGGCATTGTAGGGGCGATATCAGGCCTGGCCTCGACCGAGGCGCTTAAGATTTTGTTGAAAAGCGAGAAGATAAGCCGTGCGATGACCTGGATAGATCTGTGGGAGAATACATTTGACCGTATTGAGTTACCCAGGCAGGAGGATTGCCCCGCCTGTGGACAACATCACTACGAGTTTCTGGAAGCGCTACAGGGCGGATCTAGCGCGACTCTTTGCGGACGCAACGCAGTGCAGGTGCGAGGAACAACCAGGAGAAGCACAAATAAGCTGGACTTTGCGACTCTGGCAGAACGCTTACAGCCACTTGCAACTGTCAACTATAACGAGTTCCTCTTACGCTGTAATATTGATGCGTACGAAATCACAGTTTTTCCAGATGCCCGTGCCATTATCAAAGGCACCGAAGATGAACAAGTCGCCCGCTCTATCTATGCACGCTATATCGGAATGTAGAAAAAAAAGAGCAAAGCTCAAAGTGCTTGTACTAATGCACGACAATTGTTATAATAACCCATAGTCCATCTCCTGTTTTTTTCTCTGTTCCACCGTCGGTAAGATGCATGCAGAGGCTGAATAGGTTTGAATAGTCCTCCCCATCCACTAGATACAATCCTTAGTATATAAGGGAGATTATAATACACATGAATGAACATATCCTTGTCTGTGTAGGCTGGCCGTACGCAAAAAGCTCTACCCATGTTGGGCAGGTCGCTGGAGCCTACCTCCCGGCAGACACGTTTGCGCGCTATCACCGCATGGCTGGAAATCACGTCCTCATGGTCTCAGGCAGCGATGAGCATGGCACCCCTATACTCGTTGAGTCCGAGCGCCTGGGCATTACACCACGCGACTTTGTGGCGCGCTATCACTCAGAAATTCTTGAAGTGTGGAATAAACTTGGCATGTCGTGGGATCTCTATACCGAGACCGGAACGGCAAACCACTACCGTATTACGCAAGATTTCTTCCTGACACTCTACGATAAGGGCTATATCTTCAAAGACTCTATGCAGTCGGCCTACTGCCCAACCGACCGCCGTTTCCTGCCTGATCGCTATACAGAAGGCACATGCCCGCATTGTGGTTATACAGGAGCGCGCGGAGATCAGTGCGATAACTGCGGCCATACGCTCGACCCTATTGACCTCATCGATCCTAAATGTCGCCTGTGTGGCAGTAAAACTAGCAAGCTAGAGTTCCGCATGACTGATCACTTCTTTCTGGATCTGCCAAAGTTGCAGGAGCCACTGTATCAGTGGCTCTCAGAGGGCAAGGATCACTGGCGGCCAAACACGCTGGCGTTTGCAATGAACTGGCTCAAAGAGGGCCTGCGCCCACGTGCGATCACACGTGACCTGGATTGGGGCGTGCCCATACCACTGGAAGGATACGAAGATAAACGTATCTATGTCTGGTTTGATGCGGTGATTGGCTACTTCTCAGCCTCGGTTGAGTGGGCGGAGAAGCAGGGCACACCGGAAGCCTGGAAAACCTGGTGGGTGCCAGAGCAGGCACATCCAGCGGTAAAAAGCTATTACTTTATCGGGAAAGATAATATCCCTTTCCATGCCATCATCTGGCCCGCTATGCTGCTCGGCTACGGAAATCGCAATCTCCCCTATGATGTACCAGCCAACGAGTTTATGACGATGAGTGGCGCGAAAGCCTCCAGCAGTCGCGGCAATGTCATCTGGACGCGGGATATTCTGGAGCAGATCGGGGCCGATACGTTACGCTACTATCTCTCAGCCACAGCCCCAGAGGGACGCGATACCGATTTCACCTTTGAAGAGATGCTGCGCCGCAATAACGACGAGCTCGTCGCGAACTATGGCAATGTCGTACACCGCACACTTACTTTTCTGCAGAGTAAATTCGGTGGTGTCGTTCCAGAGCCACAGGCCCTACGCGAGGCCGACCGCGCAATTCTAGCGGAGGTAGAGCGTGGCTTTGGCCTGGTTGGTCATAATATCAGCCAGTGCCATCTTAAAGAAGGTCTTAACGCGGCCATGGCAGTTGCACACGCGGCAAATCGCTACCTGGATGAGCAAGCGCCCTGGAAACAGATCAAGGTCGATCGCGAGGCTGCGGGAACGACGATCTACGTCATGCTCCAGGTCATCAGTGGACTACGCCTGCTGCTCTGTCCATACCTGCCCTTCTCATCCCAGCAGCTACATACCTACCTGGGCTTTGAGGGTGATGTCAGCAAGGAAAACTGGCGTCCACCCCATGCTATTCCAGCCGGCACAACCCTGCCCAAACCTGCTCCACTCTTCCCCAAACTGGAGGAGCCCGCTACCGTCTAGACAAATGTATGTCCATCATAGCAGTACCATACTTCCTTTTTAAAGTTACCGATAGTAAAATATGATACCGTTGGCGAACTTTTTTTGTGAGCTTATTTTTCGCGTGGTCGCGCGAAA
>CAXTXB010000105.1:0-12785 GCA_964247965.1 uncultured Dictyobacter sp. | reverse complement strand
CCAATATAACAAATTGCTTTATGATAGAATTTTACACGTATCCTGGGCCTACCTCCTCTTAGCTCAACGGGAAAGAGGAAAGCAAGCATCCATTGTTTCACCAAAGTTGGGTATGAGCCGGTTATGGGGAAAATCACAGAAGGTAAGGAAGCCCAGTCACGGGCTTGGAATATGAATTACTTGCACCCCTCGGCAACGGGATTGGAACCGAAAGTTGAGTCGCGATATCTTGCATCATGTGAGGTCAGAAGAGCGGGAAGCCTGGCAACGGGATTGGAACAATCCGCTCCCATCTTGAGTCCAGTGGCTCAGTCAAAGAGAGAGACAACTATTTTCGATTTCGATAAGGAAGATCGGGATGAGAGCAAATTACCCGTTACTCCTATCGGGAAAAGCTGGGTGTAGATTTACTGTCGGTATTGCGAGGGAGAGACGCCCATCCAGTGCTTAAAGGTATCTGAGAAAGCAAACGCATTTCTATAGCCAACGGAGTGAGCAACCATGCTAATAGCCCATTGCGTCGTACGCAACAGATAGCTGGCACGTTGCATCCGTAAGTAGCACACCTGTTGCATCGGACTGCGCCCAAGAGAATGATGACACCAGAGGCGTAACGACTCGCTACTCGTACAGGCCAGTTGCGCTAACTCTGGGAGCCTCCAGGAATGGACGAGATCCGCGTCAACCGCCTCCCACAAGCGATGTAGGCGATACTTGTCATATCCATCAGAAGTCAGGTGTTCGACATGTAAATGAAGCAGCGAACTCCAGTGATGAATCGCACTAGCATTCCTGTCTCCAATGCACTCACGATATAACCCATGAATGATGTTTTGTAGTGGCTCTGGGTCAAGTTGTATTAGCGTAGGAGTTGAAAGGGCAATAATTGGTTTCTGTTCTCCAGAGGTTGTGAAGGTGACCCAGCAAAGATGCCAATGTACCTCTTTTAATGCATAATATCCGTGCAACACGTGTGGTGGAGCGAGATAGGCAGTTCCCGGCTCGCACATGATCCATTTTCCCCCAGCCCAGACATGCCCACGTCCAGCGAAGCAGATGAGGACGATACTCATAGGATGATTACGACGTATCCAGTGAAACTCGTCGTCTACTGTTTCTGTAAAGCCGAGATGACCAATGGAATACCGTGTTAGGAGTGGACAGGACTCTGCTGTCACGAGGCGCTCCCGGGTTTGAGAACCAATATTATGGATTTCACGAAGGTTTTCTTGGATTTTACGCATCATTTTTCCTCTGTAGGAGTATATCATAGAAGAAGGCATTCTTGCAATTTCAGTCTACAAGGAGGTAATGACAATGCAGAGTACTGTCACTGATGAACAGATTCAGCAGTTCCGCCAAGCAGGATTTGTTGTCCTTCAGGGATTTTTGAATGTGCAGGAACTGGAGACATGGCGTAGTGTAGTAGAGGACGCTGTGAATCAGCGGTTACGTGAGCGCAACGGCTTGCAGAATCAAAGCGATCCGACCTCTTTCTACGCTCAGGTCTTTACGCAATGCTTACGACTGGCTGATACACACCAGGGAATAGCAGGGCTGGTTCGCGATCCACGCCTAGGAGAATTGGCAGCAACTTTGACGGGCGTTGATGGAGTGCGTATCTGGCACGATCAAGCGCTGATTAAAGAGCCATATGGAAACCAGACTGCATGGCATCTTGATGATCCTTATTGGGCGTTTTACACGCGTCAATCGGTCAATATGTGGTTTGCACTTGATGATGCGACGCTTGCGAATGGATGTCTCTGGTATCTGCCTGGAACGCATCTCAAGGCCGGCTTTGAACTAGTACGTATCGGCTCGAATATGCGCGATCTCTTCGGTCCCTACCCGGAGTGGCGCACGATCGAGGCGGTATCTGCTCCCTGTCCCGCAGGCTCCCTCGTTGTGCATAATGGCTTGATCGCTCACGCGGCTGGGGCCAATATGACAGCCCATCGCCGGCGTGCAATGACAAGCGTCTATTTCCCTGATGGTGAGGTCTACAACGGTCAGCCAGACACACTGCCAGCAGTATACTACCAAACGTTACGCAAGGGCGATGTGCTGAACGATGAACGCTACCTCCCCCTGGTCTGGCATCGGTAAGGATACATACATCCGTCTTTGCCTTAACAACAACGAAAGATTGTACAGCGATGAGAGCTTTCACAGCATCTCCAATTGAACGTCATGCGAGTCTTGTGAAGGAGGGGTGAGCTATTTTCCTAGTTAACGTGATGTGCAAGTAACCTTGCTAAAGAAAAAGTTCATAAGATATCCTCAGAAGACATAAACACTTTTCTGAGGAGGACACTCATGAACCTGGACGATTTTATTACCACCTGTTTCTGTTGGATTGACGACATGATGCCAATGATCCTGAAAGACCAACGACTGCGAGCCAAAGGTCCAGCCCCAAAGCTGTCGGATAGTGAAGTGATCACAATGGAAGTAGTGGGAAGCTATCTGGGCTTGTCTCAGGACAAAAAGCTGTTCACCTATTTTCGTGAACACTATACGCACCTTTTCCTGCGCCCAGCCGCTTGCATCCCACGACCTTCGTTCGTCAGGCTGCCACTTTGTGAGCGATCAAAGAACGGTTGTGGTGTTGGCCGCGCAATGAGATGATCAGCTATGATCCCTGTCTGTCCATTGTAGACGGCGTGCCAGTTCCAGTATGCCGATTTGCCCGTGCTCCTTGGTGCGTCCGCTTTCGAGGCGAAGCGAGGTATGGCAAAGATTATGTGGATCGACAAACCTTGTATGGATTTCGTTTGCGTGCTCACTTGAGTTAACCTGATTCGTTGACGCGCGTGTTTTTGGCTCCCGCCGACGAATCGGACGGAGAAATTGCGTCCGTGTTGTTGGAAGGGACAACAGGGGTGGTGTTGGAGGATCGCAACTACTGGCTTCCCGATTTGCAAGCGTATTTGCGAACCAAAGGCATTGTGTTGCAAGCCCCGTTCCGCAAAGCGCACTTGCCTAAAGCTGCCACCTACTAAAGTTCTGTCTTGGGACGCGTGCGCTACCGCATCGACACGGTGTCTGGGCAACTGACAGATTGTTGTCAGATGAAACGAGTTTGGGCGCGTGATATGTGACATTTGCACACTCGCTTGTTGAGCTACATTTTGATGCATAGCATGTGCTTTTTCTTTAATCAGCACGATCACGGTCTTTATCTGCAGCTTGATCGGTTAGTCGCTTAGAATTACTTGCACATCGCGTTAGTTATTTCCTGGTATGCATCAGGTCGAGAGGAGTAGAGAAACCCCGCACGTCTCCGATGCGTCCCTTGAGTCGTAGCTCTTCTCGGTTCCCTGTCTCTTAAGGTTGTTTTCGTATTGCAGGCCACGAGTGGCACGCACATTTTTTAATTTGGAGGCTTTAAACAATGCGGTTTCTCTCCTCTTTCCCCCAAATGCATCGCTTCGCATCCAGCTGCGCTATGATCAGCATCATGCTTCTGATCATCGGTCCTCTTGCTGCCTGCGGTGGTGGCTCCAATCCAGCGGCTGTTGCACCTGCTACTGGGCCAGTGAACTTGACCTACTGGGCTTGGTGTGGGTGCGCTAAGATGGTCGATCTCTGGAACAGTACACACCCCAACATTCATGTCAAGTTGAGCAATGTGGGAGGTGGCGTGGTGGAATACAACAAGTTGTTTACTGCCATCAAGGCCAACAATGAGCCCGATATTGCTATGCTTGAGTATCAAACCATGCCGACCTTTGAAACGACCAATTCACTTGTTGACATGACTCCCTATGGAGTAAGCGCGATAAAGAATCAGTTTCCTGCCTGGGTCTGGAATCAGGTGACGCTAGGCAACGCTGTCTACGCCACTCCACAGGATATTGGTCCCATGGGTCTATACTATCGGTCTGATATCTTCACAAAGTATCATCTGCCAGTGCCCACCACCTGGGCTCAGTATGCTGATGATGCAGCCAAGCTCCATGCTGCCAATCCAAACATGTACATCTCCACCTTCGCGGCGAACAATCCGGGCTGGTTTGTTGGGCAGGTATGGCAGGCAGGTGGGCAGCTCTTCGGCATCAATGGTCAATCCTGGAAAGTGTCCATTAATAATTCTCAAGCCCAACAGGTCGCCTCCCTGTGGCAAGGCTTGCTGAGCAAGAAGCTTGTGAAGACCGAGCCAGACTTCTCAGATGCGTGGTACCACGATCTGCAAAGTGGTGCAGTAGCGACTTGGTACACCGCCGCCTGGGGTGGAGGAGTCATTCAGTCCAATGCTCCCAAGACGTCCGGGCTCTGGCGCGTCGCTCCAAGTCCACAGTGGCAATCCGGTCAAACTATCGACGGTAACTGGGGAGGAGCTACTAACGCTGTGTTCAAAACATCCAAACACCCTAAGGAGGCCACCGAGTTCGCTATGTGGCTCGATACCAATCAAGGGAGCTTGGAGAGCCTGATTAAGGACGCTGGGGCGTATCCTGCCTCTCAAACTGCAGCAACATCGCCTCAGCTCAATGGCCCTCAGGCGTTCTTTGGTAACCAAGAGAGCTGGTCGCTGTTCAAGCAGGCGAGCACTCAGGTGAATACGAATTTCGTGTGGGGCCCGACCATCGAACAGGTCTACAACGACATGAGTAACGATTTCGCACCCGCGCTCAACGGTCAAGGCACTCTCAATAATGCCCTCGATAAGGTCCAGCAGAGCACCATCACCTTCATGAAATCCCAGGGATTCAGTGTTAGCACCTAAGATGCTTCGTATGCGCAGCTGGGGTTTGCTCCGTCTCAGTCCAAAAAGCGAGCGTCCTTCAGTGTTAGCAACTAAGATGCCTCGCATGTGCAGCACACCTTCTGCCAAAACCATCGTTCAACTGATGAAGCACCACTGTGGTGAGCATCTCTCTCATCGAGAGGGAGGTGCTCCCTTTTCCATCAAACTCGCGGCGTAGACCAACAACTATTGTTCCTTCATAGCTCCCCTTCCAAGACCTGGGGAAAGTCACTCTCGAGAGGAGCATCTCCGTATGGCCATTCCGTCTGTCTCTTCACCTCCTCCACGTGCGCGGTCTACACCGCGGCGTCCTTTGACACCCTATCTCTTTTTCCTGCCCTTCGGGGTGGTATTCCTGCTGTTTTTTATTGTGCCCATTTTCTATGCTGTCGATCAAAGCTTTTTCCGCTCACAGCGCAATGGCTTGGGATTGGGGCCCGCCACCGTCAGTTTCAACGGATGGGGCAACTACAACACAGTCTTGCATGATCCCAATTTCTACAGTAGTGTGGGACGTGTTCTCCTTTATGGCATCATACAAGTCCCCGTTATGCTAGGTCTTGCCCTCATCCTGGCCCTGCTCTTGGACTTGACCGTCGTGCGCTTCAAAGCCTTTTTCCGGCTGGCTTTCTTTGTGCCCTATGCCATTCCGGGCATCATCGGTGCTTTGTTATGGGGATTTCTCTACGATCCGGCCCTCAGCCCCTTCGTCAAAGGTGCGAGCGTGCTGGGACTAGGCTCGCTCGATTTCTTGGGGGCAAACAGTGTCCTATGGTCGATCGCCAATATCGCCACTTGGGCCTTCACCGGCTACAACATGCTCATCATTTTCGCAGCTCTGCAAGCTATTCCAAACGAAATCTACGAGTCGGCACGCATCGACGGCAGTACGGGCTGGCATATCGCATGGCACATCAAAATTCCACTGGTAGCTCCAGCCTTAGTCCTGACTGGTATCTTCTCGATCATCGGGACGCTGCAGCTCTTCAACGAACCCCAGGTGCTCAGGGTCATCTCCAACAACATCCCCACATCCTTCACACCTAACCTATACGCCTATTACGCAGCCTTTGCGAACAACGACTACTATTATGCGGCCACACTCGCCGTGGTGCTAGCCTTGGTGACCTGCGTACTCTCCTTCGGCTTCTTACGCATCACTCAACGACAATCAGGAGTATAAGCCATATGAGTCAAACTGCTTCCGTGCCGATACCGCCTGCCCAGGAACTTGTGACAACGAGGCAGAGGCGTTTCCGCCAGTTCAATATGACGGGCCTCGGAGCCATGACCTTTCTGTTCCTCTTCGTGCTCTACTTTCTGACCCCGTTTTTCTGGTTGATTGTCTCCGCGACCAAGAACACGAATGACCTGTTCGGCACCTTTGGGCTGTGGTTCGCCCCTACTTTTGACCTGGGACGCAACCTCCAACAACTGTTCACCTACAATAATGGGATTTATGTGCTCTGGCTAAGCAACACGTTGCTTTACGCAGGCGTGGGAGCGGTAGTGGGCACCTTTCTCTCGGCGATGGCGGGCTACGCGTTGGCCAAATATGCTTTTCCGGGACGCAATCTGCTCTTCTCGTTGGTCTTAGGAGCTATCCTGGTACCAGGGACAGCCCTGGCGTTGCCGCTGTATTTGCTCATGAACCAAGTAGGGCTAACCAACACATACTGGTCGGTACTCTTACCCAGCATCGTGAGTCCTTTTGGGGTCTATCTCTCTCGCATTTATGCAGCTGCTTCGGTACCCGATGAACTACTGGAAGCGGCCCGCATCGACGGGGCCAACGAGTTTCGGGCCTTTACCATTGCACTGTACTTGATGCGGCCAGCGTTAGTGACGATTGCACTGTTCCAATTCGTGGCGATCTGGAACAACTATTTTCTGCCGCTGGTCATGCTCAGTGATGAGAAGCTTTTCCCAATCACTGTGGGATTGCAGACTTGGAACGTGACGACGGGGGGTGCCAATCAGTTTCTCTACACGTTGATCATCACCGGAGCATTGGTCTCCTGCATCCCACTGCTCATTGGCTGTGGCATCCTGCAACGTTTCTGGCGTGGTGGATTGGGAACAGGGAGTGTAAAAGGGTAAGCAGTCTCTAGTATTGGAAACACCTCAGCAAGTTACCAGAAAGGAGCTTCATAATATGGCAACCATGAAAGAGGTTCTATTCCCTAAAAGCCGTAAGCTCGAATTGCAAGAGTTTCCACTCGCCCAAGCGTGGCAGGCCCATGGACTCTTCGAGAGCAGTTATACAGGCAAGGGATTGTATAGGAGTGAGTACCTATGCAGGGATAGTATGTCGCGTGGTGATAATGCAGCTCTATGAAAGGAACACTTATGCAAACAAAACAACTTGGGACAACTGACATGTCTATTTCACGTATTGGGTTTGGTAGTTGGGCCGTTGGTGGTGGAAAGTGGATTGCGGGTTGGGGATCACAAGACGATATGGAATCCATCGCCGTCATCCACAAGGCACTTGATCTGGGGATCAACTGGATCGATACCGCTGCTGTGTATGGATTAGGGCATTCAGAAGAGGTCGTGGCACGTGCTCTCAAAGGACGGGCACAGAAACCATACGTCTTTACCAAGTGCTCTACCGTTTGGAATGAGAAGCGTGAGCTCAGTCAAAATTTGAAAGCGGCATCGCTTCGTAGAGAGGTAGAGAACAGTTTACGACGATTACAAACGGATGTTATCGACCTCTATCAGATTCACTGGCCCTCCCCTGATCCAGATATTGAAGAGGGATGGAGTACGCGGGCAAAGTTCAAGGAAGAAGGCAAAGTGCGCTATATTGGCGTCTCAAACTTCAGCGTAGAGCAGATGGAGCGTGCAATGAAAATTGCACCAATTAGCTCACTTCAACCCCCATACTCTCTTATCAGACGCCAGATTGAACAAGAAATACTGCCCTTCTGTCAGCGGCAGCACATTGGGGTCATAGTGTACTCTCCAATGCAGTCTGGCTTGCTCACAGGGGCAATCACACCTGAACGGGTGGAAAAATTTCCAGAGGATGATTGGCGCAAACGCGACCAGGAGTTCCAGGAACCGCGTTTATCGCGTACCCTTCAACTTGTTGCTCTTCTCCAAGAGATCGACCAGAAGCATGGGAAGTCCCCAGGTGAGGTTGCTATCGCATGGACGTTGCATCATCCAGCAGTGACAGGTGCCATCGTTGGTGCTCGCTGTCCTGATCAGGTTGAGAGCAATGTAGGAGCCGTCACCCTCTACCTCAGTCAGCAAGAGATCGAAACAATTGAGGCATTCGTTCGCGGCAATTCCTGAGTGGTGTATCTAGCCTTCCTTTCTGCATAGGCTGCTAGAAGGTTGTGATTTTACCCCCACGTAGGCAGTGTCTGTGAAGCATATCCTGGCACTGTTTCACGCTCCCAGGCCGAATGAGGACAAGCAGGCAATATAACGCTGTGAAGCATCTTTTGGCAGCGATTCGGCATTGTGTAGCATATCGTGACAGCGCGTCGATAAAACATTGGCTTCATGCTTTTTTGCTCACTTTTCCTCGATTGCCTTGCCACAATATGCTGCACAGTGCCAATATATGCTTCACAGGGTTGTTTTTCCCTTCAAAATACAGTATGCTTTTCTTAAATCCCTGGTTGAGTTGTACCTTGTAGATCAACATTTGCTCTGTACTCACTGTCGTCGTAGGATCATGCTGGTCGAGCAGAGGTGCATGGATCATGCCGTCAAAAGCGTTACCAATGGCTCCCGCAGCCTTCGAGCAATGGTGCCGCGCGCGTACCCTGGCACCATCCACCTGTGACTATCTCTCAACTATTCGCCGATCACTGCCTGCGCGTCGCGTCTCCTCTCGTGGGAACTCCGTCAGCGGCACCTATCCCTCGCGCAAAATGGGAGTCACCATTCAATTTGAGAGCCAGAATCCCGAATTGTGGGCCATTGTCATGATGGATCGTGACGAGTCGGTACGCGAATTCTTTGAGCAACCAGACACCTTCAAAATCCGCTACCTGGACAAATCTGGGAAGAAGATGCAGGGTCACTACTACACCCCTGATTTTCTGGTCTTACGCAACGATTCAGTCTGTTTTGAGGAATGGAAGCACGACACGGATCTCAAGCGGCTGGCGGCACAGTATCCCTTTCGCTATCAGCAGCAAGAAGATGGGAGCTGGCGTTGTCCTCCTGCCGAAGAGGCGGTTGCCTCACTTGGGCTGACGTTCCGCGTGCGCTCTTCAGCAGAACTCCATGCGACCTACATCGACAATCTTCTCTTCCTCGAAGATTACTTTGACACCACACTCGCGGTGCCTGCGTCCGTGCAAACAACCATTTTGCAGCGTGTCCGCGAGACACCCGGCCTTCCTCTCTCCGCGCTTGCATTGGACAGCTCCGGGGTGCGTGCGAACGATGTCTATGCCCTGCTCGCTCTTGACCTCCTCTACACTGACTTGTACGCGGCTTCGCTCATTCAGCATGGACGTGTTCGCCTCTATCTCAATGCGGAGCAGGCCCAAGCCTATGCGCATCTGCTGCCAACACGTCTGACCTCGCGGGTGGGCAGTCCGTTGCCAGAAGTGAATGCGCCGCTCGCTGTCAATACCACATTCTTGTGGGATGGGCGCGCCTTTACCCTGCTCAATCCTGGAGACACAACCACCACGCTCTTGCCGGAGAAAGGCACTCCTATCCAGCTTCCCTCTGGTTTCTTTTTTCAGTTGCTCGATGCAGGCGTGATCACCAGACTGCGCACCGAAGAAGACCCGCCCGTTTCGCCGGAAGTCGATCACCTCATGGATAGGGCCTCGCCAGAGGATCAGCGCCAGGCCACTGCGCGCTTTGAGAAAGTTATGGCCTATCTCAATGGGGAGAAAGAGCGCTATGCTGGAGTTCCGCCGCGCACGCTCCACCGCTGGGTTGCGCGCTTTCGGGAAGCAGAAGAACAGCTTGGCAGTGGCTATGTTGGCTTGCTCTCACGTAAAACCACGCAGGGCAATCGTGAGCCCAAAGCCCCATCAGCACCACGCGAACTGATGGATGCTTTTATCACTGAGCAGTTTGAGACGCCACGCCACATGCCCGCAGCTTCTGTCTATCGCGCCTACGAACAGGAATGCCGCAAGCGCAATCTGACCGCCTTATCCGCACGCGCTTTCTATCAACGAATCAAGCAGCGAGCCACGCCAGAGCAAACAGAAGCGAGAGAGGGTGCGCGCGCTGCCTATCCTGAACAACCCTGGTTCTGGGAAGTAACCGCTCAGACGCCCCGGCATGGAAGTCGCCCGTTCCAGGTAGCCCATATCGATCATACCGAACTGGATATCCAGGTCCGTAGTTCCTCAACAGGGGAGATTTTGGGCAAGCCCTGGGTCACGTTCATGATGGACGCCTACTCTCGGCGTTTGCTCTCCGTCTACCTGACCTTCGATCCACCTTCTTACCGCTCAGTCATGATGGTATTGCGTGTGTGTGTCCAGCGTTTTGAGCGACTTCCTCAATCCATTGTGGTAGATGGTGGGCGGGAATTCCACAGTGTCTACTTTGACAGTTTGCTTGCCCACTATCGCTGTACCAAAAAGATCCGCCCCTGGGCCAAACCGCACTTCGGGTCGGTGTGCGAACGATTATTCAAAACGACCAATGATCAATTTATCTACACTCTTCTGGGGAACACACAGACAGCCAAGCGAGCACGTTTGCTCACCAGAGCCGTTGATCCCAAACATCATGCCCTGTGGATGCTCCCGGATCTCTACACCTACCTCTGTGAGTATGCCTATCAAGTCTACGACCAGGATGAACACAGCGGCATTGGTATGACACCACAAGCGGCGTACCTCTGGGGCATGAAGCAGGGAGGAGAGCGAGATGATGATCGTTTTTTGAAGGCGACCTGCCCTTCGGCGACCAAAGGCACAGCGGTGGTGCAACAAGGCAGCGGAGTCAAGATCAACTATTTTTACTACTGGAACAATGCATTTCGCAATCCTGAAGTGATCAAAACCGCTGTCCCGGTTCGGTATGACCCTTTCGACCTCTCGACGTCCTATGCGCAGGTGCAGGGGCAATGGGTCACCTGTCGGGCACCGTATCCGGGCCTGGAAGACCACACTGAGAAGGAACTGTTCATCGCAACAATCGAATTGCGCAGGCAAGCCAGGCGTGATGGTACACGTGCTGATCTTTCGGCGGAGTGGCTGGCGACCCATATGAGCAAGGCGGCCAGTCATGAAGCATTGCTGCGGCAACGGCTCCGCGACCTGGAACAGAGGAAAGTGCTCTCTCTCATTGCGGGTCAGTCCGGGCATGTGCAAACCTTGGGCGGCAAGCCGCCTCTGCCGGTCGGACCACCTGAGGCCATGAGAGAAGTGAGTAAACTCGCGGCTCTTTCCATGCCAGTCGATCTCTCTCGTTTGAAGCGTCGAGGAGACTATCCGTAATGGAATTACACACCATCGCCCACCTCTCTGCCGAAGAGAAAAAAGCCTTGTTCGCCTCGGCCACGATCACGCATCACCAACTCGAAGCGGTTCATGAGCGGATTCGGCGCGCCATTCGTCAACCAGCAGGCTTCTCCTTCGTCTTGGTCCACGGCCCGACGGGGGTCGGTAAGACCCGAATGATGGAGAGTCTGGCGGTGCAGGCCAGAGAACTGCTGCTTCCACAAAGCTCTGGAACCTCTCTTCTCCCGTTCGCTTCTTACCGATTGGAACCTTCTCCCATACCGGTTCTGATGATCGAGGCCAAATTCCCGGACAGGAACGCTTTCAATCGTGGTTAGTTCTATCGAACCATTCTCAAACTGCTTGGCGAACAGACCTACCCACAGCAGGTGCAGGTCGATATTCACGCCGAAGCTGCCGCGCCGAAGCGACGCCGCCTCTCGCGCACCGTCTCGGAGTCCAATGATGATCCAGATTTGCGAGATGCTACTGATGCCGCGATGCACCAGCATGGAGTGCGCGTGCTTTTTGTCGATGAGGCCCATCACATGCTGTATGGAAAAGAGGGGACAGCAGGGAGCGTGCTTCAGGAACAATTGGAGTGGCTGAAGTCATTGGGTAGCCAGACGGGCGTACTCTACGTTCTGGTAGGAACCTATGATCTCTTTAATTTTGGCAAACTCAGTGGGCAAACGGCGCGCCGTTGCCTCCCCGTCCATTTTCCCCGCTACCAGTTGGAGCGAGAGGAGGATTGCATTGAGTTCCAGGGTACACTCCTCGAACTCTTGCGACGGGTGCCGCTGGAATGTTCCGCCGACCGTTAGGTCACGGATCACTGGCTCTACTTCTACGAGTGTAGTGTGGGATGCATTGGCATCTTGAAGGACTGGTTACTGCATGCGGTCTCCACGACTCTCGATGATGGCAAGGACAGGCTTTCTTTAGATTGTGTGCAGGATCATGCCCTTCCAGTGGATATCTATCGACAAATGGCCCTGGATGCGTATGAAGGGGAGCAGCGGTTGAATCATACAGCGAGCAATCGGGAGCATGTATGGCGATTGCTTCAAGGTGGCGAACTGATTGCTCCCGTTCCTCCGCTCCCCCCCACGCGAGACGCCTCCGGAGCAGGCTTCGAGGCCGGAGCTTGCTCCAGGGACAGAAGTCTCGCCTGTGGATGTTCCACCCGTGACAAATGGAGAGGCTCCTGCTCTCCCACCACCAGTCAAAAAGACCCGCGCACGCAAAAAGATCGAGGCGAAAGCCGCAGACACCGCAGAACCGGGAAGCATAGTCCAGGTCGAGGAAGGGGTGACGCCTCCCGCCACCCCACCCAAACGGGGCCGAAAGAAGAAAGCCGCAGACGAGGCTTCATCCGAATCCGAAGGCCCCGCACCACAGGCTTCGACTGATGCTACCGCAGGCGCACCACCTACGAAACCCAAACAGACCAGGCGCGTCGGGGAACCGAAACCGAAGCGCTATCCGGTCGGGGAGCAGGAGACCGAACACGGTCTATGACAGTGTTTGTTTCCCATCACGGTGGGAAGACGGGAGCGAGCCTGGTCAGCATGCGGTAGCTGGCC
>CAXTXB010000104.1:2949-12798 GCA_964247965.1 uncultured Dictyobacter sp. | reverse complement strand
ATCGGCGCAATCCTGCGGCTTCATCTGCCCCTGTGCCAGGCCACGAGCGAAATCTCTCGACTGCTCGCCAAGTCCTTGCAGCCAATGACGCCGGCTCGCCAGAGCATCCTGGCGAGCTTGAAGCAATTGAGCCTGCTGTTGCAACTGCTCAATAGTATTTTGAAGCTCTCCAAGCTCAGCCTCAGGGGGGCGATCGTGAAATGCAGTCGTGATATCGACATTGAGGATACGTATGCCTTGAGGACCACGTCCCGACGCCCGCAGCGAATCGCGCAAAAACGAAGGGAGATCATTTATACGTAATTCATGCTCGCCAGCTTCCAGAGGAATGCGGCCCTTACGGGTCACAAGTGCGCGATCAGCATAGACCGTCACATCTGTAATGGGTGCAGTAAGATCAGTCATCCTGTGCCTCATATTCTTTCATAGCCCGAAAATAGAATCCTTCTGTACTCTAATGTAGAGTGTTTGTAGAAGATTTTAGTTGCATCCTTAGGTTTACGCTAAAGGGCTAGAAAAGTTTTGATTAATTATTGAGCTGTCTAAATAAGATTTCGACTCTTATGAGCACGCATTATCTAGCTTGAAGCAGTCTGCGAAACAAGAAACGTGCTCAGCAGAGGCATAATTTTTTCGGCATGGGTATAGAAAGCCGAGTGGTCACCGTCCAAAGCAAGCAGGCGAATATTAGAGATCTTCCGTTCGAGAAGACGCGCATCCTCGAAAGGCACATCCTCGTCAGAAGTTCCATGAATGACCAGGGTGGGAGTCGTAACGTGTTCTAATGGATAGGCCTCGATGGCGGAAAATTGAGCTAAATCATTTTCGTGGCCTACTTTGCGCAGATGGTAAAGCGCTCCCGAACATAACATACCCGCCACTGCGGCACCTCTAGGGAGGAGACGAGCAAGGGGCAGAACAGTATAGAGGAAAGGGTCCGAGACCAGCAACTGCTCAACAATCTGAGTCGGAATCCGTTTCCAGATAGGCAACGCTTGTTGACGTTCAGAACAACAGTGACGCTGGACGATTCCTCCAATCATAGCCAGGCTCTGGCAACGCTTGGGGTGGCGCAGGGCAAACTGAAGTGCAGAGGGACCGCCGCCCGAGAAGCCGATAATGCCCGCCTGCTCAATATGAAGAGCGTCAAGCAAGGCCGCATAGAGATCAGCCTGTTCGGCCGGAGAAGCGCCCGCCGCGAGTGGAGTACGCAGATAGCCTGGACGAGAAGGAGAGATAAACATACAGCCTTCGCCCCCAACCATGCGGAAGAACGCCAGGCCTTGATCGAAGCCGCCGGGCGTTCCATGCGCGTAGATGACCGCAGGACCCCGACCAATCACCTGGTACTCGACCGGACCCACGGCAGTCTCAACAACAATCCCCTTTTTCTGTACATGCTTCAACTCTCTTCGCTGCCAGGAACGATAAGAACTCACGCATCCTACCAGGGCAGTAGCCAACGGAAGAAGAAAGCTAATGAACAGTACACCCCTGGTGCTGTTCTGGTACACTTTACCTGATAGGCTCCGCGTAGGGACAATCCCTCGCGGTTGTCGTGGTGGGCAAAGAAAGAGGCTAGCTACTAACGACAACCGCGAGGGATTGTCCCTACGCGTCCTGCTCGGGCGCGCGATATCGGTAGCAGTGTCTCTGATGTTCATTATCCTCTCACGAGCGTGCAAAATAAATTTTTGTGGATGTGGGTGATGCATGAAAAATACCTTTCGTCTCTACAGACACAACTGAGGCATGTAGGCTATTTTGCATAAAATAGCCTCACGTTTATTATCGACGTGTTATGAATACAGATGTAACAGGGAATGAAAAAAGTATTAAATCGTGAGAAAAAGGTTGCGTGCTGATTGGATCAGCCACAGCCACGCTTTAGCACTGCATGTTCTGCCAGTCCCTATGCAGAGTTCAACCGCAGCGCGCCCTCTCCTAAACAAACGGTAGACGAGTGTGCTACAAGTCTTCTGGGAGGGAGGCACAGACACGCAGTGCTAAAGCGTGGCTGTGGCTGATCTAATCAGCACGCTCTGCTTCACAGAGGCGGGAGAGGCCCCGTGGCTGTAGCTCTTTGCCACCTGTTCTCAGCTCTCCTCCTCGGCAACATGCACTGTTCATTCTCTGTTTTTCTCTGTCTTTGAACAGCATTGACCGCAAGGGATTGTCGCCACACGCAGTGAGCCGGTTAAATGAACTGTGCCAGAACAGTATCGATTTATCCTAACTTCCTCAAGTACCACTTTTTGACAAGTCCGCAAGAATACGGTAATGTACAAGTGTTCAATTTTTCGTCGCGTGTGCGTATTTTGTGTTATGTAGAGGTGAGCCATTCATGTCAACCCTGAGCCCTGCGCGCAAACAATATCTGGAATTTAAAAAGCAATTTCCTGACGCCATCTTGATGTACCAGGTAGGCGATTTCTACGAAACGTTCGACGAGGACGCTTATATTACTGCACGCGAATTACAGATAGTACGTACAACGCGATCGTATAGCAAAGGCAAAGAGCGTGTACCTCTGGCAGGCGTACCCCTACATGCACTAGAAAACTACGTTGGCAAGCTCATACAGCGGGGCTACAAAGTAGTTATATGCGAACAGATCGGAGAAGTCACTAAGGGGCGAGACGTTGTAGAGCGGGCCGTCACGCGTATCTTAACAGCGGGCACGCTCTCGGAGCCGAATCTTCTGCCCTCGCGTCAGAACAACTATCTGGTGGCCATCGCGCCAGGCAAGGCGCAGACGGGGCTGGCGGCAGTGGATGTGAGCACGGGAGAGTTCAGCGTCACCTGGTTTACTCCTGATGAACTACCCATCGCCCTGGATGCCGAATTGCAGCGGCTCGCACCGGTTGAATGTCTTTTGGTTGAAGGAAGCAATGTGCAGGCATATCAATTTCCATCCAAAACAGTCACTATCACGCATTGCGCGCCTTATTTCTTTCAATATGAGGCGGCGCAGGCGCGACTGTGCAAACATTTTGGCGTGCAGACGCTGGAAGCATATGGGTGTGCGCAGGCCCCCCAGGCAGTTGCAGCCGCAGGAGCGATCCTGGCATATCTCGGCAAGATGAATGTCGCGCTGCTCACTCTTTTAGTGGGACTGCGATCATACAGCACGAGCAGCTATATGGTATTGGACGCACACACCCAGCGCAACCTGGAACTGCTCCAGAGCACGCGCAGTGGAAGTTTGCAGGGCAGTCTGCTAGGCGTCCTGGATCGTACAATCACCCCCATGGGCGCGCGCCAGATGAGACGCACTATAACCCAGCCGCTGCTGGATCTGCATGAGCTCAACAGTCGGTTGGAAAGTATCGAAGAACTGTATGAGAGTCCAGCCATTCGCACGCGTTTCGCCGCATGTCTACAGGATCTGGGAGATCTGGAGCGAATAAGCGCGCGCATTCGTCAGGGAAGCGCCGTACGCAATGAAGTATTAGGACTGCGCGACTATCTCACGGTTATTCCCACGCTGCGGGACCTATTGCGAAGCTGTGAGGCAGAGGCACTGCAGGAACTGGCAGAGGAGCTTGATGCATGTCCCGAAGTCGGCGACCTCATTGGCCGAGCACTTATGCGGCCAGATGAAGAGGACGAGGAGGGCGACGATGGGCGGCTCATCCGAGCGGGATACAATCCTGAGCTAGACCAACTCTTCAGTTCTATTCGCAGCTCGCGACGCTGGATGGTGTCATTAGAGGCGCGCGAACGACAACGCACAGGCATCAAAGCCCTCAAAGTTGGCTTTAACAAAGTATTTGGATACTACATTGAAGTTAGCAATGCCAATCTCAAGCTCGTACCCGACGACTATATGCGCAAGCAAACGCTTGTGAATGCCGAGCGCTTTATCACGCCAGAGCTCAAAGAGCACGAAGCATTGATCCTGAGTGCGGTAGAGCGCATAGAAGAGATGGAGCGCAGCATCTACTCAGACGTACTACGCCAGATTGCCATCGAGTATCAGAGGCTCATGACCACAGCCGCCGCAGTCGCCCGCATTGATGTGCTTTTGAGCCTGGCCGAAGTAGCAGCCCACAAAGGATATGTACGACCCGTATTAGAGCAAGGATACCGGCTCGAAATCACAAGTGGAAGGCATCCAGTTGTTGAATACACGCTGGATGGGGATGTATTTATACCCAATGGCACACAGCTCGAAGCAGAGGACGGCGAGCGCGTGCTGCTCCTCACCGGTCCAAATATGGCGGGTAAATCGACATATCTGCGCCAGGTAGCCTTGATTACTCTGCTGGCACAGATAGGCAGCTTTGTGCCTGCGCGCAGCGTACGGCTGGGGCTAGCTGATCGCATCTTCACCCGCGTGGGAGCCGAAGACGACATCGCATCGGGCAAAAGTACTTTTATGATCGAAATGGAAGAGACTGCAACCATCCTGCACCACGCCACACGACACAGCCTGATCATCCTCGACGAGATTGGGCGTGGAACAAGCACTTATGACGGACTGGCCATCGCCCGTGCCGTCGTCGAACACCTTCACAACCAGCTAGGGGCCCGCACTCTCTTTGCCACCCACTACCACGAATTAGCGCGCATGGCGGACGAACTGCCTCACCTGAGCGTCTACACAGTAGCTATTAGCGAGGACGAGCAAGGAAATATAGTATTCTTGCACCGGGTCGTTTCAGGCAATGCAGGACGCAGCTACGGCGTTCACGTTGCCAGGCTGGCAGGAATGCCACTCAACGTCGTCAAGCGAGCGGGGATCGTCTTACAGCAGCTAGAAGACGGCAAGACCGCAGATGTATTCTATGCCCATAAAGATGAATACGACGGAAAAAGCGCGAGAAATGGAAAGAGAATCGCGGAAGAAAACGGTCATTATCGAGCAGGGGGCCAGGTGATAACTGCGG
The DNA here is from genome assembly GCA_964247965.1 of uncultured Dictyobacter sp. GTDB lineage: Bacteria > Chloroflexota > Ktedonobacteria > Ktedonobacterales > Ktedonobacteraceae > Dictyobacter. The sequence goes on along the minus strand of CAXTXB010000104.1, from coordinate 7,906 downwards.
AGAGGGCGTTTGAATGGCGCAGTGAAGAGGCGCGCGCAATTGCAGCCTCATTAGAGGGAGCCGATGGCTGCGGACGAGAGCAAGTTTTGGATACTATCGATGTCAACGCAATCACGCCACTCGATGCCTTGAACTTGTTATCTTTACTGCAGAAGAAGAAGGGCAGGCAGAAATGATGCTTTACGATTCTCAGCCACTGCAATCACCGCTAGCAGAACGCCGCCCTTTGCGCACGCTAACGCCTGATGTCGCAGAGCGCATCGCAGCTGGAGAAGTCGTGGAGCGACCAGCCTCCGTTGTAAAAGAATTGCTGGAGAACGCGCTGGATGCTGGCGCACACAATATACGAATAGAGGTGCGTGGAGGAGGTCTACGCCTGATTCGGGTAAGCGATGACGGAAGCGGCATTCCCGCGCAGGAAGTTGACGAGGTCTGCATCCGACATACAACCAGTAAGATCCAGAGCTTCGCAGATCTGGAACACCTGCACACGCTGGGGTTTCGCGGCGAGGCACTGGCCAGCATTGCCGCGGTCGCGGAGATAACAGTGCTCAGCCGGGCAGTAGAGACCCAGGATCAGGAGGCAGCGGCACATTGGGTCACATGGCGCGGAGGTGTCAGGCAGCAGCAAGGACTGCGGGCACGAGTGCACGGCACCACAATTACCGTCTCAGACCTGTTCTATAACGTTCCTGCGCGCCTGAACTTTACCCGTGCCCCACGCACCGAAAACGTTCATATCATGCAGCTTGTGCGGCGTTATGCCACCGGTTATCCCGCCGTCCGCTTTAACCTGGTTATAGATGAACACACTGCCCTGCAAACAAGCGGAACCGGCGATCTGGCCGTGACGCTCACCGAGCTCTATAACCTCTCTCTAAAAGAGATGCTGCAGGAGATCGACGTGAGCGATAAAGAACACTATAGAGTGCGGGGATGCATTGGGAACCGTGTCCTGGCACAAAGCAGCCGTCAACACATCACAATATTTGTGAATGGGCGCTGGGTCGTAACGCAGGCGCTACAGGATGCGCTGGAGCAAGGATATCGCAGCCTGCTACCGAAGGGCAAGCACCCATTGCTCGTGCTCAACATTGAAGTGCCGCCCGAAGAAGTGGATGCCAACGTCCATCCCGCGAAAATAGAGGTCCACCTGCTGCAAGAGAAGAGGATAGGAGAGGTCCTGGCACAGGTCATAAAGGGCTTCCTGGAACGGAGTCCCGCGCAGCCCGAGCCCGTCCAGTTTCCCGGGCCCCTGCTGGCCAACCAGCGCCGCCTACCCGGTCCCCGCCGGCGAGGATTGCATCTTGCCGAATCTGCTGAAGGCTACAGAGCAGAGTCAGCCCCTCCTGGCACTGGCGAAATCATCGCCAGCTTACGGCCGTTGGCACAGTTGCAGCAGGCAGTGATTCTGGCGGAAGCGCCCGATGGCAGCCTCTATCTAGTAGACCAGCATCGGGCACACGAGCGCATTCTCTACGAGTATCTACGCAGCACCTATACAGGGGTACAAGAGGATCAAGAAGTCAGCGCACACCTGCTATTGGAGCCAGTCATCGTCGAAATGAAACGCCACCAGGCCGATCTTCTAGAGCAGCGTCTACCAATGCTGCGCAGCCTGGGACTAGAGTGTGAGCGCTTTGGTGGACGCAGTTTTCTCATTCGTTCCGTCCCAACCGGTGAAGGGAACGAGCAACTGGCCGCACACCTGCAAGAGCTCGCCGAGGTGGCCGCGGAGGACGGCCCAGATTGGGAAGACCATCTCTTGATAGGGCTCTCCTGCCGTTCGGCCCTGAGACGAGGCCGTGAATTAAGCACGGGAGAGCAGAGAACGCTGCTTACAGGGCTGGCAGGCGTTACCGCTCCTGCAGTCTGTCCACACGGCAGTCCCATCCTGCTGCACTATAGCCGAAACTTTTTGATAGATAAATTCGATTGGTAGGCTGGCAGAAGAAGAGAATCAGGTGCGCAGGATGTGCAGCAGGACCTCAGCAAGGATCAGGAAGACGAAATCGAGGGCCAGCAGGATAGCCAGGGCGAAATCGATGTGTGAAGCAACCTGGATGATTGGTGGAAGCAGATCAGCAAAGCGGTGGAAATACCAGAGGGCAGCGAGGAAGAGGGCGAGAAGCAGCAGCGACGTGCGGACAAGCAAGCGTGCGCCCCGCCAGTCCTGTGAGCTAGGCCAGAGCTCTGAAGTCACCGTGAGGATCAGATAGGGGGCAAAGAGCAACGTCCACCAGGGCCAGCCCGGACGAATGATCTGGAACTGCTGATGCAGAGTATCGAAGGTCACATCCCAGAGATTATAACCGGTAGCCACCCAATAGAGGAAGACAAAGGCCGCAGTCCCACCAAAGAGTGGCGCAATGCCACTCAGGTTATCGCCCATCAAGCTCATGAAGGGACCCTCAGGCCGTTTGTATTGCACCTCTCCCAGTTGGAGTGATTGTGCGCCACCGCCGCGCATCACCCGGCGGCCCGGAGTGGAGTGGATGGTGGGCTGAATGTGGAAAAAACTAATGTTCGTAATGTAGAAACCGAAGGGGTAAAACAAAAGAATCACAAAAGCATGACTGAGTTCGTGAAGCATCACACCGGGAGCATTCAGCCAGAACCAGATGAAGCGTCCCCGGTCCTTAAACACCCAGAAGCCAATCTCTTCTACGCGACGACGAAGTGCTTTTCTCGTTATCCGCAGAGCGATAAAGATCACAAACACCCCTGCAATGATGAGCCAGGGCTGATATGGAGCGATCTGTGCGGCCAGTTGAGTATCTGAATGCATGTATTACCTTACCTCATCAATGCTCGTTGTTTCTCTTCATACTGCAAACTCATTATAACTATAGGCATGCCGAAACGCAAGACTTGTTAACGAGTTAGCTCAACCTCCATCGGCTCCGTCAGTTGGGTCAGCTTCCTCGCTGTCTCAGCTTCTGCTGCTGTGAAAATAACCATCCGCAGATCAGGTGCATCAACAACCTGAAACGTGATTGATTGAAGGGCCAGCCAGCCAACCAGAGAATGGTGCAGTTCTTTTAGTCCTGTATAAGATGACTGGATATCATGGTGTGGCCACCACTCCCGGAATTCGGGGCTTGTTTGCTGAAGCTCTGCTATCAGGGCCTTGAACCATGCCTCTTCAACATAGCGATCACTGCTCGCACGAAACAGAGCAAGTATCCCCCGTGCCTCTTTTTCCCAATTGCGGAGCAGGGTCCGATGCAAAGGGTCGGTGAACAGAGAACGTATAATATTTCGCTCACTACGCATTGAGAGCGTGTTAAAGTCTTGAAAGACGCGATACATAGCCTGATTCCCGCCCACAATATCCCAGCGTGGATTTGTGACATAGGCTGGAGAACTGCTCATGTCGTCGAGAACACATTGAAGCTGAGGGCTGATCCTGCTTGTTAAGGGATATGGATCGGCGGGCACCTGTTCTCGTGCCAGGACAAAGAGATGATCACGCTCGGCAGCATTCAGGTCAAATACCCTTGCTAGACTCTCTAGAACCTGCGAAGAGACTATGATATCTTGCCCCTGCTCTAATCGCGTATACCATGTCACTCCCATCCCTGCTAGCTGCGAGAGTTCCTCTCTCCGCAATCCAGGTGTGCGACGTCGCGAACCAGTAGACAATCCTGCCGCTTCTGGCGAGAGCCGTTCTCGTCGTGTTCGTAAGAATTGCGCCAGTTCTTGTCGTCGTTTTTCATCGTGCATCGCTTGCTTCTTTCCATACTTATCCTGACAGTTTTTATACCAGGATAACTTGAGGTCTGGTTCTAAATCAAAAGGGACTTCATAATTCTATCACATGAGAGAATCGAACCGATGAAGTAAAGTAGAAAAATATGTTAAGGAGATATCCATGAAACATCGCACACTTGGCCGACAGGGCCTCGACGTCTCAGTCCTCGGCCTGGGCACGATGGGCATGACAATGGCCTATGGTTCCAGCGATAACGAGCAGAGCATCGCCACGATCCACCGCGCCTACGAGCTCGGCGTGACCCTCTTTGACTCCGCCGAGCTCTACGGTATGGGGACTGGCTCAAACGAGAAATTGCTCGGCCAGGCAGTCAAGGGCTTCCGCGACAAGGTGGTGCTTGCCACCAAGTTCGGCTACGATATGTCCAGCAACCAGATTCCGAATGAGGCATTGGACAGCCGACCCGAACACATTCGCGAAGTCACTGAGAACAGCCTGCGCTACCTGCAGACTGACCACATCGACATACTCTACCAGCACCGAGTTGATCCCAATGTGCCAATCGAGGATGTTGCCGGCGTGGTCAAGGACCTCATCAATGCTGGTAAGGTGCGGTTCTTCGGACTCAGCGAGGCTGGGCCAGACATTATCCGCCGTGCCCACAGCGTTCAACTGGTGTCGGTGTTGCAAAGCGAGTACTCCATCTTTGAGCGCGACGTCGAGACCTCAATCCTCCCGGTGATCCGCGAACTCGGTATCGGCTTTGTAGCCTACTCTCCCCTGGGACGTGGCTTCCTCACCTCCACCGTCAAGCCAGGAAGCGAATATCCCGAAGGAGACATGCGCACCTTTGACGCTCGGTGGCAGGGTGAGAACTACGACGCGAACGTCAAGGCCGTAGAGCAACTGACTGAGCTCGCGAAGTCCAAGGGCATCACCGTGACCCAGTTGGCTCTGGCATGGCTGCTCGCTCAGGGCCAGGATATCGTGCCGATTCCCGGCACGCGAAACCCGAACCGGTTAGCGGAAAATGTCGCTACCGTTGATGTGACCCTCAGCCAGGCAGACCTTGATCGCGTGCAGCAGATACTGCCCCATGGGTCATTCGGCAGCCGCTATCCAGCCGGGCACATGCCTAAGTGGTAACGGCCTGACCTTGTTCGCTGCGCCCATACAAATTTTTTTTATTATTTTTTTTTTTTTTTATTGGATATTTTTGGGGGGGCCAAAAAAAGGAGGGAA
>CAXTXB010000104.1:0-2939 GCA_964247965.1 uncultured Dictyobacter sp. | reverse complement strand
GAATCTACCAACTGATGCGCACTTCCAATTATTTCTAAGTATTTCTTTTGCTTTGCCTGCAGGATTTGGGCGGAGCCCAAATCATGCAGGAAAAGCAAAAGAAATACTTAGAAATAATTGGAAGTGCGCATCAGTTGGTAGATTCTAGTGTACTGGTTGACACCTTATCCTTTGTTGATTCTGGAAAAGTGCCCTCTTCTGCCGATTCATCCACGGGTTGGAGGTGGAATGAATGTTTGCGCTCATAATAAATGCTCCAGATTCCGAAGGCGAGCTCGCAGGCGGAAAGGATATACAGCACGCGATCGATGCCAAACAGATCCGAAAAAGCGCCTATGAAGAGGATAACTGGAATAGAGCAAGCGTTATAGAGCACAAGTTGTAGAGCCAGCACACGCCCCTTAATCCACTCTGGCGTCATCTCTTGTATAGCAGTTTGGGCTGGAATGTTGATAAAGTCTAGCGACAGGCCGGCGAAAAACATCAGGAGCGCAATTACAACCAGCAAGAGCGGATTATTATTCCAACTATGAGGTTGTAGCCAGCGTGCCAGCAAAGTACAGACAGGCATAAGCAGAGTCGCGATAGTCAGGCCTATGCTCCCAATCAGAACCGTACGAGACTTACCCAGGTGACTCGCGATATTCGGCATCAAGATAGAGCCAAGAACAAGACCCACGCCAGCCGGCGCAAAGACAAAAGCCATCGCGTTGGAAGGCAAGTAGAGAAGTTCAGTCACGATAGGGGTAGCAAGCTGACCAATCACAAGAATCAGCACGCCGGCGAAAGAAAGCTGAATAACCGCCAGGTAGAGTGCATTATTTTTGCGCACAAATTGCCACCCCTGCGACATCTCCGTCATCACATTGTGAAAGACACCAAGCGTTTGTGAGGAAAGAGCAGGAGAAACGTCTTGCGCTCGATCGCCCTGCACAAAGCCGGAGCGCGGAATCGAAAGAATAAGCAAGGCGCAGACCAGATAGAAGAAAGCAACAAGAGCATATAACTGAGTGATCGAATCCACAGCCACATGATAAATAGTAAGAGCAGGAAGCAGGCTGATCGAAATGGGAGCCAGCAGCACAAAGCCAAGCGCCTGCGACAACATAAACGTAATGTTGAACAAAGAAAGGGCAGGCATCAACTCGTGCTCGCTCACCAGCATAGGAATCGCTGATCCCTCCGCCGGCGAAAAAAACTGACCAATGGCCGAGACAATGAAAGTCAGAAGATAGACAGGGACCAGCAGACTACTACCGTGGTTGAGCAGAAGGACCGCCACGAAGGCAAAGGTTGCCAATGCCCGCAAGCAATTGCTGCTCCAGAGCACCCTGCGTTTATTCATGTGATCAACAAACACTCCAGCGGGAGCACCAAAGAGGATAGCCGGCAAGCTAAAACTAATAATAGCAAGACCAACCAGAGTCGTAGAGTGAGTCGTGGAATTAATTAGGATAAGCAATGCATAATTTGACGCATTAAGAACAGTCATAGAAATAAGTTGTGCGAGCCAGAGACGTAAAAAGTTTCTTTTCTTCAGAAGCGTAAGGAAACCTTCGCTTTTGGGCGCTACTGCCATCGAGTCGTATCCTTAGACATCACGATCCTCCTGAGTTGAAACGAATGGACTACCCAAATGAATTACCAATATACGACGGTAGTCAGAAGGGTTGAAACCGAGTTAATGGTCTCCCTGTTTAGGCCTCGTCAAATTCATCGTACTCGTCATCGCCAGTTTTTGCAAGAGGCGGCAGCACCTGTTTTATGCGGCGTTCCACCTCTGAACGTGGGAGCAGGATACGGCGGCCACATTTCTCGCATTTCAGACCAATATCAGCACCCAACCTCACAACCTCCCAATCAAAGCTTCCGCAGGGATGCTTCTTGCGGAGGCGTAATCGTTCTCCTAGCTCAAACTGCATGGGTGGCATAATAAAGCTTTACCTGTTTCTTAATGGACGCTCTTATAGAGTGCATGCTCAATAATATAACGCTCCACAACCTCTGGCGTCTGATACTTAATGGGTTGATCTTCTGCCAGCCGCCGCCGCAGATCAGTGGAAGAGATATCCAGCTGTGGCACAGACACCACATACAAGCGTTCAGTGATGCCTGGGATGCGCGCCTCCAACTCTTGATTATACGCAACATCCTCAACATATCCTGGGCGGCGAACGGCGACCAGGTGGGTAAGCTGGGCTAAAATGCCTGCAGGATCATGCCAGGTATGGAAATCCTCCAGGCTATCCCAGCCAATCACAAAGTTCAACTCAACCTGAGTGCCCCATTGTGCGCGGAGTAAGCGTAGAGTATCAACCAGGTAAGAGGGTCCAGATCGATCTACCTCAACGCGAGAAATACTAAAATGAGAGTTTGAAGCTATAGCCAGCTCAACCATTGCCAGGCGATGATGTGGAGCTGTACTTGTTCTCGCTAACTTATGAGGAGGATGCCCTGCTGGAACGAAAACCATCTCAGTAAGATCGAGTGCAGTATAAACCTCCTCAGCAACGATGAGATGTGCAATATGAATGGGATCGAAAGTCCCACCCATAAGACCAATGCGACGCGCGCCCCCTGACGATCTGCCAGTATCCAGCGTATCCAATGTGAGTTCAATCCTCCAGGAAAATAATTTACACAGGCTCTTTAACAGCTATCTCTGCCTGAGGCAGTAATTCATGTAACTCATATAGTATATCTGATATATCAATAACTTGCCCTGTTGTCACCCAGAAGCGAACATGCAACGTAATTTTCTCGTCGGTGAAGCCAGCAGCCATAACTAATGGATCAGGCTTAGACGTAACCGAATCATGAGTCTTCAGAATCTCCAGGATGTGATGGACAGTCGCCTCCTGCGAAAAATCGGCCTGAGGTAGCGTTACAGCCAGGATTGCGCGCCGCTCACCATAATACGTATTGTTGATAATCGGGTT
>CAXTXB010000103.1:349-12808 GCA_964247965.1 uncultured Dictyobacter sp. | reverse complement strand
GAAAAAGAGCAGGTAAAATACGATGTTCCTCATTTTCCAAAAATTCGGGATGCGCCCTTTCTAAATAACATCTGTTATACGTAGAGATGAATATACATCTATACATAAAATAGGTTCTCACTCTGCCTCTTTTCATCTGATTGTGCATGTAGCAATGGGTAGGGCTGAACGTATTTAAGCAAGCGCAAAGCTTCTAGATGAAGCACATCGGGGAAAAGGGCTTTATAAATATTGCAATTAGGCGATTTTACGTCGCTTCGTCCTGTTGCCCGATGAGTGAGGAGGGGGCAGCCGCCAGTACACCAATAACGCCATGAGCAGGCGCGGCAGCCTTCCTTCTCATCAACGCTGTGCGCCTGGACACCTTGACGATCACCTCTGATTGCTAGTAGTGGATCATCTGCAGCAACCGTGGTAATAGTCTGTTTGATCTCGACATGACACTTGGCAATGCCTCCCTTCTGATCAATGACCAGATAGCTATCGCCGACGCCACAGGTGCTTTGATGGGCGTAGCGCAGGTCTGCCTTATCAATAAGTGAGCCGAGCAAGCTGTATTGAGGAAGGTCGCGTTCGATGAGATCGAAGACCGAGCGCATAGCATCGATCATCTGTTTGTCTGTAAACTGGAGGTCGTATATATGTGTAGAGCAGTCATTATCCCGATAATAGTTGAGCGAAAACGTCATACCTCGCTCCAAAATATATGATATGAGCTCTGGCAAGCCAGCAAGGTTGCGTAGAGAGACCGTTACCGAGATATGTGGAATGAGTTTTTTTTCCAGCAGCTGCATAATAGTGCGGTCCACAAGCCGAAATGAGCCGCGCCCATTGATGAATGAGCGTTGGCGGTCATGGTGAGACCCAACACCATCTAGTGAGATCATGACGCCAATATTTCGTTCTTTGAGGCGATCAATCATCCGCGGCGCTAAAAAGACTCCGTTGCTGAGTATAGATGCCTGAAGCTCTATATTATACTGGCGCGCCAGCATTAACGCATAGTCGTGCAAGGCAATCACGCGCTCGCTCTGTAAGCTTGCCTCGCCACCCGCATAGCGCAGCTGAACTTTTCTAAAGCGATGCTTAACCGCTGACCTGAAAATAGCGCCAATCGCTTTCCTTGTGGTGTCCTCGCTCATAGACTCAAAGCTTTTACCCACATAGCAGTAGTCACACTGCAGGTTGCATGCATTCGTCACATGCAACCACGCGCTGAGCGCCCTGGATGTGTCCTGTAGTGGGCGAACTGGAGCTTGTGCTGGATTCTCTAGAAAGCCCAATTTATAAAAGAGCGAAACCGCTGTCCTGGCTTGTTCTGGAATTTCCTTCTCTGAATACAGCACAACGAGTGAGGCTGGAAAACGAAAACGCTCAAGAAGGTCTGCCGCCTCCTCATCCAGAAGAGTAATATGCCCTGTACCAGTTGGATGACACACGAGATAATACTCACTGCCACATGATTGCTTGTACAATGCAGGAGTATGCTGAAAAATGGTAACGTCTATACTAGAAAGATCTACTTTTTCTAGCTCTGGAATTAAAGGGGTAGGATTACATTCTCTAGGACATTCACTTGCAGTAGAGAAAGACTCATCCACCAATGCTGTCTCAAATCGGATTTCCATTTTTCGCTATCCCGATGTATGACTAATGCGTTCACCATGCACGTAAAACACTTACAAGACAACCTGTATGAAAAATTTGCAGAAGCTTCTAACTACAGGCAACGTTATTCCGCATCCTGAAACATGGAATCGCTCTTATATATCAAGGTACGATAGACCTTTTTACTTGATCAGTAACCTATAGTATATACAAGCAATTGTGAGCATCACATCATCAGAATACTAGAAGTCCTCTAACCTCCTCGCACGAGCTAATGAAATCAGGATGGCTCTTCTCCAATCCTTGAGAGGACCAATAGGCAACAAGATCATCAACAATCTGGTTGATCTGGTTCGGAGGTGTTTCCAGCAAATTATCAACCACTTTGCGGAGCGCATTATTATATTCAAGCTGATTGTATTGCGTCATGTAATAGCATGCTTCCCCGTAGTTAACGAATGCCTCTTTGTACTTGTGTGCCTCATAAAGCACATCTCCCTCTGATAAATCGGAGAGGCCAAGCAGATAATAATAATGATACTGCTGACAAATCTGCCTGGCTTCCTGCTCAGCTCGCTGAGACTCCTCATCTTGCCCAGAATGTTTGAATGCTACAGCTAGATCCGTCAGTGATTCAGCCTGTTGATACTCGTCATGAATGCTTTTTGCTAAATCGATCGCTTGCTGAAGCAAATCCACGGCTTTCTGATACTGCTCCTCCAGTACAGCTATCCATCCTAGTTTATTTAAACTGTAAATTTGCTCCCTTGGACTGATATTAAGAGAGGCAGAATAGGCTCGTTCAAGCCAGTGCCGTGCATAAGGGAGCGCACCCTCGTCCATTGAGAGCTTGCCCATCCGGTTATATATCCTCGCGAGGCCGCTCTTATGTCCCGTGCGGTTGAAAACGTCGAGCGCATCCTGGAAAAAGGTGTTTGCGTTTGAAAGATCCTTGATCTGGTAATAAACAGTTCCGATTGTACAGAGACTCCATCCTACATACACTTCGCTCATTTCCCCCTGTTTAAAGAGCTCATTACGAATATGCCAACTCGTTTTTGCTCGGCGTAGAGCCTCTTCCACTTTGCCTTGAAGTTGGTAGACATTGCTGATATTTAAGAGGGCGGTAGCACATGCACGCTTATTTAGAAGCCTCTTATGGATATCTAGAGCCTCTTCATAAGCTTCGAGTGCTGTATCTAAATGTCCCTGTTTCTCGTAAACAGATCCTAACCAGTTGAGAAGATAAGCGTAATCCGACATGTTATCACGTTTCTTCTCAATATCCATCGAAGCCTGAAAAGCCTCAATAGCTTCAGAATAGCGGCTTAATTGTTGATAGGCCACGCCTTTTTCAAAAAGGATATCAGCGCGACGCTTTTCGAGCCATGGTTGGCTTGCCTCCTGCTCAACCTCATCAAGAAGATGGAGAGCCTGGTCTGGTACATCCTCTTTCGCGAAGAGACGAGCCTCACCAAACTTCAAGTCATAGCGTTGTTCTGGTGACATCTGTTTCTCGAATTGTTTCGCTTCGCGTAGTAACGAGCGCGCAAACGAGTTTAAGCGTAGATCTACTGCACTAGAGAAGTTCTCTGTAAAGTAGAGGTATCCGTCCTCAAGGCTTACAAAGAGTTTATGGTAGAGTAACTCTACTCTATACGTCTGTTTAAGTTGTTCTGACGAGGTGTGTTGCAATTCGTGTTCGTAGTACTTAATAACGGATCGGCTTAAGGTCTTGCGAATATTACGATCAGGATCTTGATTCCAGCAATAGCGATTTACAAGTGGGCGCATCTCATCATGCAGCACGAAATCCTCGCCTGAACCGGGTCGTCTAACGAAGGAAAGGCTAAGCAGATCTGCTGTAGTTTTTTCAAGATTAACCTCTTGCTGGAACTCGCTTAAATCTGGCTCGTTCAGAATCCAATTCAGTAAGGAGAAATTAAAACGATGGTAGGCATGAGCCATAAATAAAATGATTTGCTCAATCGGCCCTGCAAGACTGTTAATCTTGGCGACCAGGCGCTCCTCAAAAAGTTGTCTAGGAATTGAAATGAGTTCTTGCGACGTAGAAAGACGCTGGGTAAGAACATCGTTGACGAGGCCAAGAAGTATAGGACGGCCCTCAGTGCGTTCAAAGAGCGCTTGCATATCATCTGACTCGATGGAGATATTCACACGAGCTTGATCTTCGAAGTACTTTTTAGTTTCTTCCAGTGTAAATGAAGAGATTGGCATGGTTTGTATTTCTTTTTCACGACCACGCCAATTCATATGATTTAGATCGATTTTGTTCCGACCAGCGATAACGATTCCCACATTTGAAAGCTCATAGCGATCGGGGAATGGCTGATCAGGGCGTAATAGAGTGCCAAAAGGATTCTCTTCAACAACCTCATAAGTGTCGAAGAAGATGAGGAGGAGTTTATCTGCACTGTTTAATTTATTATTGAGTTTGCCAAGATCTTCGATAAATGCGTTGGCAAATGAATTACGCATTTCACTAATATCTTCACCTTTGCCTAACGCATCATTGTATTCTTTCAAACTTTTTTCGTAGTTAGATGTGTTCCATTCAGGATAGGTAGCTTTGAGTGCAGAGAAAACCCTTTGGGCTATAGCGACTCCATCGCGGTCGGCGATGCTAAAGAAGTCGACATACGCTATAGCAATATTTGGGAAGGTTTGTTTTGCAATATTAGAAAATTCGCGCAGAAGTCGGCTTTTTCCAACTCCGCCCTGTTTCGCCGGGTTGGTTTGCGATTCGTAGACGGAGAGAATCCAGGGCGCATCGGGATTTGGATTGGTCAGCCATTCTTTAAATTCTGAAATTTCTTATTCACGCCCGACAAAAATCTCATCCACATTTACATTTTCCATCATCTTCTATCCTTCCAACGAAATTTCTGTTATTAGTCTGGTAAGTAGACTAAAGCGATCCCCAAGTGCTTCTTCTAGCCTCTCGCTGTCAAGCAATTCTTTAAAAAATTGGTCGACGTTATCCAAAGGCTTTTCTGTCATGACGCTGCGGATTGCAGGCGTCCACGCTGCACGTGCGTCTATTACTTCAGGGTCTTTAATAAGATAAACGAAAGAGTTCCTTAAATGATCAAAATACTCTTTACCCAAAGTCATACGTGCCTCTCTTCTGTTCATTTCTGCTAGATATGTATAGACCAGAGACTGAACCTTTGCTATCCGCGCTCCCAGTACCTTCTTGAACTCGTTATCTTGTAGAAGCTCTTCCAGATAGGTCTCAAATATTCCAAAGGACTCGAACGATTCGAAATGTATTTCGGTGAAGCGTTGCAAGACTTGTTCGAGCGTTTGTGTGAACTCTTGCTCACTTCTCACATAAGCACTATGGTAGAGATATTCACATAAATAGCGGACATGGTCAGAACCAGTTACAGTATCTGCAAGCTCTTCATTGAGTTGAGCGAGAAACTGATGTAGTGCAGAATAAAGCTCATTTTGCTCTACATTGATTTTTAGAAGAAAAATATTTCGTACAGGCTGATCAACGGCAAATCCGCTCTTTAACGTGTTCCAGTTGAGTACGTCGGTGTCGTTCTTGATGCTCATTGGTAATCTCATGTATGCCAGGCCGCTCCCTCTTTTTAGTTCGGGAGCAAACTCTTCAATGAGCTTTTGCATGATCAACAGGTTGAAATGCCTGGGAACCGATAGAATGGTTAGCGCAGCTTTATACTTGCTCTGCTGTGAAGGTGCTAATTTAGCAAATACTTTCTGATCAATAACCTGCTCTACGATAAGTTTTACCAATGCCTTCTGATCGTTGGGCTGGGTCGGATCTAGCTTCTGTTCGGTTATAGCTGTTGTCATAACTTCCATTGCGAGAGGATATCCACGCGTCCAATCGAAAATGTACTGTCTGAGTTCCGGTTCGAGAGAGGGTTCTACCAGGTCAAGATAGTGCTCGCAGCTTTTGCGGTCAAGTGGCTTTAGCTGTAAAGATGTGAGTTGACGTGAAATGGCACGTTCGAATTCGAATAACAAACCCCTTTTACTGGCCAGTACTACGAACAGCTTCTTCTCATTGATGACATCGCGTAGTGTAGTAGCAATACGCTTTAGCAGTTCTTCATTTGTTGCATCGACGCCGTCCAATATCATAACGGCTGTACCTTGTTCCAACAGGGCTTTAATGGCATCCAGTGACTGTTGAGGAAGGTCTTCGTCCTCATCTTCTAGTAGTTGGAATCTAATATCATAACGCTCTGCAACTTGTCTGATGATCTCGCGTGAAAAGTGGCTGGCATCCTGGCTTGCATCGATTAAAATATAGCGGATTTGCTGTGTCTTGCATCGTTCTTTTATATATTCAAGAACAGCAGATTTGCCGATACCTGCCACGCCAAAAAAATCAATAATGGGAGTGAGTAAGAGGCTATCGCTATCATAGTTGTGTAAAGCTTCAAATGCATTATCGATAAGCGTCAATTCCGCCTGGCGATTTACAAATGTTACCATGATAATTACTCCTTCTCGCCTGTGTTGTGTTTTTTGATTACTTCCTCCGCTCGTTGTGATAATTCTGTAATCTGGTGCTGCATATCTGTAACTCCGTCAACAAGTTGCTTAAGTTTATCGTTAATACCCGTTTAGCTTTGCAACCTTTACTTTCTACTTCATTATATACGGTTTGAGAACAATCTTTGGAGTTCGGGCTCCTCCCTTGTCTAGAACGAGAGCTGGTTATTCAATACTACTGGCAACTTCATCTAGCACAAGACGAAATCCAACATCGTAGAAGTAGCCAGCGAAGAGAACGGGATTCTCTTTGTTTCGCGAGGATGCACGTGCAACTATAGGATCAAGGAGCCAGGCTCCTCCACGCAACACGCGATGCTTGCGGGATGCGGAATCTTCCCGTCCATCGTTAGGATCGTATGGGTATGGTCTGAAGAGTGAGCTGGTCCATTCCCAGACGTTTCCGGCCGTATCCCAGAGTCCATAGGGGCTAACGCCTTGAGGATATTGGTCAATAGGCGTTGTCTTGCCAATTCTACTGGCGTTTGTGTTACAGCGCTTGTTGTCGAACTTGTTGCCCCAGGGATAAATACGAGATTCGCCCTCGCCGCTGTTGGCGTCCCAGCGTGCGGCCTTCTCCCACTCTGCTTCGGTTGGCAAGCGCCACGCCTGGCCCGTCTGTTCCTGTAACCAGCTAATGTACTCAACTGCATCAATCCAGCGTACGCAGACGACTGGGTGATCCAGATGCTGCAATTGGTCTTTCCAGGTCACGCTTTTGCGTGTCTCCGGTTTTGTACCGCCTGCGTCCACAAAACCAGCAAACTCTCCCACTGTTACGGGAAATTTGGCTATAGAATATGCGGAAGTGTGAACACGATGGACTGGCGACTCTGTAGAGAAAGCGTCAGGATCATGGTTCTTGTCGCCTCCCATTCTAAAGTCGCCGGCAGGGATGGGACATAATGGCGGTGTAATGACGCCATTAATTTCCTGTATAGTAAAGCCAAGTTTCGTGACCTTTTGTACATAAGTGTCATCAACTGCTAATATACCCATCGCTTTCCCTCTTTCTCAACCGATCCAAATACTATGTTCTATTTGACTCTGATCCATAGTTGTAGCTACTATTTCCAATCCAATACTCTGTTTTTTAATCGTTACTGCACCACGAAGTGCAACCCAATTAACGCTGCCGCGAGTGCAAGAGCGGCGATCAGGCTGTTCTCCCTGATAAAATGACCCCATGAAACCTTGATTCCCTCTCTCTTCAGAATTCCTATCCACAGCAGGGTTGCTAATGATCCATAGGGAGTCAGCTTTGGCCCAATGTCCACGCCAAGGATGACCGCGTAGATTGCCAGCATATGGGGATGCGCCACCGTTCCCAGCAGCAAAATTCCTACCAGTGTGGCTGGCAGATTATTGGTTAGAGCCGAGAGCACTGCCAGCAGCCCACCGGCTGCGAAGACGCCCAGCAGGCTCTTCTGACCCAGAATAAGCGTGTGTAGAGGCGTGATAGCCAGAAATGTATTAATGACAGGAGGCGTCATCGCTGCCGTAATCACGACGAACATACTGAGTGCATATAGTAGCACTTCCCATGGAGCGGCACGCAGAATCTTTGCCGGAGAGCGAAGTCTGCGGACGAACGCGAGCATAACCAGGGCAACAGGCAAGACGACAAAAGAGACCGGCTGGTGGAATACGCCACCGATGACTAGATGCCCAAGGATTAAAATAAAGAGTGCAACCAGGCTTACTTTGAAGATGAATTCATTCTCCAGTATAGCTCTAGGATTTTTGAAGAGAACAACATCGTAGCCCGCCTTGTCTGCGAACAGCACACGACGGAAACGAATTGCAAAGCAGATAATCGTAACACTCGCCGCCAGAACCATCGGCAGGGACATCTGGATCAAAAAGAGGACGAATGGCAAATGATATGTGCTTGCAACAATGATGTTGGTGAGGTTGTCTGGTACCAAAAAACCACTAAATGCATCCGCCAGAAATCCCGTTGCGAAGAGGTACGGCCACCAGATAGCCTTGTTATTTGGAAACGTCCTCTTCACCAGCTTACCAACGATTGCAGTCATTCCCAGGATTGCTCCATCATTTCCAAGGAAGATTGTCACCGCTATGGTGAGCAGGCACATAAGTATGTAGAGCTTCCAGGGAGTACCTTTCGCCACCCATGCAAGGCTCAGCGCCGCCCACTCGAAGAAGTTATTGGCATCTAGCGCTGCTGACAGCATAAAAAGGCCAACCAATGTGAAAGATGCATCCCACACCCGACCGACAATTATCCCTAGCATTGATAGCCCTACCAGGCCCAATATCAGGGCAATTACAGCTCCCAGCATCGCAGGTATAAATACAGGCAGCCCATCTTCCTTCCACATAAAGATGTGCGGACGCCAGACTACACCTATCAGTACCACGGCTAGGATCGCGAGTCCTGCGACAACACTAAACATAGGTCTCTTCCCCTGTCAATGTATAGTAGGAATAAGTTGTTCTACGATTCTGAGGCAAGCGGGAAGCAAACAAGGCTACTTTTGCAACCTTAATAAGTGAAAATAAGGGGGAGCAAGGATTTTCTAGCATACTGGTCCTGTGTGGACGAATGATTACTAATCCCAGTGCCACGATCAGCGACGGTGCTGATCCAACTGTATATACCGTTAGCCACAACACAGCTTTTTAACTCCTTATGACACAATCACAGTACTTCTGTTTCCCTATATATACCTGTTTTGTGTCATTAACCTCTTCAGGAAAATAGTTCGCGATCTATACTCACAAGACTCAAGTAACGTATTGAATCTGGCCTCTTTGACGAGCTAGCTGCTTACGATAGCATGTCGTACAACATACTATCGTAAGCAAATTCTGGCGTCATTTAGCCTGAATACGTTCAATGAAAGAGGTGAGAGGATTGGTTTCCAATCTTTGCATGTCGATCCAGGGCGACTTGATATAATCGGGTGCCTGCGGAATTTGTTCCACGCCGGGTAAGAGCACGGGTATGATAGTATGTTCTTCTGCAAGGATGTGCAGCAATTCATCTGTCTTTGGGTCTTGCCAGGGTGCGGGACCATCCTTGCCTACAAAGACTGCCACGGCACCGATGGATGATATTTGTGCGCGCAGTACTTCATCCCACTTTTGTCCTGGTTGCACTTCCCATTCGTCGAGCCAGGGCAACATATCTAGCGCCAGAAGCTGGTCCCCGATCTGCTTAACAGCCGGCCTATCATCTGGGCTGTAACAGAAGAAGACATCGTAGTAGCTCATCTGATTGCCCAGAGCTTTATTCATGTCCACCTCCTCGCGACGGGTAGAGCGCAATACATCCAGGTTTCGCCAGCGATCGGCGGCCGCGTCCATTTCGAGCATTTGAGGATTTATGTTCCCCGACTGTTTTTCATCATCAGTGATATCAATACGCGTTCCACAGTTTGAGCATTCTAACCAGTCAAAGCCGCGCTGCCGCCGCTTGAGTACTGTACTTGGGAGGATCGGTTCTCTACAAGTCGGCTCAGGGCAGGTGAAGAGTCGGGTACGATGTACTGACTTAGGGATTGCCCAGCGTTGCAGGTGTTGTTCTACATAACTCTCAAAAAGAAAACGAGTCTCCTCAGGAGTTTCAGGATTGAAGAAGAGTGTCAGTCGACCGCGTCCCTCGCCAACGCCCTCCTTCTCCAGGTAGAGACCGCACAGGTTGCCAGAGCTGGTAGTGAATGTGATGGCATCTTTCCACAAATCTTTTTTCTGGAAAAGTTCGCTACGAGAGAGGCGAACAGCAAGTGTGGCGTAGATGTTTTGGGTCGAGCCTTCAAATTCAAAGAGCAAAGTCTTTCCCTCTGAGTTTGGCAGTTCATGGTTCTCACGTGTTAATTGCGAGGGGAAGGTCAGGTAATTTCCATAAGAGGTTCGATCTGCCAGAGCAAGTTCGTGGCGCAACAGATCTTCGATCATTGCCAAGAGGACCAGCTTCTCGTCTTCTGGGTCTTGAATACGTTCGTCGCGTGACATCCTGAACTGGCATCTTTTCGCCCAGGATTCAAGGATTCTGCCATCCGGTTCGTCGCGTACACTGTTGACAAGTGCCGCGGAGTAGGCATCGAGCAGCTCTGGCTGTAAAAGGATGTAGCTAGCAAAGCGGAAGCGCATAATCAGGTCACGCGACTCTACGAGCTCAATGCAGCGTGCAAACTGAGCACGTAACTCCTCGCTATCAGGTCCAATTCTAGAGGAGGTGATCAGAGAATTGTAGAGGTCGGGAGTACGCATCAGAATAATGCCGGTACGTTTTTGCTCCAATTTCTGCTCTATGAGGAAGGCCTTGATTGTCTCGAACAATTCGTTAGAGGTAACACGTGGTAACGTATCCCATGGGATAGCCTTCTCGATAGCTTCGTACAGTACCTCAATATTGTTGCCATCTTTCGCACTCGTCTCGATGTACTGATCAAAGCCGAGCTCCTGTGTGAGTTCGCTGATCCGCTCTTCGTTAAGCGGAATACCGCCACGGTCTACGCGAGCAGCTACTAGAAGCTTTTTCAGTGGTAGCGGTTGTCGCGATACATCGTGTGCCTGGCGCAGTGCCCGATCCCAATAGTAGACGCTGGCAAAAGGGTCGGTCTCGTTGCGACCATCAAACACGATCAATCCCAGTGTCACTTCATCCAGACGCAGTTGATGAATCACGCGATAACCTGGTTGTCCTGCCAGGTCCCATAGAAGGATCTCACGTCGTTCACGCAGCCGTTCTCCATCATCACGAGGAGTTTTTACGGGAACCTCTTTTCTACTCAAGATAGCTACACTACGTCCATGTGTGGATTCAGTGCCCCCAAATGGTTGACCAAGAAGTACGCGAAACAAACCTGTTTTACCTACGCCGCTATCTCCCGCTAATACAACCTTGGCATTTGAATACTGTATCGTTGGTTTCCGGCTCTGCAATAACACGTCGATATCTACCTGCCAGGCGCATATCTCATCTTTAGAATCGCCCCCAGTAACTAACGTGGACTCATTAGTCTGAAATGCTAGTGGGAAGTTGTTGTTGAAGGGATTGATGGGAAGGGAGGCGAGTAGCTCCCAGGTATCAGTGCGCCAGAAACACACCTCGGCACCACTGGAGATTGACTGCGAGACGAGTAGCCGACCGTCGGGGGAGAACGCTATGTTTGTTACCTGCCTGGTGTGCTCTTCCAATATATGAATCTGTCGTCCCGTGTCTATGTCCCAGACGCGTACAGTAGCATCATTGCCTGCGGAAGCGAGAAATGAGGGATTTGTAGGTGACCAGGCAAGAGAGCGTACACCATTAGTATGAGCAACGATTGTAGAGAGTGGCGTCCCCATCTGTGCATCCCATAAGCGTATCAGCCCGCCGTCGTCACCCGAGGCCAATATCTGTTCATCTCGCAACCAGGCGAGAGCGCGTATGTTTTGCGAATGACCGAGCAGTATATAATGCTGCTCTGCCGTTTGGGTATCCCAGATGCGTACTGATTTATCTTCTGCCCCAGAAGCGAGTAAAATTTCACTCGGTGACCAGGCGAGAGCCGTAATGGTTCGACTATGTCCTGTTAACGTATGCAGCAGCTCGTTCTCTTCTGGCCTCCACAAGCATATCATCGTGTCCCTGGAACCAGAGGCGAGAAGCCCACTTGATGACCAGGCTACGCTTGATATAGGTTTTGAATGTTCTGGAAGAGATACTACTTCATCGCCCGTACCTGGGTCCCATAGACGCACTGTTCCATCCGGCGCACCAGCGGTAATATAACGACCATTGGGTGACGGAGAGATAGGTTCCATCAAAAATTCATTCATTGAATAACGCAGAGTAAGACCTTGTGGAATATCGCGCTCTGCTTTTCCTGCGCGATGCTGATCATGGATATCATCTGGAAAAGGATCGGAAGATCCATGTGTGAGATTCATAGTAGCTTCTCTCCCAAAATTTACTCCTCTTGCAGCAGAGACAAGCTTTCCTGGTCATTGGAAAATATAGAAAAGCTAACACCATACATGCTAGCTATCTTAATTTACCAGGCAAAAAGACCAGTGCAAAAGTAGCTATGATAAGCAGACAATACTCTCGAAATGCACCACTGCTTCTTTCACATTATCGATAAGTATATCATGGCAGTTGCATCATTACAATAGAGCACATCAAGGATGATTTAAGCATCGAAAAGTATCAATGCTTATAAAGATGAGAAACAGGCATATAGCTTTATAAAGAAAGGGCGTCTATCCCTGTTCGCCTCAAAATACGGCAATGTTTCGGGTTCGTTCTACCTTGCTTTTCATCTTGCGAACCTTATATAGATA
>CAXTXB010000103.1:0-239 GCA_964247965.1 uncultured Dictyobacter sp. | reverse complement strand
GCCTCTCCTATCAAAATTAATTTGTTTCCATCAAGTTCATCAAAAGGAAAGGTATCAGGTTAGGAAGTTCTTGTGGCTGGAAGCATGTTTCTCCAAATTGTTTACGTCATCTTGACAACTTCTTGAGGATTTTTCTAGCTTTCTCTGATAGCGTATATTAAAGAGAGCAATAACGTGAGGTGAGGCTAATTCCTCGCTTGCGCATCCGCATGCCTATGGGTCATCGCGAAGTTTTGAAA
>CAXTXB010000102.1:4804-12815 GCA_964247965.1 uncultured Dictyobacter sp. | reverse complement strand
GAACACCAGCGAGGATCGAGAAAGAGTCCTTATTGCTGATACTAATCAAGTGTGATAGTATCAGCAACAAAACGACTATAAGAACATTTTTTCAATGGGAGAAACAAGGATGCCCTGAGCACCGAGGGAGCGCAGTTCTTCGATGACGTCCCAGAACATGTCTTCCTGGATGGCGGTGTGGACGGCCATCCACTCTAAATCGGCGGTGGGAAGCACGGTGGGAGATTTGAGGCCGTGCATGATGGTCGTGACGTACTCTAGCGCTTTGGCGGGTACGTTCATCATGACGTATTTGTACTCCGAGGCGGCAAGCACACCCTGGAAGCGCATTAAGAGGCGCTCGATGATGGCGGACTTGTGCGTGTCGGCAATCGAGCTGGTGTTGGCGATGACGACTGACTGCGATTCCAGGACGGTGGCGATGGCGATAAGGTCGTTCAGCCTCAGGCTGCTGCCTGTGCTTACGAGGTCTACGATGGCCGAGGCGACGCCCAGAGCAGGCGTAATCTCAACGCTACCGCTGATGGTGATGACATTTACATTGATATTATGCTGGTTGAAAAAGCGGCCGGTTGTGACGGGATATGAAGTAGCAATTTTACAACCTGCTAGCTGCTTGATGTCTTCAATGCCACTGTCAGCGGGCACGGCGACTTGCAAACGGCAGCTACCGTAGTTAAGGGGTAAGACCTCTTCGACCGGCTTCTGGGACTCGACTACCAGGTTGCGGCCGACGATGCCCAGATCAACAACGCCCTCAGCGACGTATTCAGCGATATCGTCATCGCGCACATAGAGAATGTCGAGCGGGAAATTGCGACATATGCTGAATAGTCGCTGTTTGTAAGACTCGAAGTGCAGACCGACGGTACGCAAAAGATTATGCGTATCCTCTGTTAAGCGTCCGTCTTTTTGTATCGCTAGCTTGATGTGATCGCTATTGAATTTCGACATAGGTAGGCTCCTCCTCTGTTTTTATGCATATTCTGCGCACAAAAAAACCTTCATTTCCTCCACCGAGGAACGAAGGTTATCCGTGGTCCCATCCTCATTTCTGCCCAGAAAGAGCAGACACTCACTCTAACAACCATATGGTTATTAGTGCCCCAGTTAACGAATGGGAGCATCCGATGTACTTCTGCTCATATCGTAGCATTTTCGCACAAGGCTCTCAAAGTGTGTTCGGCCGAGTGACAATGCTGGACTTGCACCCCTGCCAGCTCGCTGTAAACGTCGTGCCCGCCTACTTTTCTTTGATGATCACGCCTCTATTCAGATGTATGATTATTCCAGGTACAACTTTCGCCATAAGCTGTAAGAAACATAAAATAATCTTGTCTACATTAGTTAGCTAGAGCCTCTCTTCCTGATCTATGCTCAGTATATAAACAGATCAAAAGAATGTCAAGGTTATACACTATGACTTAAAAAGATAACAGGTCATTGCAAACTTTTGAAAAATCATAAACACCGGGTGTTACCTGCGCTTTTTTCCGCTCAAGGCATAAAAAATAGCAGGAAAAACATGATATTTATGATTTTTCAAAAGTTTGCAATGACCTGTTAAAAAGCTTTTAGCTTACGATACATTTTTACATTTCCGCCCACTTTTGCATGAATTGTAAAAGTGGGCGGAAATGTAAAAATGTATCGTGAGCTAAAAGAAGAATCGCATACCTCCGGCATGCGAGTAACCGAAATGTTACAATGTTACAATGTCACGATGTAACTATTTGACATTTGAGATCGCTGCTGGTATCCTAATAGACATATTCATGGACCCGCGTTGAGCAAAAGAAGTATGAGGGCGGCAGCCGACAGCGATCCGGAGCAGAGTGAGAGTTCGGAATAGAGATGTACCCTCAGAACGCATTTGTGAGCGGCTGGCCGAAGAAAGCTGTCAGTAACAGATGGCAAGTAGGGCAGGTGGGTGGTTCCCACGTAATGGAGCAACCAGAGAAAAAAGTGGTCTTTCGAGTGCTGTCAGGCAGGAGAGCATTCTTAAAGAAAGACAATTAGGGTGGCACCACGGGTGTGATAGGATTCTAGCTATAAGATAGCGCCTACGCTCTCGTCCCTTTGACGGAAGGGACGGGGGTTTTTTTATAGCCTCGCAGTCTTCTTCTATAACAAATTTGATTGAAGGAGATCACAGCATGACTAAGTTATGGCAGAAAGGCTACAGCGTCAACGCAAAGGTCGAGCGCTACGCAGCCGCCCAGAACAGCCTGCTGGATATGCGCTTAATCCGCCATGATGTCTGGGGCTCTCTGGCACATGCGACAATGCTGCAACGGATTGGCATATTGAGCGAGGAAGAACTGCAGAGGCTCAAGCGAGCCTTCAACGAGATACTGGAGCAAGAGGTCAACGATGAGTTTGTGATCCAGCCTGCAGACGAAGATGTTCACACCAGCATCGAGAACTACCTGGCAGAGAGGGCAGGGGCAGCAGGCAAGAAGATCCATACGGCACGCTCACGCAATGACCAGGTACTTGTAGACCTGCGCTTATACGGCAAAGAACAGCTTTATTATACCAGCCAGAAGCTATGCGACCTCTGCACAACGCTGCTCACATTCGCAGAGGCGACCATTGATATCCCCATGCCAGGCTACACGCATATGCAGCGCGCAATGCTTTCCTCCGTCGGGCTGTGGGCGGCCGGTTTCGCGGAAGCTCTTTTGGACGATGAGCATCTGCTGGCTGCGGCGTACGAGATCAACGACCAGTCGCCACTGGGTTCGGCGGCGGGCTATGGCGTCCCACTGCCGATAGATCGTCAGTTCGTTGCCGATCTGCTCGGCTTTGCACATGTCCAGAACAACGTTATCTATGTACAGAACGCGCGTGGAAAGATAGAGGCGGCCATCGTCCAGTCCCTCGCGCAGATCATGCTTGACCTCAGCAAGCTGGCGCAGGACATGCTTCTTTTTACGACTGCCGAATACGGATTCTTCCAGCCCGCGCAAGAGATATGCACTGGCAGCAGCATCATGCCTCAGAAGCGCAATCTCGATATCATGGAACTGGTGCGAGCGCGAACGCAGACGATGCTCGCCTTGCAGCAGCAGATATTTGGCATCGTCAGTGGGCTACCCTCTGGCTATAACATAGACTACCAGGAAACCAAGCGACCATTCATAGAAGCGCTCGATCTGGCCCAGGAGAGCCTCGATATCTGTGCGCTCACCATCAACAACATCACTATTAACAAAGAACGTCTGCTAGCTGCCTGCAGCTTCGAGCTGTTTGCTACAGACCACGCTTACGAACTGATGATGAAAGAGAATATACCCTTTAGAGACGCTTACCAGAGCGTCGGCAAAGAGGTCACGGCACAGCTAGATCAACATATAGCATTTCCCGCTGAAAGCCAGGAACAGCTCGCGGCACGCTTGCAGGCGCGTAGCCATATGGGAGGAACAGGGAATCCTGGCCTTGCACGAGACCAGCGGAGGCTGGACCAGGCAAAACAAAAATGGCAGCAGTATGGCGCAGCGTTCGAAAGCGCCATTCAAACACTCGTTGAAAATTCTAACTTATCAATCTTGGAGGAACAGTAGCAATGGCAACAGTTGTACTCGCATATTCGGGTGGACTCGACACATCAGTCGCGATTCGCTGGATCAAAGAAAAGTATGATTTAGATGTTATCGCCCTTACTATAGACGTGGGTAATGAGCGCAACCTGCAAGAGATTTCTGAACGCGCTATGAAGATCGGCGCGATCAAGTCGATGGTTGTGGATGGGCGCGAAGACTTTGCGCGCTACTTCATCTGGCCCGCCCTGCAGGCTGGAGCAATCTACGAAGGGCAGTATCCACTCGCCACCGCCCTGGCACGTCCGCTGATCGCACGGCTGCTGGTAGAGGTTGCGCGGCAAGAGGGCGCGGTAGCAGTCGCACATGGTTGTACGGGCAAGGGAAACGACCAGGTACGCTTCGACGTCTCGATCAACACTCTCGCACCCGACCTCAAAATCATCGCGCCAGTACGCGAGTGGAGCATGACGCGCGACAATGAGATGGCCTACGCTGCGGAGCACAACATTCCCATCAAAGTCACTGCGGCCAGTCCCTATTCTGTCGATCAGAACATGTGGGGTCGCAGCATCGAATGTGGCATCCTCGAAGATCCCTGGTCCGAGCCCCCCGCCGATGTCTACGCCTGGACCGACGATCCCGACACGATCAGCAAGCTCGAACCCAGTTACCTGGAGATCGGCTTCCAGAACGGCATCCCCGTCACCCTCAATGGAGAGGAGATAGATGGCACGGCGCTTATCGAAAACCTCAACAAAGAGGCTGGCAGATACGGCATTGGGCGCATCGACCACATCGAAGATCGTCTGGTCGGCATCAAATCGCGCGAGATCTACGAGGCCCCCGCAGCTATCGTCCTGCATGCCGCACATCAGGCATTAGAAGGTCTAACTCTGAGCCGGGACCAGATCCGTTTTAAAGAAACCGTCGCGGCAGAGTATGCACGCTTGATCTACAACGGTCAGTGGTACAGCGCATTGCACCAGGATTTAGCAGCCTACGTACAGAGCACACAGCGCTTTGTGACTGGAATAGTACGCATGAAGCTCTCTCGGGGCAACTGTCACGTTGTAGGACGCAAATCAGAGCACTCACTATACAGCATCGGCCTGGCAACATACGACAGCGGCGACCAGTTTGACCACAACGCGGCCCTCGGCTTCATCAAACTGTGGGGACTACCACTGAGCACCCAGGCACAAGCGCAATTGCTACCCTCGATTGGCATTGAGGGTAACCTGTTAAACAGTGAGAAGGGCAAGGTACAGATCACACAAGGTAGTCAAGAAAGTAAAGCATAATAATGTCATCCCCAAATTTTTAAAAAATATCACGCAACAAAATATTTTACAAAATTTTTAAAAAATTAGGATTAAAATATTATGCCTGTGTAGCTTGAGGTTCGGGCTTCTGTTCGATTTGTGCAGGTTGCTTTTGTTCGGCTTGCTGTTCACGTTCGCGGGCGGCGAATTCTTTTTCGAGTTGACGATTATCACGCCAGTGCTTGATATCGAGTAGACGCTTGTAGAGCGTGTAAACCAGCGGATTGTAGGGCAGATCGTAGCCAGGGATAGAGAGACGGGCAAAGCCGTTGAAGCCACGCTTAAAGGTATAGACGCCCCAGAGTGGGTCTTTGCGCGCTTCCTGCTCATCGAGATTTTCAGGGATGCCAAGGAAATTGTAGAACCAGCAGCCGCGAGAGCGTGCCCACTGCATCGCCGTCCACTGCAATAGATGATTGGGCATCACGTTGCGTAGCTGCGAAGATGACGCGCCATAGCGGTACCAGCTCCAATGGCCGTAGCACATCGTTATATTGCCAGCGATAGCCCTGCCCTCGTGCTCAGCCAGAAAGAGCGCGATACGATCATCCTGCTCATAGAGGCGCATCATAAGCTCATAATGCTCCACACCATGAATAAAGAAGTTATCGCGCACACTGGTCTCTTGCAGGATGCGATGAAAGGTCGCGATATCTTCCTTGCCTTGACCACGACGAATCGTCACTCCCTTGCGACCCGCCAGGCGAATATTGTAGCGCCACTTCTCCTTCATATTTGCCAGCAGCTCTTTTTCGGCTGGGCGCAGGTCCAGAATCCATTCATTGCGAATATGGTTAGTGTGTGCTACGGCGTGAAAGCCACGGCGCGGCAACTCGCTCTTCCAGGCCGTATCGCTGTCCTCGACGCCCGGCTCGACCTTCAGCATAAACGCGCCACGCTTGTGCGCCTCGCTCTTCAAGAAGTTCAGCAGAACAGTAAAAGCTGGAGAAGTAGGATCGGCGATAATCGGGCCACGTGGAACATAGAAGTAGGGAGCATGCAACAATGGCACCTTGTTCACCAGTACAAGCATGGCAGCACACAGCTCGCCTTGCCCGTCCACAACACCTATATGCAAGGGGATAGAACCAACGTCTTTTACGAGCTCGCCCCAATCAAATGACTGGGTAATATTGCCATATAAAGACTGCGACACAAAATCGTCCCATTGCCGTCTATCAGTAATAAAACGTGCTTCCATCTACCTCTCTTTTCTTTATTAGAAAATCTGATCAGTAATAATATATTATTGAGATGCCAAAAAAAGCTATGGTTAGAGCAATAGTAGTCTCGCTGAACCTCTTCATCTGACTGCGCAAAATTACACACACAAGTAAATAACGACGATAATAATTCTCGATTTCCACGTATACAATTGTATTTACACAGAAGGAACGAGCTCATCAGGTGTATAGAATGTACCGCACTAGTGTACCACGAATATATTTTGTGTTGCTACAAAATCAAACTAATAGCATATACGAAGCCAAAGGCAGAGTTGATTTTGCTATATATATAGCTTACACTGACAGAAAGAAGTTCAGATCTTCTCACGTCTCACGGCACTTTTCCTGAAATAAAAGAAACTTGAAAAGGCCATCAATTATATAGAAACTGAAGAGAAAATATGACTGTTTTTGAAACGATTAAGAGGCGTCGGAGCATTGGCAAGATGACCGAGCAGAGTCCGACGCATGCACAGATAGAGCGAATATTAGAGGCCGCAACCCACGCACCTAATCATCACAAAGTCGAACCATGGAAATTTATTGTATTGGCGGGCAAAGCACGCAACGAGCTGGGTGAAATAATGGCCGCAACGCTGGCAGAAAAGCTGACGGAGCAGACGAACGCTCGGGCAATAATCGAGAAAGAACGCAGCAAGCCACTACGCTCACCTGTGCTAATAGCTGTAGCGGCAGAGCACGCCACCCAGCCCAGAATCTCAGACATGGAGAACATAGAGGCTACTGCAGCAGCAGTCCAGAACATGCTCTTAGTAGCGGAAGAGATGGGACTTGCGGCAATCTGGCGAACGGGAGATGTGGTCTATAACCTCAAAGTGAAAAAGTGGCTAGGGCTTACACCGGAGGACCATATAGTCGCGTTTTTATATCTTGGTCATCCAGCGATAGAAGCGCAGGAGAGGCAACCACAAGCGATCGAGAGCAAGACAACCTGGCTAGGATGGGAAGAATAATAGGTTATGAGCCATTGCGAACTTTGATACCGTCAAGTGCACAAAAAATTTTTTGTGCACTTGACGGTATCAAAGTTCGCAATGGCTCATAACCTACTTCAGTTTTTGCAGCCGTGATGAGAAAGAGATACTCTTAGTACTGTATCAACGCGAAGACATCGTAGTCTTTTAGACTCTC
The DNA here is from genome assembly GCA_964247965.1 of uncultured Dictyobacter sp. Classification (GTDB taxonomy): domain Bacteria; phylum Chloroflexota; class Ktedonobacteria; order Ktedonobacterales; family Ktedonobacteraceae; genus Dictyobacter. Next base: position 5,570 of record CAXTXB010000102.1, on the reverse strand, counting down.
TCGACCCTTTAAAAAGCCCAGTTCAACCAGGAAAGCGATGCCAGCGATATGGCCACTCAATTTTTCCACCAGCTCAATAGCGGCAGAGACAGTCCCGCCCGTAGCCAGCAAGTCATCCACAATCAAAACCCGCTGACCGGGCTTGATTGCATCAGTATGCATCTCAACCACATTTGTGCCATACTCTAACGAATACTCCACACTCGTCGTCTGAAAGGGAAGCTTCCCAAACTTACGCACAGGCACAAAACCACAGTTAAGAATGTATGCCAGGGGAGCCCCGAAGATAAATCCTCGTGACTCAACGCCAACCACGGCTTCGATACCAGCCCCTGAATAGTGAGCGGCTAAGCGCTCTAAAGCAGCGCGAAAGGCGGCTGCATCCTGCAGCAAAGGGGTAATGTCCTTGAAAAGGACACCTTTCTGAGGAAAATCGGGGATATCGCGAACCCAATCTTCCAATTTTATAGGCTCGGATGGTGACGCCATGAGTAATACTCTCCTCTGTATGAAACTGGAAAATACGCAAGGGTAGCCAGAGTATAAGATCACCTGATCAACGCCTTGCTTTCACAGGGTGAGAGACAAAGCCCGACCGTCTCTCTACAAGCTTCAACCGAATGCTATTCCGCTAGCAGTATACGCTAGTCTCCTCTCTCATGCAAGGACATGCACAAGAAGATAGGAAACGACAAGCACACTGTAGACTACCGTCAAGCGGTTGCCGGTTGAGGTCGTGGGTCCTCAGCTGGTGGGAGCTGAGCAG
>CAXTXB010000102.1:2751-4794 GCA_964247965.1 uncultured Dictyobacter sp. | reverse complement strand
TTATAGGCTCGGATGGTGACGCCATGAGTAATATTCTCCTCTGCATGAAACTGGGAAATAATGGAGGGACAGCCAGACTATACCCCGGCCGGCCCTTGCCTCCACAGGTTGAGAAACAAAACCAGCCTGCACTTCTACAGGCTTCAACCGAATGTTATTCCGCTAGCAGTATACGCTAGCCACTTCTACACATGCAAGGACATGCACAGAAGATGGGAAGCAGCGCATTATCAATTCCATAACATCAAACAGCTGCCGTTTGAGGCTTTGGGTCCTCAGCAGGTGGTAGCTGAGCAGTACAGTAAGCACAACGCGTAGCCTTCAACGGCACTGTACTTAAGCAGAAAGGACACTCGCGCGTCGTCGGAGACACAGCCTGCTGCTTTGGCCTGAAACGATCCTCAAGGGCATTAATAGGCTTCACAACGAAGAAGTAGACAACTGCAGCGGTCACGAGAAAGCTAATGAGAACTCCAATTAAATCTCCGATAGCGAACGTCTGACCGCGCCAGCCGAACTTATAAACTTCAAAGCTATTAACGTTTACAAATGCGCCAATTAATGGCGTAATAATATCTTTAACAAGACCCTGAACAACGCTATTGAACGCTGCACCGATCACTACACCAACGGCAAGGTCTACCACGTTGCCACGCAGTATGAATTTCCTAAAATCGCCTAGAGTACTCAAACCCGCATGCAAGCCATGCGCACCTAGATTCCTGGCTGAACCTATAAGGTTACCATTATCATCTACGCGTTGACTCATAAACACTCCTTCTCTCACAGATATATGAATAAAGATAAGACAGTAGAAAAGAGGCTTATTGCTATCCTATTACTAAACCACTAGACCTTTTTATTTTCTCATATATACTACTAACAGCTAAAAGCGGCACAAACAGAAAGGTTCTACGATCCGCATTTGGAATACTACAACAGTGGACCAACCCACCCGATAGCTCCGTGTAGTGAGCATCCCTTGCGATTGTTGCGGGAGCTAAACTCAGTGCTCGCCTCCCACGACAACCGCAAGGGATGCTCGCTACGCGGAGGGAGCCTATCACCCTTACCCGCCAAAAGAGCTGCGCCAGAGCAATAGGACGTGGCAATATATATAGCACGGATTTAGAGATCAAACCGATCCATTCAAGCCCAATCTTTAACCAACAGGGCTACTACACAAAAGGGCTACTATCTGTCTTACTTTTGACATTTGTAGCCGAGTAATGTTACGTTTGTAGTGGAAACACAGAAAGTGGAGAGTAAAGAAGCCTTTTGCTTCGAACTCTAGTTGTAACAAAGTGGAGGAGTAGGATTGTGTGGCCATATGACAACAGCAATCAGCAGGTCTATCAAGAGTATGCGCAAGCATACGAAAGCGGAAACTACAGCAGCTTCAAACCCCATCAAGCACTAAGTCAACTGCAACAGTTCATGCAAGGTGCCCCCATCGACATGCAGCAGCGTCTCTATCAACAGCATTTTGAGCAGATGCCGTATGAGCAACGCATGCTGATCGTACAGCAAGTACCAGCGGAATACAGCATGGATGCAAACGATCCATGGTCAATGTCGCAGGGCTTTCTACGCATCGGTCAGGAGCAGCCGCAGCTTTTTCACCGCATCTTTAGTCACCCAACAATGCTCGGCGGAACAATGACGCTAACCGGGCTAGTAGCCAAACATATGCTTGACGGCCATCGGCGTGGGCAATACGGTGGTCGCCTTTATGGTGATCCGCAAGAAGAGCTCTTGCAGAGGGAAGTCAATCAGACGCGCAGGGAAGAGCGGGAGCTACGCAAGGAACTGAGACAAGAAGAGCGACGCCTCGAAGATGTTGAGGATGACGAATTCGGTCGTCGTCATCGTAGAGACTATTAAGTTACTCTGAACAATTCTGTATAAGCAGAAAAAAGCTTTCTCCCTTGCATACCTCTCAGTATGCAAGAGAGAAAAAAGGGCTCATCCCGAATGTTTGAAAAATTAGGAATATGCTGTTTTTGGGGGGGGGGTGTTTTTGGTTGTGTGGGGAAAGAAAAG
>CAXTXB010000102.1:0-2741 GCA_964247965.1 uncultured Dictyobacter sp. | reverse complement strand
CCCACCCACAACCCCACCCCCCCCCCAAAAAACATAATATTCCTAATTTTTAAAAAATTGGGTATGAGCCCTTTTTAATCGCCACGGATGGGTGGAGGTGATGAAGCAATTATGTTATACTCAGAAAGAAATTTAGCGCCAGGACTAGATACAAGAGGTACTATGCCCGAATACATATGGGGCCGTAACCCTGTTACAGAAACATTACAGGCCGGCCGCCGCGTCAAACACATACTGCTTGCAGAAGGATTGCGGGAGACGCCAGCGATCGAGAATATCATACGTGAGGCACAGAAACAGAATATACCAGTGGAGATGGTTGCGCGCGCACGCCTGGACCAGTTGAGCCACGGCGCGGTCCATCAGGGCTGCCTCGCCCAGGTTGAAGAGCGTAAATACGTAGATATTGATGATATCCTCGATTCCGCGGCGCAGAGAAACGAAGCTCCCTTCCTGCTCATCCTGGACGCCATCCAGGATGTCAATAACCTGGGCTCGTTGTTGCGAACGGCTGAGGCGGCGGGCGTTCATGGCGTGATCATACCTGAACACCGGGCGGCCGAGGTCAACGCCACTGTTGTTAAAACGTCGGCGGGCGCAACTGAGCATATGTTAATCGCGCAGGAGACGAATATTACTCGCAGTATAGAGAGCTTGAAGAGACAAAATATCTGGGTTGTCGGGCTGGCAGGAGAGGCACAAACGCTCTACACACAAGCTAACTTGACGGGTTCGTTGGCGCTAGTAGTGGGCAACGAAGGAAAAGGGTTAGGGCGACTGGTACGCGAACATTGCGATGTATTGATTAAACTTCCCATGTATGGCCATGTCAACTCGTTAAATGCTGCGGTAGCAGGAAGTATCGCTCTCTATGAAGCATTGCGGCAACGGGAAACAAAATCTAGTTAAGATAGTATATGTTGTCCATTCAGGAGTAAGAATTGTGTACAAAACCTCCATCAAGCATCTCGTTTTCCTGTTCTGCAGCATATTAGGATGCATTTCATATATGATGGCATGTAACCCCTCAATACAAGTGGCGCGAGCGGATGCCTCGAAAAGTCTGGCGACACCGACGTCAGGAAATGCAACAATTACTCTTGCACAATCGGGAGGAAATGGTAGTACGATTGGTGGACATCCAGGAACTAAAGTACAAATTGTGGGCAATGGTTTTCAGCCGGGCAGCAGCATAAATATCTATACTACATCCGACACTACAAATTGCACGGCAGATAACGCCGACAACTTACAGGCCTTCGCCCCGCATACTGTCAAGGTGAATGGAAATGGAAATTTTCAGATCAATCCACAATGGCCCGCGAGCTCTGGTCAACAGGGAACTACCTACTACATCTGTGGTATTGACTCCGTTGCAGGTACCGCCACCATCTCCGGTACAGATTTTCTAGTTGCTCAGGATGTCACAGTAACGTCCACAACGCCAAGCGCGAATCCAGGAGATCAGGTCACTATTACAGGGAGCAACTGGCTGCCAGCACAACAATTAACAGTTAGCATTACCAGCAATCAGGGCGCAAATAACATTGTGAGTGGGCAAACAAACTCAAATCCAGATGGAAGTTTCAGCATCGATCTCACCATTCCCCACAGCGTGCAGGCGGGCAACTATGGTGTCAGCGTCGTGGCAGTGAACGAGCAGAGTTTAAACACGTACAAAGATAATATCATTACAATTAATGCAAGTGCCCAGGCTACGCCCACGCCCACTATAACAGCCACCCCTTCGCCCGCCGCCACGCCTACAGAGACGGCAACTCCGGCACCCACGCCAACTGCGGTCACAAGCGGCGGGAGTACCGGAACAACTGGCGGCAGCATTCCACCTTTAAGCCTGCTTATCTTCACACTCGGGGCTCTGGGAACTATCCTGGTTATTGTCGGCTTGATTATGTTTGTATCCTACTCAAAGGCTAGCTAGTTAAAACCTCTAGTAGAGGTTTAAAGAGATAATTTTTTGAAGATAGGCTCAGGAATGAGTTTGACCACGAGCATAATTAACCACCAGAAAGCTGGCAGGTAGACGACATCTTTGCGCTTCTGAATGGCTGTGTAAATGCCTTTGCCGACAGTAGCAGAGCTCGCGAAGAGCAAACCTTGCTTCACACGAGCGGTCATGGGCGTGGCGACAAAGCCGGGCTTGATTGTAAGTACGGTAACGCCCGCAGATGAGAGACGGTTGCGCAGACCCTGGAGGAAGGCTGTTACTGCCGCCTTCGCGGTACCATAGACATAGTTGCTCTTGCGACCACGATCACCCGCGACTGACGAGATAACGGCGATAGTGCCGCGCCGCTGCTGCTCGAAATAGTTTGCGGCAATGGTCAGCAGAGAGATAACGCTGAGGGCGTTGGTGTTCAGTTCGCGCATGGTCTCGGCGACGCTAAGCTGACATTTCTGCTGATCTCCCAGCGTACCATGAGCAATGAGCAGGATATCTATGCCATCAAGGACTGAGATAGCCCGTTCTAGCAACTGCTCATGAAGTTCCAACTCGTTGAGGTCCTGGACGGCGGTCTCGATGCCCTTCGCACCCCAGACTTTGAGATCGTCGGCGACAATCGCCAGTTTTTCTGCTGAGCGCGCAACGAGAAAAAGATGCGCCCCATCTTTCGCAAAACATTTCGCAGTCTCATGAGCAATCGCAGAAGTTGCTCCGATAATTAATACTTTTGTCATATTATTTACTTTCCACTTATTGATGAGTATGCTATTAGCTG
>CAXTXB010000101.1:0-12820 GCA_964247965.1 uncultured Dictyobacter sp. | reverse complement strand
ATAAAAACCCGGTTGTTTCGCTTTTTCTTTTTCAAAGCCCCCCCCCAAAAATAAACCCCAAAAACACGCTGTTATTCATTTTTTAAAAGTTCGTGTTAATTTATAGGGGGGAGAAAGCATTGCTTGTGATAAAATAAGCACAAGATGGACCTATGGGCTAAATCAGATCATAACGAGGACGAATTGCCGCTGGTAGTAGGCGCATCGGAAAATGGACGGACAAATACACTACGTAGAATGCGCCGTCTTCCCGATAGCGCCATGTTGTCTTTGTTCCGTACCTGGCTTCTGCAGGACTACGTTGCGGCTTATTGCCGCTCACTCGCAGCCACGCGCATTTTTAAGCGCTGCTATTGGGTCGACGCGCTCGGCATAGAGGGCCGGCGTTCAGCCTCGGTCGATACGATGAATGCAGCTATTGATACGGCGGCTGATCAGACATCTCCAGAAGCAGCTCCAAAGGGTCGCAAGAAGAGTGCTTTAGCGGTTGTACCACCCAGCATGCGACCGGTAGTCTCTCTATCAGAGGTATTAGCTCAAGATAGCAAGCCTATTAGCCTGCGGAGCTTTATTTTAGAGGCTGGCAGCAGCAGGAGTGGTAGGCGTACAAAGATACGAGAGCAGACCAAAGAGCAGGCTCAGGTACAGAGAGAGATTGCAATCCCAATCGAGGGAGGTATCGTTCGTGGGAGCTGGTTGGAGGCCTCTGCCGGCGTTCTTAAAGAGATAGAGCAGTCGCCGGCCATCTTCTTGCTCAATCCCCTCGGCCCCACGCTATTTAGCTCCGATGACCTCGCCCTTCTCTATCAGCGCACAGTGCCAACGGAGCTCTGCCTACTCATCCCACACAAACAGATTGAGACCCGCTTGCCTGCCGCCCACAAAAATCAAATGCAGGCCGCCGCGCTGACAGGACTACTCCGCAGTAACCGCTGGAAGGTGTTGCCTATTGAAGAGGAGAAACGCGCTGAGGCGATTACCGGCTTTATCGATCTCTTCCTGGCCTCAATGCAGCGTCATTTCCAGCTTCCACCTCAGCGTATAACTCTATCCGCGCCCACAGGCCCGGCGAGTATTGCGCCCTTACCATACACATTGATCTACGCGACACGGCGACAGGATAGCCTGATCAATATGAATGATGCAGTCTGTCTCTATCAACGACGCATTTATCAACAAAGCTATCAAGGCGTGCTCGGTGAGGAATGGTTCGCACAGCAGGAGCACGAGCATCACTTCACAGAACTGCAATTGCTGGCACGCCGCGTTCAGCAGCAAGGGATTGCATCACGCGCTCGACGCTGGCCCGACCTGCGTCAACAACTGGTCCTCGCCAGCTTCGGCCAGTTTACCCATGATGAATATGACACGATTATTCAACAACTGCTCTCTAGTAAAGGGGTACACTGTACCTGGCGCATTCCCACCGATGAGCTCGAAGAACGCGTCCCTGGCATGGATGACAGTCTACAGTGGAAATAGATGCGGTTAGAGGTTGCACTATGAAGCACAGCAATGTTTCAGCGAAAAATACGCTTAACGAATTAACTGGTGCCCAATGGCTCTACTTTACGAAGAGCATTCATACAACTGCATACACCTCTGGTTATGGTCATACACTGCGTAAAGCTCATGGAGCCAATAAACCACCACAGCTTATGAGCCAACTGATCGAGTTCTTTACCAAGCCGGGAGGCCGTGTTCTTGATCCCTTCGCAGGCGTGGGCGGCACGCTGATTGGCGCATCGATCTGCAAGAAACTCCGTTCTGCGTTTGGCATTGAGATTAACAGGCGGTGGATCGATATTTATCACCAGGTTGTTGCCGAGAGCAATGGCGAGATCGCGGCCCAACAACTGGTGCACGGCGATTGCCTGCATGTGATGGAGGCGTTGGAGGCGGAGTCCTTCGACTTCATTGTCACCGACCCTCCCTACAATATTCACCTTGAGAAAACAATGAGCAAGGGGGATCAACCCGGCATCTACGCCAACCGACGTACCGATTATGATATGCATTCTGATGATCCCGCCGACCTTGCCAATCTCCAGAGCTATGAAGACTATTTGGGGATCATGGAACAGGTCTTTACCTCCTGCTACACATTATTGAAGCCACAGAAATATATGGTTGTCATCGTGAGGGATGCCTATCAACATGGAGAATATATCTTTACGCATGTTGACCTGGCACGGCGGGCAAAGCTGCATGGCTTTATACCTAAGGGCGAAATTATCTGGTATCAAGCAGGCACACGGTTGCGGCCCTATGGGTATCCCTTTGCTTACATTCCAAATATTGCCCACCAGTATATCGTCGTCTTCCAAAAGCCCCGGGCGGCGAAATCGTAGTCTCTCCCCTCTACCCATAACTATGACCCAGCGGATATAATACATAAAAACATTGACAAGAGAACGGATAACATACAACGAAAGCCAACCTCTGAAAGAGGACAGACAATGACACAAAAACCGAGAAACGAACATACATTTGACGATCATCAGTCCAGCAGACAAGGGCAAGTGGCCAAACATCTTTCGCAGGATGGGCAGCGCCTCCTGACCGAAAACACCGATGATGAACTACTCGAAAAGCCTCAAGCAGAACGTACAACGCTTCCAACCGAATTAGAGCATGGAGAAAAATATCACGAGGCGGGCAAGCGAGATGTTGAGCTTTACATCCGCACATATAATACTCTGCTGCGCAGTTCAGGTGAGGTTAACCTGAAAGCGCTTATTCAGGCGCACTACAATATCGATTCTAGCTTACATCCAGACGCACGCAAGCCTTATCCCGACATGTCGGCGTTCATCTATAGCGTGCTCCGGCTGCCCGACGTGATCAATCATTGTGAATTGGTCTTGTTAGGTCAATCGGAAGAGGTCTTCCTCCAACAAGGCTTCCACGTCGATAAGTGGCAGGCAGTGACGGCCTCGGCGAGACGCCGCAAGTGGTTTTATAATGGCAAAGAGACGCTGGCCGTCTACGTCGCCAGCGTTAGCGATACAGATGATATTGTGCCCATCCTGGTCGCGTTCCAGATCGAGTGGAACAAGATGCATTATCTGCTCAACGCAGATCCTACGACCATGCAGCTTTTAGAGACGCAGGTGGCACAAAGCTCGCCGGTGTTTGCTGAAATTAGCAAGGTGCTGCGCCACCGTCTGCACATTGCCCCCGACGATTGGCAGCGGCTGGAGGTGATCTGGGGCGGGTATCTATGGGAGAAGCTGCATGAGATCGGGGAGCGCAAGAAGAATTTCAACCTGCGCATGCTCGGAGGCTCGCATGTGGGCTATGTGCGTGCCACGCGCAAATGGTGGGCTCCCGTTAAAAGCCTGCTCGACGACCTGGGCCTGCCCGACCGCCCGGTCTACTTTGTTTCGAGTAACACACACAGCCTGATCAATCTTCTCTCGGGCTTTATGTTGCACCATGAAAAAGAACTGATCGAGTTTGCCCAGAGCGGTGCTGATCACTACCTGGTCAACGAGTGCCGCAAGTTGCAGGAGGGTCTTGTTCCTGGCAACTGGCAGAACTTCCTGTACTTCACGGGGCGCGAGTGGATACAAACGCCCACCGGTAAAGACGCGGCGCGCACACGTCTGCAGGAAGCGCAAGAGCGTGGCATCTGGCACGTCGGCTCTCGTCACGGCCTGGAGATCGACGCGCAAGTCTTCGAGCTCGCCAAGCTGCGTCCAAATGATATCGACCCGCGCTGCCGTATGCCACACCTGGATCTACTGGCAAAGAGCGACGCCATTATTCTGAATATCGACTACCCGCTGGGCATGGCCGCCTATCGCATGATGCGCGAGATCATGGAGAACTTATCGCACATCAGCGGCATCTACATCCTGGGAAAGGCCGCGACACTCAATGGCAGCATCGGCGACGTCATGATCGCCAACGTCATAATGGACGAGCACAGCCAGAACGTCTACTGGCTCGACAACTCTTTTACACCATCGGAGGTACAACCCTACCTGATCTACGGCTCTGTGCTCGACAACCAGAAAGCCGTCTCAGCCAAGGGGACCTACCTGCAAAATCGCCAGTATCTCGATTTCTACTATCACGCGAACTACACGGTAGTCGAGATGGAGAGCGGTCCATACCTCAACGCCATCTATGAAGATCAGTACCTGACGCGCTATCCCACTAATGAAAATATTAATCTGTTGCGCCTGCCTTACGAGCTAGGTATTCTGCATTATGCATCCGATACCCCTTATACACGCGGCAAAAATCTGGGTGCCGGCAGCCTTTCCTACTTCGGCATGGACTCAACCTACGCCAGTACTGTGGCCATCGCCCGCCGCATCCTTGAACGCGAAATAAACTCAATCAGCCATCGCCTGACCACCCCTCTGGCGGAGACTCAGCAGTTGAGGCAAAATGGAGTATCCGAAACCAGGGTGGAGCAGGAGACGACCACCAAATAAATATCTGGCCCAGCGCAGTTGCCTTTCATCCGTCCTTCATTGGCTCTTGCTTTTCTACCAGGATGAGAAAAAGCAGGAGCCTCGGAAGAACTAGCACCGTTTTATCAATCATCAAACGGACCACTGCGCGTAGCGACCATCCCTTGCGGTCACGCCGCGATCGAGCGGATCGGAGCGCTCGCTGGCCTCCGTGCTCCCCTACCACGACAACCACAAGGGATCAATGCAGTTCAAAAACGGAGAAAAATAGAGAACGAACGGAGCGTGTTGCCGAGGAAGAGAAGTGAGAAGAGGTGACAAAGACATGCAGCCGCAGAGGCGAGTCCTCGAGTGACGACGATCACTGTCCCGCGCGTACAATCCTTGTTAGCCTATCTTGTACTGCATCGGACTGCACCCCAAAATCGCTCTCACCTGGCCTTTCTCTTATGGCCCGATTCGACGGAAGCGCAAGCTCATACCAATCTGCGCCAGCTCCTGTATCACTTACGGCAGTCCCTCCCGAACGCCGAGAAGTTCCTCTTAGCCTCTAAACAAAGCCTGCAATGGCTACCAACCAATGGTACCTTCACCCTGGATATTCTGGATGTTGAAAAGGCAATTGCTCAGGCGGAACAAGCGGAACAAGCTCAGGACACCGCTGCGATGCAGCAGGCATTAGAGCAAGTGTTAGACCTGTATCGTGGTGACTTGTTGCCCGGCTGCTACGATGAGTGGATTCTGCCTGAACGAGAGCATATTCGCCAACTGTTTTTCTCGGCTGCAGAACGATTGATCACGCTATTAGAGCAGGAGCGTGAGTATGCTGCAGCGATCCAGGCAGCTCAGCAACTTCTGCGGCATGACCCACTTCATGAGGCAACTTATCGTAAAGTAATGCGCTTCTCTACCCTGCGTGGCGACCACATCACAGCGTTGCGCACCTATCACACCTGCATCACCATTTTGGAGCGCGAGCTCGCCACTGGGCCGAGTGAGGCAACGCGTCAGGCTTACGAAGCGCTGGTGCAGATAGACACGTCTTCCGTTCAGAAGCAGATTTCTGCCTCAGTTCAAGGAATGGAGATCCCATTGATAGGTCGCAAGCAGGAGTGGGGGCACCTCCAGGCGGCATGGCGCAGGGCTGCAAGTGGATCTCCTTCCATGATCGTTCTCTCTGGAGAGGCAGGCATTGGCAAGACGAAAATGGCGGAGGAATTGCTGAACTGGGTCAGCCGGCAGGGTATGACCACTGCCAGCGCACGTTGTTATGCCATTGAAGGGCGGCTAGCTTATGCTCCCATGGCATCGTGGCTACGCGCGGATGCCGTACAAGCAGGTTTTTCAGATTTCGATCCTCTGTGGCTTACTGAGGTTGCACGACTGGTACCTGATCTGCTCATCAGCCACTCCGACCTCCCTCACCCCAGGCCTATGAAAGAAGCATGGCAGCGCCAGCACTTCTTTGAGGCAATAGCACATGCGTTGCTGAAGCCTCCTCAACCACTTCTGCTCCTACTTGATGACCTGCAATGGTGCGACAACGAAACCCTGGCATGGGTGCACTACCTGCTACGTTTCAGGCCGAAAGCTCGCTTGCTTCTGGTTGGGACCATTCGCTCGGAAGAGATACTGCCAGGACATCCCCTGGTCACATTCCTGAGTGCATTGCAACGAGATAGCCTGATGACAGAAGTCGCGATTGGACCACTCAGTACTCCTGAGACCACCGCGCTGGCCGAGCATATCATGGGCCATCATCCCAACCCGGCCGCGATCAGCCTGCTATATCGCGAGACCGAAGGCAATCCGCTGTTCGTTGTCGAAATGATTCGGGCTGGATCGTTAGCACAACGCGCCGCAAAGCCAGATGTAGCCGATACACCACATCCTCTCCTTACACAACCTGCCTCAACGCTGCCACCGACAATGCAGACAGTCCTTGCGGCCCGGCTTGCACAACTCTCTCCATCCACACGCAAACTAGCAGATCTAGCCGCAGTTATTGGGCGCGCATTTTCCTTCGCACTTCTCGCTTGTGCTAGTAGTGGTAGCGAAGAGTCTTTGGTGCAGGAGTTGGACGAATTGTGTCGGAGGCATATTGTGCGCGAAAAAGACATGGGCGAAATTTATGAGTTTAGTCACGACAAGCTTCGTGAGGAAGCGTATACAGAGATGAGCGGCGTGCATCGACGCTTTCTGCACCATCGTGTCGCTGAAGCACTTATAAAGGGAGATCAGAGCGCTCTGGATGTCATGAGCAGCCAGATTGCGTTCCATTATGAACATGCTGGCCTTTTGGAGCAAGCAATTCCCTACTATCAACGAGCAGCAAAGATTGCAAGCCAGATCTATGCGAATGAGGAGGCCATTATAGCGTTTCAGCAAGCCATACAGCTCCTTGAAGCAAGCATACAGAAGCACGTCTCGCAAGAATTGCAGTGGGATAAGATAACATTGTTATATAAGGACATGGGGGATGTCTTCGAGAGAATAGGACGGCTTCAGGAAGCGAGACAAGCCTATCAATGCGCAATGAGCTACACTCCGGAACACGAGTATGTCTGGCAGGCACGGCTGCAACGAAAGAATGCCAGCACGTGGCAAGAGGGTCCAGCCAATTCTGAGGGCTTCTCTCATATGCATGCCATCCAGGGATATAAAGAAGCTGGACGTCTCTTAGAACGTGCATCAGTCGAGTTGAAGGCAGGATGGCAACAAGAGTGGATACAACTTCAGCTTGCCCAATTATTTCCATTGCGCTCTTCAGTAGATGAAATGACAATCATAATCGAGAAGGCACAACCCATCGTGGAACAGTACGGTACAGCAACGCAACGCGGTCAATTCTATCTAGCCGTTTGCCTCAGAGATGCTATGCGTGATCGCTATGTGGTATCGGAAAAAACGGTCTTGTATTGCCGCAACGCGCTAGCTGTGATTCAGCAAACAGAGGACAGAAACTCAATAGGCTTTGCGCACTTAACTCTTGGAGGCTCTCTCTTATGGTCTGGTCATATTGATGAAGCGGCTACACATCTGCATGAGGCGATGCGAGTGGGTGAGCAGGTTGGTGATGCCACATTGTGCGCACGCTGCCTGACGTTTTTACCTTTCATCTACAGGCAGTATGGAGAGGTGGAAGAGGTTCGAAAAATAGTCACGCGAGCCCTAGTAGTGCCAGAAACAAGGAAGAATCCCGTTATTACCGGACACCGCGCCTGGCTAGCGTGGCGCGACGACGATCGAAGCCTGGCCGAGTCGTATGGTAGATCTCTCCTAGAGGATCGACAACACCAGCAGCAGGTCAATTCATTTTATTGGACTGGCTTGTGGCCTCTGATTGGCGTCGTGCTTGCTCAAGAGAAGCTCGCGGAAGCAATAGACTACGTACACATACTTCTAGAACCGACACAACAACCGCCCTCTAAAGAGCTGGCTATACTTCTTGAAGTGGCTTTACGTGAATGGGATGCCGGACAGCAGCAGCAGGCTCATTCTCTTCTCCAGCAAGCTATACCTCTTGCAGAGAAGCAAGGTTATCTCTAAACTTTTACTTGTTGTACATTTTTGCAAACCACTGCACGAAGTGCAGTGGTTTGCAAAAATGTACAACAAGTAAAAGTTTAGAGATAACCTTGCGTTTTGTCGTTTGCTTTTCCTATACTACCTGCGGTTTCACGGGAACGGGAGCGGAGACCTTCACCGCCCTGACGATGATTATGATGGCAGCAGCCAACCACCAGAGCACCTGTACACTCGCGAAAGCCTGGACTACCACAGGCACAGTGAGACTGAGAAGGGTAACAACTCCTGCGAGAGCAAAGATGACTCCCAGCACAATTGCCAGGTACCCCAACAGCCGTGGAAGTACGTCTGAGCCAAGGATGACGATACCCAGCGGCGGGAAGAGAGCGGGCGCGGCTACTATGAAGTAGAGGTGCTGGACTGCGTGAATAAGTTCGTAGCTGATCAGCGCCATCGTCGCTGGATTACCATATAAAGCGCTTATATAAAAAACGATTTCCACAAGACTTACCGTCATGAGCGTAGTAGCTCCAAAGATGGTCATCCAGCCCGCAACTCGCGTGGTAGCTCCAGCTAGTGAAACAATGGTAAAGGCAAAAAGCACGATAAAAACTGGACCAAGGGCTTGAAGCCAGGCTCCCCAGAGGATCAAGTTGAAGTTCTGGCTGGCAAAAGCAATCAACTGAGCCCCGGTCGTTGCGCTGGATGGTGGACCAACATTCAGGCTGAAAGACGCGCTAAGCATGACAGCGCCGAGAATGCCACTGATGGCGGCCAGAATAGTGCCTGTTCTTGTTGACATAATAATCTCCTCTACGAAAAAATGGAGTTTCTACTTTCTTTATTCTCTTTGTTGTTGTAAAGCAACGCGTGTTTTGTAAGGGTGGTAGCCACTGGTGTTTCCCACTTAGTAGAGAGTATAGAATAGGCACCGTTCTTGCAGCGTTCTTTGAAGGATGTCTGTAAGTGAGGAACGTTCCCCGAATCGCAAATAGGAGGAAGAAGGGGATATGTAGAGTGGTGCAATAACAAGAAAGAGGAAGAAAATCGCAAACGGAACATGAGACAAGGCATATTCTTCACACGGAAACAAAGCTAGAGATGGTATACTTGAGGTGTCATTTGTCTGTCTCTCTATGAAAGGAGACAAGCTGGTTTGTCCAGCTTGAATGGAGTGTATGCTTCTTCTACAAACCAAACTGTACGCCCCATCTCTTCCCGAGACCCTGGTGCCTCGGCCTCATTTACTTGAACGACTCACGCGTGGCTTGTCTGGGAAGCTTACGCTTGTCTGTGCTCCTGCTGGTTCTGGAAAAACTACTCTTACTCGTAACTGGTTAGTCGATGTTCAACAGCGCGAACGGCGGCCGTTCACCTGGCTAACCCTGGATACTCGGGACAACGACTTGATCCGTTTCTTTACGTATCTAATTGGTGCTCTGCAACGTATTGCTCCCGAACTTGGTCAAACAGCTCTCGCCGGCCTCGAAACGCAGCAAACTCCAAATATTCCTCTTTTTCTCACTCATCTTATTCATGAGATCGAGATATTAGATACTCCTTTCATCCTCGTCCTTGACGATTTTCATGTTCTCACAGCTCCCGCTCTTCACGAAGCGGTTACATTTCTTGTGGATTATCTCCCTCCGCAGATACATCTCGTCCTGAGTAGTCGTACTCTTCCTCCAATCGCTTCTCTGGCACGTCTGCGGGCTCAAGGACAGATGACACAGACACGGGCAAGCGACCTGCGCTTCACAGTACCGGAGGTGACAGCTTTTTTCAATACATTTATGAAACTTCACTTGTCGACCGAAGACATTGATGTACTGGAGCAGCGTACCGAGGGATGGGTTGCGGGTTTACAATTGGCGGCCCAGGCTCTCCAAGGATTGGATGCAGTTCAAACTTCGGACTTTCTTGCTGCCTTCGCTGGTAATCATCGTGATATCGCTGACTATCTGCTCGAAGAGGTCTTTCATCGACAACCTGACCATATTCAAGCGTTTTTGCTCCAAACATCCATTGTGGACCGCTTCTGTGCTCCCCTCTGTGATGTACTGATGCAGGCAGGGGAGGGAGATGACCGCATGACAAGTCAGACCTTCCCAGCGAGTCAAGACATTCTGAATACACTCGAACAGGCGAACCTCTTCCTTGTTCCATTGGATGCTGAGCATCATTGGTATCGTTATCATCATCTCTTTACTGATGTCTTACGTCGTCAACGGGGTCGAGCTACGCCCGAACTTCATCAACGAGTTGCTACCTGGTTCGTGCAAGAAGGGATGATCGATGAGGCAGTGAAGCATCTACTGGCAGCTCAGGATAATGAACATACAGCACGTTTGATTGAAATGCACGCTGAAAGGCTCTTTTGGGAACGCAACGACATGCTCACTCTATTACACTGGTTCGAGCAGCTCCCTGAACATATCGTGCGTTGTAGTCCCCGTCTCTGTCTTACCCACGCCTGGGTCCTCTCCGAAATGTATACTGATCGAAATCACCTGATTGCTTCACGTCTTCAGGGCGCCGCAGCCCTTCTCGGAGGAGAGGAAACTTCTCCCTCGCTCTTGTCAGACTCCCAATACGAGATTTCTAATGATGCACGACAACGTATGCTGGCTGAGCATGATATTCTCACTGCCAGGCTTCTAAACCAGCAAGGCAACAGCTCTCTTGCTTTGCTTCATTGTCACCACGCCCTTGAACGGCTTCCCGAAACTGATCTGCTTATGCGAGCCATTGCAACCGCGATGTCTGCCTTTTCCGAGCAAAATATCGCCACCGTCAGTCGCCTCTTGACACAAAGCATTGCTCTTTGTCAAACTGTTGGAAATAGATATTTTGCAGCTCTCTTCAGTGCGAATCTGATTGAAGTACTCCTGGTAGAGGGTCAACTCCATCGGGCAAAGAGAGCTTTTCAGCGCCTGCTTCATTTCCCTGACAAGCATGATGGACCTGAAATTGGGATGATGTGTGTGAGTGTCGCAATGGTGTACCTTGAGCGGAACGAGCTACAAAGGGCGGAGGCGTATTTAGAAGAAGGGATTGAACGCTGCCGCCCATTCGACGCGTGGGCAGGAGTGGTGCTCACGGGTCTCGTTCGTTTAGCCCGCATACGCTCTCTTCAGAACGATGTCGCCGGTGCTCACGCGTTGCTTGAAGAGGCAGGGCAGTTTGAAGAACGAGGGCGAACAAGTCAAATTCCTTTTCCCGTACCCCGCCTGGAGACTGCTCATGTGCGACTATGGTTAGCTCAAGAAAATGTGGCCGCGGCTCTCTCCTGGGCAACAGATTGGAGAGAGATCCTCTCTTCGTACGAAGACTTCAACTGTTCCGATGAGATGGAGTATCTCGCGCTGGCACGCATTCTTATCGCGCGGGCTCGCAAGCAAGGCGATCAGAAACAGTTCAGTGAGTCGAAACGGTTTTTATCCTTCTTACTTGAGTCGGCCCAGACCGCCGGGCGAAAGAGTCGCGTCCTGGAAATATTTATCCTCCAGGCACAGGTCGATCAGTTACAGGGGGATATACCGCTCGCTCTCCTATCCCTACAACAGGCACTTTCCCTGGCTGAGCCAGAGGCATATGTTCGCCCCTTTGTCGACGAAGGTGAACCTATGGCGTCGCTGCTGCGGAAAGCTATAATACAAGGAATTGCACCCGATTATTGCGCGATCTTACTTGCAGCCTTTTCGCACGAGGAACACTACGAGAAGGATCATGAACGCCTCCCCTCTTTTTCGTCTCCCTTTTTGAAGGATTCTCTCACCAGACAGGAGTGGAAGACGCTGCGCTTGCTGAACACATCGCTAGCTATTCCACAAATAGCCGCTGAACTCGTTGTAGAAGTAAGCACCATTCGCACCCATATCAAGCGCATCTACAGTAAACTTGATGCCCATACACGCAGAGAAGCCGTACAGAAGGCTAAAGAACTTGGCCTACTAGGAACAGAATAGGCACACGTTCTTTCTCCATACATATCTTATCGAAAAAAGTACCCAATCTTCTCCCCACATTTGGGGACGCCATCTCCCCATATCTTTCTGTATGCTTGTATCAACAAGAGAAAAAGAGATGCAATGGCATCTCACACGAAACAGGATCTCTTGCATACTTGAAATAGACGAGAAAGTCTAAGGAGAGGGATTTATAATGAACATAGCCTCACTATTGCGCGAACAGGTAAGAGATGCAAATAACTTTCTACAAGTCACAGCCGCGGATGTCACACCAGAACAAGCACGCTGGCTACCGCCGGGCGTCGCCAATCCCCTTGGATCAATCTATGCTCATGCACTGGCAAGTCAAGATGGAATTGTTCATGCCGTCCTTCAGGGAGGCGCTCCTTTGTTTGCCAGCACATGGGCGGGAAAAACAGGGATCAGCGATCCTCAACTGCAGGCAACCAGAGAATGGACAAGGACAGTAACGGTAGACCTGACCGCATTGCGCGAATATGGTACTGCGGTTGCGGCGGATACCGATGCTTATCTCGCCTCACTCAAAGAGGAGGATGCGCAGCGCATCATTGACCTGACCGCCTTTGGGATGGGTCAGCCAACGCTTTACTGGGTCGTCAGTCGACTCCTTGCCGCTCATCTGGATAACATGACAGGTGAAATTTCCTGCCTTAAAGGATTACAGGGAGTAAAGGGTTATCCTCTATAAAATAGAGAGAATCGAACGAGCACCATATTCGCGTTCTCGCGCCTTCGGCGCTCGCCTTTTTTCATTTATTGCTTTTTATAAGTAATATTAATGTTTTTTACATTTCTGCATTTTTCTAATTTTTGCGCTGAGCCTAAGTTTGGGCCAAATTAGTGTCACGATGCTCTTCGCGAGCTCAGTGCAGG
>CAXTXB010000100.1:10263-12958 GCA_964247965.1 uncultured Dictyobacter sp. | reverse complement strand
CCAAACTCTCTCTGCGGCGGGTGGTACGACGTTGGCACTTCTGGGTCATGATTGGTCTTGTCGCTTTTGTCATCGGTCACATTGCACTTGATAGTCCAACGATACAGGTACTCGTTGCTCGATAACGTTTCAATTCTTTCTATGGCTGTACTACACGTTGATATCGATACCCTCTCCCATCATTTGTACATATATGACACATTTGAGGAGATTTTTATATGATCACACGTATTATTCATGCTCTCACAGACGCATCTACGTCCCGTCGAGGCAAGTTTGTCACGCTGTTGCTCTGGCTTGTCATCGCTGGTACGCTCACGGGCATAGCTCCTAAGCTTGCGACTCTCTATGACAACAACATAGGGCAAAGCATTCCCGCCGATGCCGATTCACAGGTGGCTCAACGGCTCTTGCTCAAGGAGTTCCCTAACAGCCGTGGTACACCGGCTATCCTGGTTTTTCATGATCCCAATGGGCTCAGTGTGGATGATCGTATCCGTCTGAAACAAGTAAGTGACTGGCTGCTCTCTCAACAACATCCTGCGTTTGTTGGTTCGGTACTCTCGGTGTTTACCGTTCCACAGGCCATCTCGCAATTAATCTCAACGGATGGCACCACGATGACAATGATTGCAGCTCTGAACGGTTCAGCGTCTGATCCAGGCACACTTCACAAAGTGCAGCGTATCCGTCGCTACCTACAGAATGTCACGGTCCTGAGTCGTTAGCATGCTTATCTAACTGGTCCGGCTGGCATTGTTGCTGACCTCACGGGCGTCTTCAGTTCAGTTGATGTTGCCTTGCTCCTTTCGACGATTGGTCTGGTGTTTGTATTGCTTGTTGTCCTCTACCGCTCACCTCTTCTTGCACTGCTCCCGCTTTTTGCGGTTGGCGTTGCACTCCAGGTGGTTAACGCTTTGCTCGCCTTTGGTGCGCGAGCGGACCTATTCTCTGTGAGTCAGATGTCGGGGCAGATCGCGACGGTTTTGCTCTTTGGAGCGGGTACCGACTATAGCATCTTCATTGCCTCACGCTTCCGAGAGGAATTGAAGCAGACGCAGGACAAACATGTTGCCATGCGAATCACCATGCGTGCGGTTGGTGAGGCGATTGCATCGAGTGCGGCTACCGTCATTCTCGCGTTGCTGACCTTACTCTTTGCGGCACTTGGCCTCTATACATCGCTTGGTCCAACTCTTGCTCTTGCGATCATCGTCATGCTGTTGGCTGGTCTCACACTGGTTCCTGCGCTTATCGTGTGGTTAGGGCGTGCAGCCTTCTGGCCGTTTGTGCCGCGCTATCAGCCGGAACAATCAGAACAGTCAGAGCAGTTAGCTGCCACACAAACGGTCTCTCTGAGGGGTTTCTGGGGAAGATTGGGACAGTGGACGGTCAGGCATCGTGTTGCAGCAGTTCTAGGGAGTACAGCCGCCCTCGTCGTTCTGGCTCTTGGCAATATTGGCTCACAGCCTAGTTTTAACCTCCTCGCCGCTGTGCGTGTTCCTACCGATTCTGGTCGTGGCTTCGCACTCTTGCAGCAGCATTTTCCTGCGGGTACACTTGCGCCTACGACGGTTCTCATTCAACTGCATGGTGCAACTCCTGATGCTTACCAACACCTGGCTCAAATTGATGCAGTCACTGCCGAGCTACAGCAGGTGCCGGGGATTGTGACCGTGATGGGACCTACTCGTCCCGATGGGAATCCTCCAACGGTTGACGCTGCGACGCTTCAAGCGGATATTGCTGCGCTGCCAGTCGCTCTACGCACTGCCATTCGAACGGGGACCACGCTTCCTCCTTGCACTGGACCCTCTTGTTCGCCAGGAACTCCTCAGTTTTTTGCGACACTTGGAGCCTATGCGGCTAGTACCCAGGACATCTCACCGGATAACAGCACCCTTCAACTGTCGGTGACACTCAAGGACGATCCATACTCGCTAGCGGCAATTGATCGCATTCCCTCGTTACGGTCCGCGCTGACGCACGCGCTCTCGTCGAATGGGCTTGGGCCAGATGCGGCCACGAGCGCTAGCTTCCATCTTGCTGGACAGACCTCACTTCAGGCCGATACGCTTAGCTACAATCAGCGCGACACATTGCTTATCGTGCCGACAGTGCTGGTACTGGTGTTTCTCGTGCTAGCCCTATTGCTGCGCAGCCTGGTTGCTCCACTGTACCTGCTCGCTGCCGTCACGCTCAACTTTCTAGCGGCCATTGGTGTGTGTTCTTTCTTCTTCCAGCGTATTCAGGGGCAGGATGGCTTCAACTACGCCATCCCGCTCTACACCTTCATCTTTCTCGTTGCGCTCGGCGCGGACTACACTATCTTCTTGATGTCGCGTGTGCGGGAGGAAGCTCAGCGGCGTGGACTTGAGCAAGGCGTTCCCTTTGCTGTTTCGCGTACGGGTGGTGTCATCACGTCCGCTGGCCTCATCCTGGCGGGAACCTTCCTAGTGCTGGCGACCTTGCCGCTGACCATTCTCTACCAGCTGGGCGTCTGCGTCGCGGTCGGAATTCTCATGGATACATTCATCGTGCGCGGTCTCCTGGTGCCCGGCCTGGTCGTGCTCCTGGGAAAATGGAACTGGTGGCCAGGACGCGTCGAATCGGTTCACGTAGCCACACAAAAGCCTGACCTATTGTCAGATACATCATCGACTATTGCAACTGGACAGAAGTAGTGCTCTGGCAT
>CAXTXB010000100.1:0-10253 GCA_964247965.1 uncultured Dictyobacter sp. | reverse complement strand
CCCTTGCGGTTGTCGTGCTTACTGGTCTCAACCTTCGCCTACCACGACAACCGCAAGGGATTGTCGCTACGCGGAGCTAGCCGGTCGTTGGCAAGAGCATAAAAAAGGAGGCAATTATATGTTTTATAGAAACAGTTTAACCACATACGGCAGACGCCTGGCAGTTTCTTTCTTGCTCATAGCATTACTAGGGACGCTCTCTGGCTGTGGAGATAACGCATCTCCGAGCAGCATTGTGAAGCCCGGCCCTATCAGTTCGCCATCCATCCCGACGATCTCCATTACGGCCATTAACTATGCCTATATCATGCCCGACGCACTCAGCGTTCAGGCGGGGCTGGTCGATATCGCGATGGTCAATAACGGATCAGAAGTTCACCAGGCGCAGGTTGCGCGTCTCAACGCTGGAGTGACACAAAACGAGATTATCGATAGATTAGTCACGAAAAAAGATCAGGCCGCAGCGTTCTCATTGCTGACGTTTGCCGGTGGACCCGATACTGTCTCACCAGGTTACGGGCAAGAGACGTTTTTGAATCTTACCGCAGGTCAATATGTACTGCTGTGCTTTGTCGTTGGGCAAGATGGGATTCCTCATGTAAACAAAGGCATGATTCACTTTTTCACCGTCTCTTCAGGGCAAAGCCAGCAGAACAGCGTCCAGGCAGATGGAAAGGTCATCATGAAGGACTTCAGCTACGATCTTCCCCGCATAGTCACACAGTCTAAAGCTCTTACTTTACAAGTAGTGAATCAGGGCTCTGAGCTGCATGAGATGAATATCGTCAAACTCGACCAGGGGAAGAGTGTACAGGACATTCCAGCATTCTTTCAGTCACCCTCGGGGCCTCCACCCTTTGAGGAGTTAGGAGGACTTGCTGCGATTGCCTCTGGTGGAGTCGGGTGGATCAAAATTCGCCTTGATCCAGGAAACTACGCGATATTCAGCTTTATTCCTGATGAGAAAACGGGTAAATCTCAACTCTCGCTGGGTATGATTACACCCTTTACGGTTCAGTAGGAGAAAAGAATGACGAAACAGACATTTATACTTGTAACTCTTGCGCTCGGTGTGTTTATGGGCGCATTGGACATGTCCATAGTCTCGCCGGCCTTCACGACGTTGCAGCAAACGTTTCGCGCGACAAGCAACACGATCACCTGGGTCTTTACAACCTATACGCTGGTCTATATTGTCAGTCAGCCTCTGACGGCAAAAATCTCTGATCGTTACGGGCGTACATGGGTGTATGTTACCTGCGTCGGGCTTTTTGGACTGGGATCTTTGATCTGCGGCCTTGCATCTTCTCTGCCTGTTTTCTTGCTTGGTCGTGCTATACAGGCGGCGGGAGCGGGTGGAGTACTGCCCGTTGCCAGCGCGGTGGTCGGAGATATATTTCCTCAAGAGCGGCGTGGTATGGCGCTTGGAATTATCGGTTCCCTCTTTGGCGTTGCGGCCGTTCTTGGACCAAATGTGGGAGGATGGCTGACCGCTGGTCACACCTTCTTAGGATTCGTCACAAGCTGGCGTGACATTTTCTTTTTGAATATTCCTCTGGCATGCACAGTCATGATCCTGGCATCTCGCTTTGAGGGACGACGGAAAAGCACGGTTACGCCATTCGACTGGCAAGGGGCGCTCGTCCTCAGCCTCGCGCTCTTCTCGCTCGTCTATGGATTAACACAGCTCAATCTTCGTGATGCCTTCCGCAGTCTGACAAGCTGGCCCATTGGCGCCTACTTCCTCACTGCTTTCGTGCTCTTTGTGCTCTTTCTCTTCATCGAGCAACGTGCGCTTGACCCGCTCCTGGATCTACGCCTCTTTATGCGCCGTCAAATCGTCATTGCGGGTCTCCTGAGTATCGCGGCTGGTATCTGCATCGTGACGATCATCTTTGTCCCTGTTCTAGCTCAGTATGTGCTCAACTACCAGCCAGATCGAGCAGGGAGTATGGTAACCGTATCAGCGTTGATGCTGCTCATCGCAACTCCCCTGGTTGGTGTACTCATTGACCGAATCGGAGCAAAGCTCATTGTCATTATCGGAGCATCGCTTTCAACCATCGCCCTGTATCTGCTTTCGATTGTGCCGCCGGGAGCCTTCTGGACATTTATCATTGCCCTCTCCGTAGCGGGTCTTGGTCTTGCCTCTTTCCTTGGAACCCCAATACGCTATATCACCATCAACGAGGCTCCGCCCGAGCAACGCGCCTCAAGTCTTGCCATCCTCAGCATCGGAAATAGCCTGGGCCAGACGGTTGGTGTGCCACTTGCGGGAAGTATGATCGCTTCACAATCAAACGCAATTGCAGGACTACATCAATTCTATTTCTTTGCAAGCAGTGTCCTGGCAACCACCATCGTTCTGGCCCTTTTCCTAAAATCACGAAAACAAGAAACGGCAGCCGGCGAGGAGGCGAAGCAACAACCCTCCACAGTAGAGGAAATAGTGCTCTAGCCCACCTCAATCGCCCCTCCCGCGTAGCGACAAACCCTTGCGGTCATGCTTCCCTGCGAAAAGATTTGTGCCGCTGCATCCTTACGTTGATGCGTATTTATTCCGTCCGTGGTCCAATTACCGAAAATAGTTACTCCGCCTCTCCGGCCTGCAATGATAAGCATTAGCTCTGCAGGGTATTAATTCCCTCTGGCAGATAATGAGTGTCGTCCTCGTAATGAGTTGAGGCTTTTCGTTATCAGGCCGCCTATACTCCCAAAGATAGCTGCGAGAATGGGAGCTTCCAGGAGATGCGTTGAAGCATTGTCCAGTGCACTAAAGAACGTGAAAGCTTGCGGGCTACCCATCCCACTGTGGGCATAGTCCGAAGCAAGGATGTATTCCAACCGCTGCATGAAGAGAAAACAGAGTGCGAACCCGACCAGTATAACGATCAATACGCCAAGCATGGCACTCCAGATGCTCGCGAGCACCCCTAAACGGACCTGGCCCGTCTTGTACGTCCCATACGCCCCTGCTCCACCGAAGAGGAGAAAAATGAGGAACATGAAACCGAGGGTGGAGAAGGCATCTACCTGACTACTCATGTTGATGAAGTCTTCCACGATGAGATCAGCGATAAAGATGATTCCAATGAACAAGCCAAAGACCATCCCTCCCCACAAAGCTGTTACGACGATTGGGCTGGCGCGGAGAGGAAGTGCTACGCCGAAACATCCATATAAAAGTAGCGAAGCCAGACATGCTGTCGTTGTGATGAGCTGTCCACCACTAAGCAGGGAAGGATATAATACAAGGCTCAATCCAACCAGGGCAAGATCGATGAGGACACCACACGTTATAACCTGCCAGAGATTGCTTTTCCTGGATTGTATGTTCATAAAGAGTTTCCTTTTTCTGACGTATTTGAACGTTGCTAAAAAGTTGCGTCTTTCGCGATTTCTTCGCCGCCCGCTTGCTTCTCAAACAAAGGCAGAAAATCCTCAAAGCTTGCGTTTTGCTCTGCAAGGTGGGTTGTGCCATACGTGCTGATCTTTCCTTGAATAATAACTTATCGATCGGGTTCCTTGCTTAGGCGAGAAAAAACGGTCTGTACAGATGCACCAAGCGTTCCGCATGCCGCTCCCACTCCTGCTATGACGGGGAGCACAAAGATCGCACCAGAGAGCGATCCAGCATTGATATACTCACGCATCGTCTGCAAATTGCTGTGGTGAAACCCATATATTTTGCCTGCTTGTTGACTGACAAGATCAAGAAAGGCGTTATCAACTACGAAAAAAGTGAGCATGGCAATCCCTATGCCAAGCAGTGCCGTAATTGCTCCTGCACAGGTCCCGGAAAGAGTGCGCCTAGTCTGGCGGCTCGCCAGAAATCCGGTAGAGGCAAAAAAGAGGGCGATAAAACTTTTTAAATTTCATTGACATACGTGGACATTTCACGGTAAAATGTAGACATGAAATTAAGCCAGTATGCCAAGAAAACCGGAATAAGTTACAAGACCGCGTGGAGGTGGTACAAAGCAGGCACCCTGGATGCCTACCAAACTCCTACCGGCATGGTCGTTGTGCGTGACCCGATAGCCGAAAAAGGAGGTACCGGACGCATTGCCTTGTATGCGCGGGTGTCTTCCACCGATCAGAAAAGCGACTTAGAGCGTCAGGTGCAACGGTTGCGCGATTACGCCGCCGCTCGTGGCTATCAAGTCGCCAAAGAAGTCACTGAGATTGCTTCTGGCATGAATGACAGCCGCCCGAAGTTTCTCAAACTCTTGGCTGACCCAAGCATTGGGACTATCATTGTGGAGTATCGGGATCGCGGCACGCGCTTCGGTTGGAACTATATCACGACGCTCATGCAAGTTCAGGGACGCCACATCGAGGCGGTGTTTCCCAACGAGACGAAAGACGATCTGGTCAGCGATTTTGTGAGCATCATTACCAGCATGGCCGCTCGTATCTACGGACGGCGCGGTTCTCGTCGCAAGGCGAAACGTATTCAACAGTGCGTAGAAGAAGTCATGAAAGCAGAGGAAGCGTGAGATGGGCATGCGCGGGTACAAAACAGAAGTAGACCTCAACAATGCGCAACGGACGCTCTGCTTGAAGCATGCGGGCGTGAGCCGATTTGCGTACAATTGGGGACTGGCCCGCAAACAAGAAGCTCGTGCTGCTGGAAATCGTATGCCCTCGGCGATGGAACTGCACAAAAAATTGAATGCGCTCAAAGCCACCGACTATCCCTGGATGTATGCGTGCTCGAAGTGTGCTCCTCAAGAGGCCCTGATTGACCTGGACGATGCTTTCAAGCACTTTTTCCGCAAAACCAAGCTCAAAAAGCAGGGACACTTTCATGGCGAGTGTGGGTATCCCAAGTTTAAGAGTCGTAAAAAAGGCATGGGGAGTTTCCGGTTGACGGGCACTCTCCATGTTTTTGAAAAGAGCATCCAGCTTCCGCGCTTGGGCAAGCTTCGTCTCAAAGAGCATGGCTATCTGCCCATAGGCGCAAAAGTGGCTCAGGCCACGGTCTCAGAACAAGCTGGCCGTTGGTATGTGAGCATCCAAGTCGAAACGCAGGGCGAAGCCCCCACGCCCGCGCTTGGCCCCGTCATTGGCGTCGACTTGGGAGTGAAAACACTCGCGGTTGTTTCCGATGGCCGTGAGATCGCCAATCCTAAAGCCATGCGCACGCGATTAAAGAAATTGCAACGGCTTTCCCGGTGGCATTCACGCACCCAAAAAGGCTCAGCGAACCGCAAAAAAGCCCAACGAAAACTGGCAAAGATGCATGCCAAGATTGCCCATGTCCGTGAAGATGCTCTGCACCAAGCAACGGCTTCTCTAGTGGCAAAAACCAAACCAGCAGAGAAGCGGCCCGCAGTCATCGGCATAGAGGATCTTCACGTCTCAGGTATGCTCAAGAACCGTAAACTGGCCCGTGCCATTGCGGATATGGGTCTCTCCGAATTTCGCAGGCAACTGACCTACAAAGCTGAGCAAGCTGGTATACCGATCCATGTCGTTTCCCGATGGGAACCATCCAGCAAAACGTGCTCCGGCTGTGGGTGGTATCATGCGGATTTGCAGCTTGCTGATCGGATTTTTGTGTGCCAGGAATGTGGACTGGGTATCGACAGAGACCTGAATGCGGCCAGAAACCTTGAGCTTCTGGCGTACCTTGAATTCTTGAGTACCGCGAGTTACGCGGGAATTGACGGCTCTGGACAGAGGTGCTCTGACTTCTCAGCAATGCGAAGTGAAACGGCCCTGGTTGAAAGAGCAACCGAACCGGGGAAGTAGGCATGTCCTATTTGTCCAAGTTTCGGATAACGGTAGTGATTATTCCAGAACCACGGAGATAGCGATACCGTCCATACCGTCATCAGCGCTTGACGACACTTCGGTGATGATAGGAAAGGCCACGCTGACCAGCCGTGGGTGCCCAAGGATCTTGCGCGTGTATTCTGCGGCACCGGCGGCGCTCTCGTCGGGCGGTGGTGTCTGGAGGGCGCGCCCACGACGGATGACGTTGTCGGCGACGATAAGCGATCCTGGCCGGCTCAGGGTGAGGGCCCAATCGAGGTACTGAGGATTATTTCTTTTGTCGGCATCGATAAAGATCAGATCGAAGGGGGCCTGGGGCGTAAGAGTGTGCATAAGGGCGAGTGCGGGGCCAACGTGTACCTCGGCTCGGTCGCTGAGGCCGGCGGCGGCGAAGGTTGCGCGGGCGATCTCTGCATGCCGGGGATCGATCTCCAGCGAGATCAGCTTGCCATCTCTGGGCAATCCACGCGCCAACCAGACCCCCGAATAGCCGGCGAGGGCTCCGATTTCGAGAATCTTGCGAGCTCGGCAGGCCAGTGCCAGAACCTGCAGAAGCTTGCCCTGCAGCGGCGAGATCTGGATCGCAGGAACATTCTCGGCCTCCGCCCGCGCCCTTGAGCTACGCAGAACTCCATCCTCCGGAGCAAAGCGCGCCTGCAGCTCACGATTGATAAAGGCGCGCAGTTGTGCATCGTTACGCAGTTGTTCGTCATCGGGTAATGATTGACTCATAGGTCTTTCTAACCTTCCACATTCTTCAAAAAGAGCTTTCTCGCAATATAAGTATACAAGAGTTTGCATATTCTTGCTAGAATTTCCCGCCAGCACGCCCGAAGGAAGAAGCTTTGCCGGAGATATCAAGCTAGCCTTTCGCATAATTCTGCCCTTCCTGCGAAAATGGACCCAGGTCCCCGACGACTACGAGCAGATCTACCAGCAAGCCCTCAAAGAGATGCAGCAACCAGACTTTGTTGTGAACTGGGAGATGGTCACCGCCTGGGGCACCAACGCGGGCAGGCAAGAGAGGCCTCCATTTGATTCACACTGATTCCCTTTTTCGTATCCACCTTCCTGGTGCATGAGAATGTGGAGGGGATGGAAGTCTCCCCTCACGCACTATCATCCTACTCAAGCTTGACTGGTAAGAGGATGTGAGACGCGTGTTCTTGATCGTGGAATAGCACGTTGTGAGCAACCTGACCCTGTACCTCGCTACCAAAAGGCTCTCCTGTATTCATATTTCGGTCATACCTTGGGAAATCACTACTCGTTACTTCGATTCTGAGCTGATGCCCGGCCTGAAATACTTGTGCAGTAGCCCACAGGTCGATCTCAAAGCGATAAGCCTGTCCCGGCTGCATCAGTTCAGGTTGCAGAAAAGAGCTGCGATATCTGGCTCGAAGAATTCCATCGCAAACGGACATAGAGCGTCCATCGGGCCAGACATCGCAAAGACGTACGATCCAGTCGGTATCAGGCGCTGAAGACTTCGCGTACAAGATAGCTTTCACTGGTCCAATCACGATTAAGTCATGTTCGAGTAAAGGGAGGGTGTAGGTCAACATTTTCCCCTCGACCGGCCGATGATCTTTTGGCCCTAGATGCGGATACGTGAGCAAACTTTCAACAGGATTCATGGGATCGTAAAGGAAGCTAGCGGGCGTTTCGTCTTCGTGAGGCTGTTCAAACGAGAGGTTCCCATTGTTAAGCGAGCTACTCGTCTGCCCTGTGCCTGCCCGCAAATAAAGTGGTTGATAGATTATGCCTGGAATAGGCCAGGTCTCTGCGTTAATCCAGCGATTGGCACCCATTAAAAAGAGACGTACAGGCGAACCGTCCAGAGCGCCGGTTGCTCCTTTCAGCCAGTAATCATACCACTGAAGGCGATATGCGGACAGGTCAAATGTAGCTTCTGCTCCAAAGTCGAGATCACCAACGTTGCTTGCTCCAACTCGACCAGGACCATGTATCCAGGGACCAATGATCAGTTTTTGACTTACTCGGCTGTTCTCCGTCTCTCCATATGCTTGTATGCCCTGGAAGCAACGCAGGGTGCTATCCAGAAAACAGTCAAACCAACCTCCTAGATGCATAATCGGTACATCTACCTCGTGGAAATGTTGAGAAAGATTAATAGGCCACCAATACGCTCCATCGTCTGGATGACTAAGATCTTCAAAATACCAATCAGCTATTCCTTCTAAAGGTGGACATGATCTGAGTGGAAGATGGCTATACCATTGCTCTATATGTTGAATAGCTCCTTCTAATCGAAGGCGAACTGTAACCATTTCTGACGATTGATCTTGCTGAATCGGCGACAAGGTCTCATTGATAGCCCATCCTCTATGCAGTGCTAATTGATAAGCCCCTCCGCGGAAGGTGAAGTCACGATAAATATCCGACATCCCCTCACGCACAAAGAGTGCTTTAAGAGGTGGAGGCTGCGTTGGAGCCAGCAAATATTGTGTTCCTCCTGAATAGGAACCATCCAGCATTCCCACTGCCCCATTTGACCAGGGCTGCTTCGCTATCCAAAGGATCGTATCATATCCATCACGATGATTACCCCATGCGTCGTCACGAAAAGGCGCAAAATCACCATCAGAGTTGAAGCGGCCTCGCACGTTTTGTCCAACAACAACATAACCACGACTAGCGTAATACTCGCCAGAGTACTGACATCGTTCTGCCACCTCATAGGCGACGCGCTCAACCAGAGCGGGGTATCTTCCAGGCTTAGCAGGTCGATATACATCAGCACGCAAAATTGTTCCATCCGCCATTGGGATAGGAACTCGTCGCTCAACTTGAACTTCATACTGTGGAGAGGAGGCATTCACTTGCATACATTTCTCTTTCTATCTTGATCTTCACAGAGTTGTTCATCGCCGATCAAGGATGAGATCTATGCTTCACTCTCGATCCGAGACCAAGCTTTCGGTATGGTTGTCTTCTTTGGAGGCTTTGTTTTTCTGCTCCTGTATATTCTCCAAATGGGTATCGCCCCAATAGCAGAGTATATGCAAAGCGGGTTCAAGGCTTTTTCCATAAGGTGTCAGGAAGTACTCGACCTTTGGCGGCACCTCCTCAAATATGTTGCGCCCGATGATTCCATCCGCCTCAAGCTCCCTTAGCTGCTGAATCAGCATCTTTTCAGTGATATCTGGAATCAGGCGTCGCAGTTGCCCATAGCGTCTGGGTGCGTTCATAAGATGCCATAGCAATAAAATCTTCCATTTCCCACCTAGTACACTCAACGTCGCTTCAATCCCTTTCGATGGCTGTTCTTGCGCAACGTCCCTTTTTCTTTCTTCCATGGCGCGTGCCTCCTACTTACAAAAAAGTAAGTACTTGTCTTTTAATAGTCTACAGTATAAAGTACACCTATACACGATGCAAGGGGAATAGAGAAAAGCAAGGTAGTACTTGTCTTTCTCTATATACACATTTTCAATAATTAAAATGCAAAAGATGGACTGACTCCCTTCATATGGGCTTCTCAGCAAGTGATCTTGCGCAGCTTCGCTGCTTACACGCTTCCTTCATCTTTATACTTTTGCTACATTTTTCGGGCAAAGCCCGAAAAATGTAGCAAAAGTATAAAGATGAAAAATGAGACGAGGCCGAAGGCGAAGGAGTCCAGCACATTCAAAAAAGGTTATACGAAAGGACACTTTCAATTATGGGACAACTTACAGGCAAAATCGCGATCGTAACGGGCGCATCGCGTGGCATTGGACGTGCAATTGCCCTCAGACTTGGACACGATGGTGCCACCGTCGTCGTTACATATATGGGCCAGGCGAGCAAGGCAGAGGACGTAGTACACGCCATCGAAGGGGCCGGAGGCAAAGCCATCGCGCTCCAGGCCGATATACGCAAGGCAGCGGATGTACGCCATCTCTTTGAACACACGCTCCAACAATTCGGAAAGATTGATATTCTGATCAACAACGCGGCTGGCAAAAATCTGTTCAAGCCTACTGCAGAGATGACTGTAGAAGAGTATGACAGTATGTTCGACATTACACGCGGGGTCTACTTTGCCCTCCAGCAAGCCGCCTTACACCTGGCCGACAACGGACGCATTGTGAGCATCTCGACTGGTGGCACGGCTATGGCTATACCAACCGGCGGAGCGTATGCAGGCAGTAAAGCCGCTATTGAGCAATTCAGTATGGGGCTAGCTAAAGAACTTGGTTCGCGTGGCATCACGGTCAATACAGTCTCGCCGGGCGTCACAGAGACCGATGGCCTCGTTCTGGATCAGGCACAGGTCCAGCAGCTCGTCTCCCAAACATCACTGGGACGCTTGGGCAAGCCAGAAGATATCGCCAGCGCCATATCCCTGCTCGTCTCCGACGACGCCCACTGGATCACCGGCCAGAGCATCCGCGTCACCGGCGGCATCATTTAATCAAAGGTAGATAGTAGAGATCATTTTTCATTATTCTGCATTTCGTACACTT